>NZ_JBWKMB010000006.1:1963-197253 GCF_056431025.1 Nitratireductor lacus | reverse complement strand
CCTGCACCAGCAATGCAAAGGCGGTGCGCACCATCACGCGTCATGTGTGGGCCGATCACCGGGAACGGGCCGACCGGCTAAGGCTGACGCCGAAGGGCAAGGCGATCTACCGCCGACGCAAGGAGACGGTGGAGCGCTCCTTTGCCGATGCCAAGCAGTTGCACGGGCACCGCTATGCTCGGTTCCGACGATTGTGGAAGGTGCGTGTGCAGTGCCTGCTCGCCGCCGCCGCCCAGAACATCAAGAAGATCGCACTGGCGCTCACCAAAGCTCCCAAAACAGCCGCCGCATGAGCGGTTGGGCCTGATGACGCCTGTTCCTGACAGGCAAAAACCAGAAACCGCACACACTTGAACAAAACCCCGCCGAAAATCGACGGGGTTTGTCAGTGGTCTGAGGGCGCTCCTTTCGGGAGCGCCCTTTTTCATGGATTGATATCGGGTCTGGTCAGGGAACCGCGGCCAGAAGCAGAAAGCAGAAGAACACCACCAGATGGACCGCGCCCTGCATGATCGTGGTACGCCCCGTCGCCAGGGTGAGCATGCCAACGAAGAGCGACAGGACCAGAAGCACGATGTGTTCCGGATCGAGCCCGAGCGTGATCGGCTCGCCAAGAAGCAGCGATGCAATGGCGATGGTCGGGATCGACAGACCGACACTGGCAAGAGCCGAACCCGTGGCCACATTCATGCTCGTCTGGAGACGGTTCGAGGCTGCAGCACGCAGGGCCGTCATGCCCTCCGGCAGCAGAACCACAGCCGCGATGATCAGCCCGACAAAGGCTTCTGCCAGCCCGAGAACGGACACACCCTCCTCTATGGCAGGCGCCAGCGCTTCCGCCAGAACGATGACCATGAGAAGCGACACGGCGAGCATCAGGCCGCTCCATGCCGTTTCTCCCCCGCCGGGTTTCACATGGACGGCCGCATCGGCTGCTGCAATGTCGAGAAAGTCGCCACGGTGACGCACCGTCTGCACAAACAGGAACAGCCCGTAGAGCAGAAGCGATACGACCGTCACGAAGACCAACTGCACGATCGAATAGTACGGCCCCTCAACGGCCAGCGTGAAGTTGGGCAGGATAAGTGTGAGCGTTGCCAGCGTGCCAAGCACACTGAATGCCGCCACAGCGCCATGGCTCTGAAAAGACTGCTCGCGATGGCGCAGACCTCCGGCCAGCAGGCAAAGCCCGACAACACCGTTCAGAACCAGCATGACCGTGGCAAACACCGTGTCGCGCGCCACGGTCGGATCTCCTTCCGATGGCGACAGCATCATGGAAATGATCAGCGAGGCCTCGATCACGGTGACGGCAATTGCCAGCAGAACCGAGCCGAAAGGCTGCCCGATGCGAACGGATATGACCTCGGCGAAATGCACCGATGAAAAGACGGTGGCGACCAGGAACAGCCCAGCCAGGACAGAAAAGACAATGCCGGTTTCTTCAAGAAACCCAAGATGCTCTGCCGCGATCAGCAGGGCCGCAGCAAAAGGGGGACCGGAGGTCCGCACCGTCTGCGCATTCGTAAAATGTCTAAACACATTCCCCCCAGAAGTCTTCAACGCATACGAGAGCCGTCTGGCTGACGGCGCGCGACATCGCCTGTGATAATCCAATGCCGGAAAGGAGCGCAATGAACAGTTTGCCGGCAGTCGCGGACGCGACCGCAGCGCGGGCCGCACGGGCTATTGCCAAATCCCTTCGCCCGCGCCATTAAACGGCAGCACTTTTGGGGTAGAGGCAGCAGGGCTCGTCGAGCCGCACCCGCCCGCCCGACGCGCGAAATGACAATGGAGCACGATCGCATGTCCAAGACCCGCACCGAGACAGATACATTCGGCCCGCTGGAGGTTGCCGCAGACCGTTACTGGGGCGCGCAAACACAACGGTCGCTGGGCAATTTCAAGATCGGTACGGAAAAAATGCCCATCCCCCTCGTGCGGGCACTTGGCATCGTCAAGCAGGCTGCCGCCGAGGCAAACCTCGAAAACGGCAAGCTCGACCGGAAGATCGGCGAGGCGATGATCGAGGCGGCCAGGGAAGTCGTCGCGGGCAAGCTTGACGATCACTTTCCGCTCTCCGTCTGGCAGACCGGTTCCGGCACGCAGTCGAACATGAACACCAATGAGGTGATCTCCAACCGCGCCATTGAAATCCTGGGCGGCGAGATGGGTTCCAAGAAGCCGGTCCACCCCAATGATCACGTCAATATGGGGCAATCCTCGAACGATACCTTCCCCACGGCGATGCATATTGCAGCCGGCCGCGAGGCGGCAGCCGAGCTTCTGCCTGCGCTGCAATATTTGACCGAAGCGCTCGAAGAGAAGGCCCAGGCATTCGACGGGATCGTCAAGATCGGCCGCACCCATACGCAGGATGCCACCCCACTCACGCTCGGTCAGGAGTTTTCCGGCTATGTGGCGGCTCTCCAGCTCGGTGCCAGGCGCATCGAAGAGAGCCTGAACGATGTCTATGCGCTGGCACAGGGCGGCACGGCCGTCGGCACGGGCCTCAACGCTCCGATCGGCTTCGACAAGGCGTTCGCGGCAAAAGTGGCCGCCATCACCGGCCTGCCCTTCCGCACCGCCGAGAACAAGTTCGAGGCGCTGGCGAGCCATGGAGCGCTGAACGCCTTCCACGGCATGCTGAACGCGCTCGCCGCCGATCTCTTCAAGATCGCCAACGACATCCGCTTCCTGGGCTCCGGCCCGCGCTCGGGCCTGGGTGAGCTGAAGCTGCCGGAGAACGAGCCGGGCTCTTCCATCATGCCGGGCAAGGTGAACCCGACCCAAGCCGAGGCGCTGACCATGGTCGCCACTCAGGTCATGGGTAACCAGACCACCGTCAGCATCGCCGCGAGCCAGGGCCATTTCGAACTCAACGTTTTCAAGCCGGTCGTTGCAAACGCCGTGCTGCAGTCGATCCGCATCCTCACCGATGCAATGCGCTCCTTCGCCGACAATTGCGTAAAAGGCATCGAAGCCGACGAAACGCGCATTGCCGACCTGATGCAGCGTTCGCTCATGCTGGTGACGGCGCTCGCGCCGGCGATCGGTTACGACAATGCGGCTGCCATTGCCAAGGCAGCGCACAAGAATGGCACCACGCTGCGTGAGGAAGCGCTCAAGAGCGGTCTCGTCTCCGAAGAAGATTACGAGCGGCTTGTGCGTCCCGAAAAGATGATTGCACCGTCCTGATCGCCGCCTTTCACAACTCACCGGCCTGAAGCGCGACCGTCTTCAGGCCGGGAATTCCCGCTCATTGTCGCTCGTTTTGATAACACAGCGTAACCAATGGGGCAGTTTTTCTGTACAATCCACTGGCGTATATGCCTGATCGAAGAATATCACTTCTCACAGGAAACCCAGCAATGTCCCAGAATGCACTCGTTCTCATCGGCCGGATTCTGATCGCGGTCATCTTCATCGTTTCCGGCTTCGGAAAGATCACCAATATTGGCGGCACCGCCGGCTATTTCGGCAGCATGGGCCTGCCCCTGCCGGTCGTGACGGCCTGGATCGTCGCCCTGCTCGAGCTCGTCGGCGGCCTTGCCATCGTCGTTGGCTTTCAGACACGCATTGCCGCACTGCTTCTTGCGCTGTTCAGCGTCGCCTCCGGCCTGATCGCCCATTTCGACTTTGCCGATCAGATGCAGAGCATCATGTTCATGAAGAATATCTCCATGGCTGGCGGCCTTCTCATACTCGCCGCCTTTGGGCCCGGCGCATTTTCGCTGGAACGGGCAAAAGCCTGACGCAGACGCGTGGTCCCTCCGAAAAGCCCGCTTTCGAGCGGGCTTTTTTCATTCTCTCTGCGCTTCACGGATCGGTGATATCCATGCGGCCGCGCCTCAAAAGGCGGTGAGACCGCGTATCTTTCGTTGCGCGGACGGGTCGCAACACGCATGTACGGGCCTGTTGCCGCACAACATGGAGCCTTTGGCGGCGGAGACCCGAAAGATGACGATGATGCAGACGACCGAAAATGGCAGCCACGAAAACACAAGGCGCTCGCCTCTGAAGCGCTTTCTTCCGCTGCTCATCGTGCTCGCGGGCCTGGCCGGTGGCTATGCGCTCGGACTGCATCAGTATCTGTCGCTCGAATTCCTTTCCGAAAGCCGCGGTGTTTTACGAGGCTTCGTCGCAGAAAATCCGTTTCTTGCTCCGCTTGGCTTTGCGGTTCTCTATGCCATGGCCGTCGCCTTTTCCTTTCCCGCCGCTTCCATATTGACGCTGTTTGCTGGCTTCCTCTTCGGCTGGCTTCTCGGCGGTGCGCTCGTGGCGGTCGCTGCCACCGTCGGTGCGTCCGCCGTCTTTGTGGCGGCACGCGGCGCGCTTTCAGGTGTTCTGGCACAAAAGATCGGCGGGCGCGTTTCGCGCATGGCGAAGGGCTTCGAGGAGGATGCCTTCAACTATCTTCTGGTGCTGAGGCTCGCTCCGATTTTCCCGTTCTGGGTCGTCAACATCGCGCCGGCACTGTTCAATGTACCGTTGCGTACCTATGCAACAGCCACCTTTCTCGGCATTCTGCCAGGCACCTTCGCCTACGCCTATCTCGGCCACGGGCTGGACAGCGTGCTTGTCGCCGCCGCCGAAGCCGGGCGCGAGGTGACGCTCGGCGATCTCATAACGCCGCAGCTCACTCTAGCCTTTGCTGCGCTGGCGCTGGTTGCCGCCATCCCGGTCGCGGTGAAGAAACTGCGCCGGTCGCCCGACACCTGATTGCCGAACAACCACGAGACTGCCTGAATGACCCTTCTTACTCCCGACATCTGCGTCATTGGCGCCGGCTCCGGCGGCCTGAGCGTCGCAGCCGCCGCTGCCGCCTTCGGTGTTCCCGTCGTGCTTGTCGAGCGCGGAAAGATGGGCGGCGACTGCCTCAATTATGGCTGCGTGCCTTCCAAGGCGTTGATCGCCGCCGGCAAACAGGCCCATCTGATGCAGGGCGGTGCCGCCTTTGGCATCGCCCCTGCGGAAGCGGAGGTCAATTTCCGCCAGGTGATGAAGCATGTGGAAGCGACCATCGCAGCCATTGCGCCCAACGATTCCGTCGAACGCTTTACCGCGCTCGGCGTGCAGGTCATCCAGGAGGAAGCGCGTTTCAAAGACGGGCGCACGGTGATCGCCGGCGATTATGAGATCCGCGCCCGCCGCTTCGTCATTGCAACCGGGTCATCGCCTCTTGTTCCGCCGATACAGGGCGTCGAAGATGTTCCTTACCTCACCAATGAGACGATTTTCTCTCAGACCCGCAGGCCGGCGCATCTGATCGTCGTCGGTGGCGGCCCCATCGGCATGGAGCTGGCGCAGGCGCACCGTCGCCTGGGCAGTGAAGTCACGGTGGTGGAAGCACTGGCCGCGCTCGGCAAGGACGACCCCGAACTGACCGCTTTCGCACTCCGAAACATCCGCTCCGAAGGCGTGAATGTGCTCGAACACACGAAAGTCACACAGGTGGAGAAGCGTGGCCGTTCGGGCGTGCGTGTTCATGTGGAAGATGCCGAGGGAACCCGCAGCATCGACGGCTCTCACCTTTTGATTGCCGCGGGCCGCACACCCAATATCGCGTCGCTGGAGCTCGACAGGGCCGGAATCCAGCACGACCGGCGCGGCATCAAGGTTTCCGACAAGCTGCGCACCAGCAATCGCCGCGTCTATGCGATCGGCGACGTAGCGGGCGGGCTGCAGTTCACCCATGTGGCGGGGTATCATGCCGGGCTGGTGATACGCGCCCTGCTCTTCCGCCTGCCCGCACGCGAAGACCGGAACATCATTCCCTGGGCAACCTATACGGATCCCGAAATCGCCCATGTGGGACTGAATGAGGACGAGGCCCGCAAAAGCCACCGCAAGATCAGCATTCTGCGCTGGCCCTATAGCGAAAACGACCGCGCGCAGGCCGAACGCAAAACCGAGGGGCTGATCAAGCTCGTCACCGACCGCAAGGGCCGCATTCTCGGCGCATCCATCGCTGGCGCCAATGCGGGCGAAATGATCAATTTCTGGGCGCTTGCCATCTCCCGAAAACTCGGCGTGCGCGACATCGCCGGCTATGTCTCCCCCTACCCGACCATGACCGAGATTGGCAAACGGGCCGCGATCACGTATTTCACGGAGACGACACGCAAGCCTCTGGTACGCGCGGTGGTGCGGTTTCTGAGCCGTTTCGGCTGATGCATGCTTCAGGACGCGTGAGCAGGAAAACAACCGTAAGCGGCCCCGGAAAACGCTGAACGATGGCAGAAAGAACAGCGGGCGACATCAGCGGACAACCGCACGAGACGGGCTTCGTTCCGCTCACGCGCGGGCTCTCGACCAAGCTTCTCTTGCTGACCGTGCTTTTCGTGATGATCGCGGAAGTCCTGATCTTCATCCCGTCGGTGGCCAATTTCGGCATGCAGTGGATGCAGCAGCGGCTCGACAATGCAGCCGCCGTCAGCATCATCCTCATGGAAGGCGAGGACGAGACGCTTGCCCCCCCGATACGCGACGAACTCCTGATGGCGACAGGCGTGAAGGCGATTGCCGTGCGCGATGCAGACGTCTCGCGCATTCTGGTCGTCACCGACATGCCGCCGGAAGTGGACGAGCACATCGACCTCGATGCGATCGCTCCGCCGGCGGCCATCGCCCAGACCTTTTCGACGCTCTTCTTCGGCGGCGATCGCGTGTTCCGCATTTTCGGCACGGTGGGCGACACGGGCAAGATTTTTGAGATCCTGATCGCCGACACGGGTCTCAGGGATGCCATGCTGACCTATGCGCGCAATGTCGCGTTTCTTTCGCTGATCATTTCACTCTTCACCGCGACGCTGGTCTTTTATGCCATCAACCGCATCATGATCCGCCCGATCCGCGGCATGACGCAGTCCATGCTGTCTTTCGCCGCTGCACCCGACGAGCCCGGTCGTGTCATCACACCTGAAGTTCGCGGCGATGAGATCGGCGTGGCCGAGCGCGAGCTCGCGCGCATGCAGGCAGCCCTGCAGAAAACGCTGGGTGAACAAAAGCGCCTCGCCGACCTTGGCCTGGCCGTCTCCAAGATCAACCACGACATGCGCAACATGCTGGCTTCGGCGCATCTCATCTCCGACCGGCTGAGCACCATCGACGACCCGGCGGTCAAAACCCTTACACCACGCCTGCTGCGTACGCTCGACCGAGCGGTGACCTATTCGGAGGGGGTGCTCAATTACGGTCGCACGCAGGAAGCGCCTCCCAGCCGCCGCCGGCTGCGCCTGCATGCCCTGGTCGAAGAGGTGCGCAATGTCCTGCCGCTCGATGCCGACAACAGCATCGAATTCACCAATGCGGTGGATGAGGACTTTGAAATCAGCGCCGATTCGGAGCACCTCTTCCGGGTTCTCTCAAACCTTAGCAGAAACGCCGTTCAGGCAATGGCGGGCGACCATGGCCCGTCTATCGTCAGACGCCTGACCATCTCGGCTGAACGGGTGGACCATACCGCACGCATTCATGTGACCGACACTGGCCCCGGCCTTCCGCAGAAGGCACGCGAAAATCTCTTCGCTCCGTTCCGCGGCTCCGCCAAAAGCGGCGGAACCGGTCTTGGCCTGGCCATCGCACAGGAACTGGTGCGAGCTCATGGCGGTGCCCTTGAACTGGTGGAAAGTACTGGTGGACATACGGTTTTCGCCATCACCATACCCGACGCAACGCCCTCGGCCTGAGGCACCAGAGCCGCGTGTACGCCGCCTGTGCAGATATCAGGAAAATTCCTTCGATAGCGCTTGCAATTCTGTGCCGCACTCGCTAGTTAACCGCGGTCGGCGGCAACAATGACTGCTTCGACGGTCGCTCACGCGATCACGCGCCCGTAGCTCAGCTGGATAGAGCACCAGACTACGAATCTGGGGGTCAGAGGTTCGAATCCTTTCGGGCGCGCCATTTCCAAACGGTCCATTCTTGTCACATGGTTTACATTTGATACCGGAAAGATGGGTTACACTTTCTCCGGTGCGCATGGGTTTTGTCCCGGTTCGGTGCGTTCTTCATTTTTTCTGACGAGATCGGGATAGTTGTCGTGGAACACGACACCAGTGCGACCATCCGAAAACGCCTGCACGGAATTGTCGCGCCCAGCGGCTCATAACCTGGCGATCACCAGATATGTATGTTGCTCGGCGGAAGCGCCAATACGGTCTTCAAAGCCCTGAATGGTGCGCCAAATTACCTGCTTGGGCTTACGGCTTACTTGTTCATAAGCCATGCCGAATGCTTGTTTGAAGCGTCGGCGATAACCGTATCGTCCGGAATAATTCAACTCAGTTTTGCGTTCCCTGTACCGTCTGTTCGAGCAAAAGCCATCGGTGTCGCTGGAGCACGCCAGCAATTTCACCGTATCGTTTCGTGCATCTTCCGGGCGACACCCCTGCGGGGATGCGCGCCGTTTTTGCCCGAAGACTGCATGGTGCTCCTGTTGCGTACACGACAAAAATCCAGATTGGCGAGGGCCGCGCCGGATCGTATTTCAGGCGTGCCGGGCACCCTCCAGACTTGCGAAAAGCGAGAGATAATGCTGCAGAAATACGAGGCTGAAACACACAGGAACGGGGTGTCGAAACAGGAAAGAAAGGAGAAATCTCAGATTATATCACCGGGGGATGGGGGCACCGGAGAGGAGCAGCTTGCAGTTCTGGACGCGCTTCTTCAGAGCGCGGACTTCCGGGCATCGGATCGCAACAGGCGCTTCCTGCGTTTCGTTGTCGAGGAAACGCTCGCAGGGCGTGCTGACCGGATCAAGGCGTTCACAATTGCGGTCGACGTCTTTGGCAGGGATGCCAGCTTCGATGCAACGGTCGATCCGATCGTCCGGATCGCAGCAGGACAATTGCGAAAGTCCCTGCGCGACTACTATGCGGGCCCCGGAAGGGCAGACCCGGTCCACATCTCCATACCGCTGGGGGCCTATATTCCGGTTTTTGAAAGGCGCGGCCCGAGAAACATATTTGCCGCACTCGCATACCGACATTTCTCTAGATCACGATCTTTGGCTGTAGGCGCCGGGCTCGTTGCCGCCTTCGGCCTTGCACTGTCGGTTGCACCCCTGCTCTGGCTAGACTTCACCACCCATGCGGACCGCAGTGCCGCCCCTGTACTCGTGCTCGATACCGCACGAACCAGCCAGGCAAATGCCAACGCCAACCAGCTTGCCGAGATGCTGAACGATGCATTGTGGTTGAATGTCGGGCGTGAGAGGGCCGTGCGTTCCGTCGGTGTGCGTCCGCATGAGAAACTTGAAACGGCCGTCTCCCGGATCAGGGCGATGTTCGGTCCTGAAAGCGACGTGTACGAACTGCTGACAAGCGTTCAGATAGAAGGAGACGAGGTACGGATCTACTGGCATCTCCTGGATTCGGCGTCTCGGGAGGTACAGGCCTCCTCTCTTGTAAAGGAGACGTTTCAACCTGCCGGCAAGGCGGCATTGGTCGAAACTGCCGCGGCCAGAGTGGCAGCGGCCCTGTTCGGATATGAAGGCGCCCTGGCGCAATATCAGACCGATGCCACTGTGGCCTCACACAGCACCGAGAATTAAAGAAATCTCTCAGGCGAACTTGAAATGCGGCCGCGCCAGAGCACCGGGCGCGGCCGCATCGATGGGGCGCTGAGCCGGCTGAGTTCCTGCACCTGTCTCTGGCCAGTCACGGCAGGGTGGGGATGACTTCAACAATCCAGGGCAATTCCAAGGAGCGTCGTAAACGGGCTGTGCCCGGAACTGCGGAAGCCGGATATCAGGGCCGCTTTATCGGTTTCGTGAAACGATGAAGCGCTCAGGCACCGCACAACCACGAAAATGGCTTGGCGGGCGTATCATTCCTAGCGTTTGATGCGCAGAAGGCGCCGCTTCCTGCGTGATGCGCGGCTGAATACGGGATGGTTGCGTTTGCACTCCTGAAGAACGTCCAGGTCCACGGCGCCCTGTCGGACAAGCATGATGTCGACTTCGGCGCTGGAAAATCCCAGTTCAGCCATTTCATCGAGGAGCCGGCAGATCGAGACGCGATCAATGAGAGGTTTTGCGGGCACGGGCAGGTCCGGTGAGTTTGGCCAGTCACGCGAGACACACGAGCCGATGCATGGGAGGGTCCCAAAGCCTCACCTGCACTTTCAGAAAGTGAGGCAAGGCTTTGGGAGAAAGCCGACCCGGGGGGCGGGAGGGCCGGCTTTGGCGGCCACTTCACAGGATGTGAAGTGAATTTCTGTTCCGCTTGTTACGGAGGGGAAGCGTGTGGACCGGTCGATGCAGGCCGGATGACTATGTTGTAACCAGAGAGCATCATCGCCCCGTCCGTTCTGATTTCATCTTATGATTGTAGTTTGCGAGAAACGCTACTTATGAGGAAATCAGGAAGTGCATTTTTTTGCGGTCCCGCGCATTTTTTCGAGCGGATTCGCCAATTGACAGCAAAGTGGCCGCGCGCCATAAACTTGCGTCTACGTTGAGAAACAAATGTTCTGATCGCGAATGATTATGAGCAGGGATTCAGGGGGAGGAAAATGGACGCATTCCTGAGCGGCCTCAAAGCGGCCGTTGATACGCTTGGCGCAACGGTTCTGTTGCCCATCGTCATTTTTGTCATTGCCGCAGTGCTGGGGGCCAAGATCGGCAAGGCATTCCGTGCCGCCGTGACCATCGGCGTGGCTTTCATCGGCATCAATCTGGTTCTCGGGCTGATGCTCGGCTCCATTGGCGACGTGGCGCAGGCTATCGTCACCAATACGGGCATTCAGCGTGACATTGTCGATGTGGGCTGGCCGTCTGCCGCCGCGATCGCCTTTGGCTCGTCGGTGGGCCTGTGGGTGATCCCGATCGGCATTGCGGTCAACATCGCGCTTCTGATGACGCGCATGACCCGCACGCTCAATGTCGACGTCTGGAACTTCTGGCACTTCGCGTTCATCGGCTCGCTCGCCGTGGCAGCGACAGGCAGCCTTGTCTACGGCCTCGTCGTGGCGGCTCTCATGGCAGCGCTTTCGCTGCTGTTTGCCGACTGGTCGGCCCGTGCCGTCCAGAAATTCTATGGCATTCCCGGCGTTTCGGTTCCGCATCTGGCATCCGCTCAGATCCTTCCGATCGCCATCGTGGTCAACTGGATCATCGAGCGCATTCCCGGCATCAACAAGGTCAACATCTCGACCGAAACCATTGAGCGCCGGTTTGGCGTGTTCGGCGAACCGGTCGTGCTCGGCCTGATCATCGGCCTGGTGCTCGGTGTCATCGCCTATTACAACGCCGGCGATTTCGGCACGATCCTGTCCAAGGTGCTGCAGACGGGCATGACGCTCGCTGCCGTGATGCTGCTCCTGCCGCGCATGGTGAAGATCCTCATGGAGGGGCTTCTGCCGGTGTCGGAAGCAGCACAGGAATTCGTGCGCAAGCGCACCGGCGACCGCGAGCTTCTGGTCGGTCTAGACTCGGCGATCCTTATCGGTCACCCGGCGGCAATCTCGTCGTCGCTCATTCTGGTGCCGATCGCCATCGTCCTGTCAATCATCCTGCCGGGCAATCGCGTGATCCTGTTTGCCGACCTGGCGGTCATTCCGTTCATCGTTGCGATGACGGCGCCCTTGATGCGCGGCAACGTGTTCCGCATGGTGATCGTCGGCACGGTGACACTGGCCGTGGGTTTCTATGTGGCCAACGCGCTTGCGCCCCTGTTTACCAGCGCTGCCGTGGATTCGGGCTTCGAAATGCCTGAGAACGCGGTGCAGATCACCTCGGTGGTCGACGGCTTCCTGTGGATTTCCTACGTGGTCATCGCAGCAATCCGGAACCTGGGCGCTGCCGGGCTGGGCGTGCTTGCCGCCATCATCGCGGCGTGCTTCTGGCTCTACCGCCGCAACACGCTGGCCTGGGAACGGGCGGCTGGTGCGGAAGACGACGAAACCACTGCACAAGAAGGCTGAATAGGTTAGTGAATGGCTGAAGCCCTTATTAACCACATCGACCCCGAGGCGATTGTCCTCGGGGTCGATGCCGATAGCCGCGAGGCCGTCATCCGACTGCTTGCCGACAGGCTCAAGGCAGCCGGTTACGTGAAAGACAGTTTTGCCGATGCGGTTCTTGCCCGCGAAGCCACGATGCCGACCGGGCTTCCGCTCGGCCACGCGGTGAACGTTGCGGTGCCGCACACGGATCCGGAACATGTGGTGAAGCCGGGCATCGCGCTTGCAACCCTCAAGAAGCCGGTGACTTTCGCAAATATGGAAGATCCGGATGAGGCCGTGGAAGTCGGCCTTGTCTTCCTGATGGCGCTCAATGACAAGGACCGTCAGATCGAAATGCTGCAGGAAATCATGGCCACGATCCAGAGCGAAGAGGCGATTTCCGGCCTCATGCAGGCATCGTCGCTTGACGATGTCGCTGCGGTTCTGAAGTAGAGCATTTTGCTGTCAGGTGGAATCACCTGACGTCCGCACAAATGCGGGAAAACAGGCAGTTGAAGCGGAGCGGCGTTTCCATGAAACGGTGAGCCGCTCTCGTGCCCAACCAATCGGGAGACACCTCATGAGCAAGAAGACCGTCCTGTTTGCCTGCGGCACCGGCATCGCCACCTCCACCGTGGTGGCCAGCGCTGTCACCGAGGCCATGAAGGAACGCGGCATCACCATCGAACCCCGCCAGTGCAAGGCCACGGAAGTGCGCTCTGAACTGAACGGCGTGGATCTGATCGTTTCGACCACGCAGCTGCCGTCGGACCTTGGCGTACCGTCCATTGTAACGCTCGCCTTCCTGACCGGCATGGGCAAGGCCGAGGTGCTCGACAAAATCGAGGCCGAGCTGCGCAAGTAAAACGCGATTCGTCGCCCAGAGACGGAGGGCCCGCCAACCGATCGGGTGCGGGCCTTTTCTTTTGCCGGCAGGGCAGAATTTCAGCCTTGTCCCGTCTTTTTCCCAGCACACGGGATGCCGGGTCGCCTGCGAGTTTTTCAATGGCTGCGACCGCCAGTTCGGCAGCGTGGATGTCAGGTCTGTGACACAGATGGAAGCAGCCAAAGTCGGCCGCAGGCTGGCCAGCCCTTGCCGTGACTGACGAACGGGTGGGCAATCAACCAGATCGGCTTTGTCACGTCCCGGTCTTTTTCACCTGCGGAGCCACGGCGAGTGCCGAGAGATCACGACTGGCATCAACCGGTTTTCGCCCGGCCTGCCTGCGCTCGGAATAGCGGTCTGTCAGAAGATCGACATGCGGCCGCAGCAGAATCGTGAAACGCACGAGTTCCTCGACCACGTCGACGATGCGCTCATAATAACTGGAAGGAAGCATCCTTCCGTCTCCGTCAAACTCCTGAAAGGCCTTCGCCACACTCGACTGATTGGGGATGGTGAACATCCGCATCCAGCGCCCGAGCAGACGCAGCGTGTTCACGGCGTTGAAGGATTGCGAGCCGCCCGAGACCTGCATGACGGCGAGCGTCCGACCCTGGGTCGGCCGCATGCCGCCCATCTTTAGCGGCAGGTGATCGATCTGCGCCTTCATGACGCCGGTGATCTGCCCGTGCCTTTCAGGGCTGCACCAGATCTGGCCCTCCGACCACATCGCGTGTTCGCGCAGCTCGCGTACCGCCGGATGGTCATCGCCCCTCACCTGGTCCGGAAGGGGAAGATCGGAAGGATCGAAGATGCGCGGTTCTCCGCCGAAGAAGCGCACGAGGCGCGCTGCCTCGTCCACAACAAGGCGGGAGTAGGAACGATCGCGCAAGGATCCATAAAGCAGCAGGATGCGCGGTGGTTCCTGCAATCCCACTGATAGCCCGCTTGCCGGCCTTTCAAATGCACAGTCCCGATCGAGTGCAGGTAGTGAATCGGGGTCGGGAAGCGTGCGAAGTCTCATTGTCAGCTTTCTTTCGGCAAGGGGTTGAGAAGCAGGGAGGACGCCTCTTTACCGCCCTCCTCAAGGCATCGCCCATCGATACCTTGATAGGCGATGCATAAGCACAAAATAAGCCGCATGGAATTCACGGCGTTCTTTGTGAGCGTTTCAGAGCCTCGGCTGACGCCTTACCGGCGAGAATGCAGTCGGTGGCTTCAAGCCACGCCGCAACGGCAATCTGGAACGCCTCGCGCCCTTTGTTGGTCAAGGTGTAGATCTTCCGTTCCCTACCCTGCACGATCTCGCGTTGCGCGGAGAGATATCCCCCGGCCTCAAACTCGTTGAGCATGGGATAGACCGTGCCCTCGGTGGGGCTGCAGCAACCATTGGTCGTTTTCTCGACGGCCTGGACGACCTCATATCCATGCATGGGCCTGTGATGCAAAACGCTCAGAACGAAGAACTTGGAGAGCGACATCTTGATTGTGCCCTGCCAGTAAGCCGGGTCGGTGAAATCGGGCGTCGGCCGTGAAACGGGACGAATTGATCTTGAAGCGCGGGCCATGAGCATCATGTATACCTCGATGCTCAAGGCGTCAAGCGCGTAGCGGTGGTTCGGTGCTGCGGCAGCATCACTTCGCCTTCCTCTGTCACGTATTCACTCCTTGCGTGGCGACAGCAGCCGTGTCTCGATCTCGAGCCTGTAGCGTGAGCCGATGTTGCGCCATTCCGTCGCGATCAGCCGCCGCACTGCATCCAATCGCTGCCTGGCCAGCCTATCCGTTTCGCCGGCATAAGATAGCCGCAGTACGGACGGCTCTCTGTCGAGCACGTTGATCAACTGGTCGATACGCAAGCGCCAATCCGGTTTGAGATCTTTCTCTCCGGGTTCAAACGCATCCGCCGTAAGTTCAAGCCGCACGACCCGGCTGATGGAGGCTCCAAAGAGAAACTCAGACGCCTTGCCGGCAGAAAGGCGGACGACGCGGGGATTTTCCGTCGTGACACGATAACCGGAAGGAAGTGATCGCGGATCCAACTTCAGGATATAGTTGGTTCCGATGCGCTGATCGGGAAGGTCCGCACACGCTACGTGGAAACGGCCATTGTCATCCGAAGTGACAAGAAGCCCTTTCACGGTTGCGACCCGAACACCGGGCAGACCGGGCTCACCCCCATCCTGATAGCCATTGCGATTCTTGTCATCAAACACTTTTCCGAGCAGGTCACCGCAGTCGAAAAGCGGATCCGGCACAATCTCGACCTCGGCTGTCGCAACACGCGAGGCCCTCTGCCCGTTGGCATCCTGCACCCAGGCCCGATTGATGTATGAACCGGGTTTCGCCGCAGCAGTCACGCGGAGTTCCAGCGATATCTCGACCTCTTCATCCGGGTTCAGCGTGATGCTCTCGAAGGTCAGCTGCCGACCGTCGATCTTGGGGGTCAACGCCGCGTTTCCGAGCATGGCCGAGCCAGAAACATATGCAAATGCGATGGGTATCTCATCAACGATG
Source organism: Nitratireductor lacus (assembly GCF_056431025.1). Classification (NCBI taxonomy): domain Bacteria; kingdom Pseudomonadati; phylum Pseudomonadota; class Alphaproteobacteria; order Hyphomicrobiales; family Phyllobacteriaceae; genus Nitratireductor; species Nitratireductor lacus. The sequence continues at coordinate 181,904 of NZ_JBWKMB010000006.1, read as the reverse complement.
TCGACCACGCTCGGTGTATCAAATCCTATCCCCTGAGTCCGGATCACATAGCGCACGCGGCCACCGCGCTGAACCTCTGATGAATCGGCCGTCTTGCTGATCAGATAGCCCGGAAGGTTGAGAACTGCGGTAACCTCCGGCGACGTCGTTTTGTCCCCTTTCGGCCCAGTGCCTGTCGCTGTTGCCGAGTTCTGAACCCCATCCTCAACATCCTGAGCGTTGGCAATATCTTCCGCCGTCAACGTGTAGGTCGCCGCAAACGTCTTGCTTTCGCCCGGTTGGATCTCGGCACGTGCAGGCGCGAAAGCTGACAGCGAACCAGTTCCCGGCCTGCCATTGAACTTCGGACCGGGGTCGTGCGGTTCCACATCAGATGCCGTGACATTGCCGTCATTCGTTACAGTGAGCTCATAGAGGATAGTATCGCCAGGCTGCGCCAGCCCGCTTTTCGTTCCCCGAAACGTGCCGGTTTTCTCCAGTGCCAACGACAGTTTCTGCGGTAATTGAAGCACTGTCGGGTCGTCCGGGTCGTCATCGCCGTCCTGGTCCCGATCCTCCATATTCTCTGGATCGTCAGAAATATCAGTCACGGGCGCGCCCTTGGGCGTCTCACCGCGCGCGGTTGCCTGGTTCGTGATCTCGCCGGCGTCGACTTCGTCCTGGGTCAGCACATGCGTTCCCGAAATCGTCTCGCTATCACTTTGGCCAGAGCCGAGAGCTGTTATCGGTCCGCCGCTCGTGTTCGCCAGCGGGTCATCGACGACAATGTTCGAGATTGTCACATTGCCCGTATTTTCGATGTCGAACACATACCGAACGAGCTCACCCGCGTCGGGAAAACCATTGCCATTCGTATCGTCGGCAAGGTCGAAGGACGCCGATTTCGAAAAGCTCATCCCGGGATTGCTCGGAATGTCGAGCTGGGTGGCCCCACCCGGCTCTCCGCCAGGTGGCTGCGAGTCGACGATCACCTCTTCGCCCTTCGGGTTCTTTGCCTTGCCCTTTGCAACGTTCTCGATTGTACCGGCGTCCGCATCTTCCTGCGTGACGACATAGGAACCCGTGAAGGTCGTGGTGTCCTCGGCCTCTGGTTCAAGGCTTGCCAGCGGACCGCCCTGAACCTCAATCTTTTCATCCTCGACGGTCACGTCGGTCAGCGTGACATTGCCCGTATTCTTGACCGCGAACGTATACAGGATCGTCTCACCAATATCGATCACACCATCATTGTCGGCATCCTGATGCTCGGCATTCTTTACAAGGTCCATATCGCTGGTCTGCTCGAGCGGTGTCACCGTCTTGTCGCCCGGATTGCCGCCCGGCGGGGAGGACGTCGCATTTATCGGATCGCCGCGAGGGTCCGACCCTTGCGAGTGGGCACTATTGTCCACCTGACCTGCGTCGATGTCCGCCTGCGTGACCGTGTAAGTCCCTTTCACGCTCGAATCCGACAGGCCCGGTGCCAGCGACGCAATCGGGCTGCCCGAAACCGTCACCTTTTCATCCGTAACCGCGATGTTGGACAGAGTGACATTGCCGATATTCTCAACAGTGAAAGTATACTCGAGCGTCTCTCCGAGATCGGGGCGTCCATTGCCATTGGTATCGATCAGGACCGCACTTTTCTCCAGGGTATGTTCCCCGGCGGCGACAAGTTCGAGAATGGTTATATCATCCGGGTCACCGTCGCCTTCCAGGTCCACGTCCGCTGCGTTTGCCGGGTCGTCGGAAAGATCTTCGATGACGAGACCCGAGATCGGAACCGTGGCCGATGCCTTCGCCTGATTCTGCAAGGCTCCGGCATCCAAATCTGCCTGGGTCAGCGTATAACTCGCCGTGAAAGTCGAGCTATCTGTTGCACCTGCAGCAAGGTTGATGGGGCCGCCGGATACCGGAACTCCAGGAAGAGGGGCAGCCACCGTCACTCCGGTCAGATCAACCGAACCGGTGTTGGTGACGGCGAAAACATAGGAGACCGTCTCACCGACATCCGGCACCCCGTTCCCATTCAGATCGTTGAGTGTTGCAACATTGGTAAGCTCGAGTTTTTCTTCCTGAATAGTGTGTGTACTTTTTGAAACCGCCATTTCACCGCAGGTCTGTGTGCTTGTTAATTTGTAATCAGAGTTCTCGACGAGTTCGAGTTCGATTGTCTCGTCATCTTCAGACAAATTATCTTCAATGACACTTATACCGAGATCGAATTGATTTGCCGTATAGGTGCCCGCCGGGATTGAAATCGTGAAGCTTGTACCGCCGCCCGGTGTCGTGAAATCATCACCAAGCACAGCCGTTCCCCCAACCACATTCACTGTCACAGAAACCGGCGCATCCAGATAACCACTGACCACGAGCTGCGGGAGGTTCAACGACGTCCCGCTTTCCGCATTTCTGGTTTCACTTTGTGCGAACTCGATGAACGGGCGAATGCGCAGCTGAATTTGGTCGATGTGATTGCCAGATTCCGGACCTCCGCCAGACGCAGAAATTGAAGTGAAACCGAACTCCTGGAGACTCGTCGCTCCAGTCCATGTGAAGCTGCCCGAATAGTCTCTCCAGCTTCCCGCTTGAACGGAACTGCAGGTAGAGTCAGTGATCAGGCCGCCGCTGCCGCAATTGCTGTGACCGCCAACGCCGCCATTGTTTGTTGACGCTCGAACAACCCGCTGGGCGGTACCAATACTGAAATCCATGACATCGGTGCCCGAGAGGCCACGATGACTGAATTGCCAATCGATCTCGTCTCCCTCGAGCAGACATACCGTCTGGTAGATTCGGGATGGCTGGTGTGCATTGAGCTCCGCGTGCTGCCTTCCTGCACGCGACGGAACACCATTGTAGCCGCTTCTCCAGAGCTCGATCAGGCGACCTCTTCCGGTGCCACAGTTTCCATTGGACATGGGGTGTGTTGTCGACCATCCAGGAATTAAGCTGTCGGGCGCCTGCAAAACGTTGCACGCAATCGACGGCGATTCGAAGCCCAGATTGATAAAGCTTCTCTGGATCTGCGCGTCCGCCGGAGCAATGCTCAAGGTTATCACGCCGGTGATACCAAGCCATGTGGCCACGGCTCGGAAGCCAAACCTTCCCAACAATGACATCACCGACCAGACCGAGCGTTGAGAGGCGGCGCAACGGCCAGTTCCACCCTTTCTCCCAACGGCTTTCAGGTCCTGGCTGCCCGGCACCCATGGCGTATTCATCATTCCCCGCTCCTGAAGCGATTGATCCAGTGTGTTGGCTGCGCGGCGGAATCGAAAGTGACATTCAATATCGATACTATTGATGACCCGATGCAGACCCAACGGCGCTCATCCTGATCGAAAAGGGGGGCTTGGCAATGTCTTGCTTAGACTGAACGCGTAAGCGTTACCGTTCGCAAGCAGACCGACGAAGCTCAATCGGCTCGCCGGCAACGGGTTGAAGCGAAGGTCAAATCAAAGGGTTTTGGAGGACTGGTGCTGCCGGAGAGATTTGAACTCTCGACCTCTCCCTTACCAAGGGAGTGCTCTACCCCTGAGCTACGGCAGCAGCGCCGGAACGGAAACGCCTGATGAACGAACGGGCCGCAGGCGTCCTGAACACGAACGGGCAGCATCGCGCCCGCCTCTGTGATGCGGCGGACTTCTGCCACAATGATCGGCATTGCGCAAGCACACATTCGCATTCATTTGCTCACTTTGATAAAGGGCTGTGAAAATCGCCCCCGGGGCCGGTGCTGCGCCGCTTGCAGTGCGAGGACAGAGGGGTAGAGTTGCAGACCGGTGCTCCATGGAGTTTCACTTGAGCAAAGCCAGAAAGCCAGATGCTTCATCCCCCGCCGGTAAGGGCGATGACGAGCGCAAGGAGCGCCTTGCCGCGCAGTTGCGCGCCAATCTCGCCCGCCGGAAGGCGCAGGCCCGCTCGCGCCGCCAGGGCGAAGCCGACCAGCGCCCCGACGGGCTGCGCCCGGATGCGGCAGAGACCGACGAATAGCCTATCCGCATGCAGCATTCCCTGCCTTGCGCCGCGCGCGGCCATGTTTTAGGACCATTTGAAACGAATATGTCTTGCAACAACTGCTTCGCGGTATCGCATCCAGCGCCCGCCGCATCAGAAGCGGCCTTTACGATACCGCAAGGCAATCGGCGCATTCTGGCAAGTCGGGGACAATCCGAAAAGACGGACGACATCGGGAACTGCGCCCGGAAAGTGAGAACGGATGGATCGCATACGCATAACCGGTGGCAACGTGCTCAACGGCACACTGCCCATCTCCGGCGCCAAGAACGCCGCCCTGCCCTTGATGATCGCGTCGCTTCTGACCGATGATACGCTGACACTCGACAACGTACCGCACCTGGCGGATGTGGAGAGCCTGATCCGCATTCTTGGCAATCACGGTGTCGACTACTCGGTCAACGGCCGCCGCGAGAACCAGCAGAAAGGCTATTCGCGGACGATCCATTTCACCGCGCGCAGCATTGTGGACACCGTCGCGCCCTATGAGCTCGTTTCGAAGATGCGCGCGAGCTTCTGGGTCATCGGCCCGCTTCTGGCGCGCATGGGCGAGGCGCGTGTCTCGCTGCCCGGCGGCTGCGCCATCGGCACACGCCCCGTCGATCTCTTCATCGACGGCCTGCGCGCGCTGGGTGCCGAGATCGAGATCGAACAGGGCTATGTGCACGCAAAGGCCAGAAACGGCCTCATCGGCAATCGCTACGTGTTTCCGAAGGTTTCCGTCGGCGCCACGCATGTGCTGATGATGGCTGCCGCGCTCGCAAAGGGCGAGACCGTTCTTGAAAACGCGGCGCGCGAGCCGGAGATCGTCAACCTGGCCGACTGCCTCAATGCCATGGGCGCGAAGATCTCCGGTGCCGGCACGGACACGATCAGGATTGACGGTGTCACGAGCCTTTCAGGCGCGCGGCACCGGGTCATCCCCGACCGGATCGAAACCGGCACCTATGCGATGGCGGTGGCGATGACCGGCGGCGACGTGATGCTGGAAGGGGCGCAGGCCGATCTTCTGGAATCAGCGCTTGGCACGCTGGAACAGACGGGCGCCGAGATCACCCGCGCCAACACCGGCATTCGCGTGCGGCGCAATGGCGGCGGCATCAATCCCGTCGACATAACCACCCAGCCCTTCCCCGGCTTCCCCACCGACCTGCAGGCGCAGTTCATGGGGCTCATGACGATGGCCACGGGGCGTTCGCACATTACCGAAACCATCTTCGAGAACCGGTTCATGCATGTGCAGGAGCTGGCACGCCTCGGCGCGAAGATCTCGCTTTCCGGCCAGACCGCCGTCGTGGACGGCGTGGCGCAACTGCGCGGCGCTCCGGTCATGGCGACCGATCTGCGCGCTTCGGTCTCCCTCGTCATTGCCGCGCTTGCAGCGGAAGGGCAGACGGAGGTAAACCGCGTTTATCATCTGGATCGCGGTTTCGAGCGGCTTGAAGAGAAGCTTTCCGCTTGCGGCGCTGCGGTCGAGCGTATTTCAAGCTGAATCTGACGGGCGCAATGGTCATGGATTTTCTCAAGCTCGTAGCGCTCGACGATGTCGATCTCGGCATCCTTTCGGCGCACCTGCAGGATGCCGTCATCAAGGTCGGCGACCTGGCTTTCGAGCCGTCCAACCGGCGCTTCGCCGTCGCCTGCAACCGGTTTGTGTGGGAAAATGAGACCAGGCGCGGCTTCCTGAAGAAAACACCCCATGAACGCCGCCGCAGCATTCTTCACTTCGATCGCGTGCAGCATGTGCGTGCGGCCGGCATCGACCGCAGCCGCCCCGACGACGTGCTATCCCTTCTTGCGCTCAATTTCATACCGTCCGAAGAGGCCCCGGCCGGTGTTGTCGAACTGATTTTCTCCGGCAATGCCGCTTTGCGGCTCGATGTCGAGTGCATCGAGGCACGGCTGACCGATCTCGGCGCGGCGTGGGAGACGCCGAGCCGACCAAGACACGACGTCTGACATGGCCTGTCAGGACTCCGATACGGCACGTTTGATCGATGTCGAACTCGACGAGTCCGTTGGCCGCGGCACACCGGATATCGAGCATGAGCGCGCGGTCGCCATTTTCGACCTGGTCGAGGAAAACAGCTTCAGGCCCGTCGGCGATGGCGGCGAGGGCCCCTACAAGCTGAAACTGTCGCTCGTTGAGGCCAGGCTTGTCTTCGCCATCTCGCGCGAAAATGGCGAGGCGGTGGTCACGCACATTCTCTCGCTCACCCCGTTTCGCCGCATCGTCAAAGACTATTTTCTGATCTGCGAAAGCTATTACGATGCCATCCGCAGCGCGACGCCCAGTCAGATCGAGGCGATCGATATGGGACGACGCGGTCTGCACAACGAGGGATCGCAAACGCTGATGGACCGTCTGAAGGACAAGATCGAAGTGGACTTCGATACAGCTCGGCGGCTTTTCACGCTGGTTTGCGTGCTGCATTGGCGGGGCTGACAGACGTCATCGGTGCCGCCTCCATGGGAGCGCGGCCATGAACCCCGGCGCCGCGGACAAAACGCGTGCGCCGCAGTCGGTGCTGTTTCTTTGCGGTATGAACGCGATCCGTTCGCCCATGGCTGAAGCTCTGGCGCGTCATTTGCTGCCGGGCAGCGTGTTTCTGGCCTCGGCGGGCCTGCGCGCCGGCGAGCGCGACCCCTTTGTCGATGCGGTTCTGGATGAAAAAGGGATTTCACTCGGCGAGCGCCAGCCGCAATCCATCGAGGAGTTGGCCGACACCAATTTCGACCTTATCATCACGCTCTCACCGGAGGCGCATCATCGCGCACTCGACATGACCCGTACAATCGCGGCCGATGTCGAATACTGGCCGACAATGGACCCCACCGTCGTCAGCGGCACACGCGATCAGATTATAGCCGCATACCGGGATGTGCGCGACCGGTTGGCCGCATCCATTGCGCAGCGCTTTGAAACATGAAACAAAACCTACACAAATTGGCGTTTGCCGGGGTCTGGCTTGTTCACAAAGAGTAATGAATGAGCTAGGTTCCGCGCCAAATTCCGGTCGTCGGCCGGGAAAATCTTTAACAAGCTGAAGGTAACGGATGCCAAAGGAAGAAGTCCTGGAGTTTCCAGGCGTGGTCACAGAACTGCTGCCCAACGCGATGTTTCGCGTCAAACTGGAAAACGAACACGAGATCATTGCCCACACGGCCGGGCGTATGCGCAAGAACCGCATTCGCGTCCTGACGGGTGACAAGGTGCTCGTCGAAATGACGCCCTACGACCTGACCAAGGGTCGCATCACCTACCGCTTCAAATAGAAGCTGTCGCGGTCGGTGATATAGCGATGAGCGCACTGCAGAAACTCGTGCTGGCTTCCGGCTCACCCCGCCGCGTCGAGCTCCTGCAGCAGGCCGGCCTCGAACCTGATCGCCTTGCCCCTGCAAACATCGATGAAACGCCGCTCAAAAGCGAACACCCGCGTTCGCTTGCCAAGCGCCTGGCGCTCGGCAAGGCCGAAAAGGCGCATGAACGCCTTAAACAGGATGGCGAGGCAGAGGGCTGTTACCTGCTGGCCGCCGACACGGTCGTCGCTGTCGGGCGTCGCATTCTGCCCAAGGCCGAGATGGTGGACGAGGCCTCCAACTGCCTGCAACTCCTGTCCGGACGCACCCACCGGGTCTATACCGGGCTTTGCCTCATCACGCCGTCGGGCAAGCTTCGCCAGCGCCTTGTCGAATCGCGCGTCCGCTTCAAGCGTCTCTCGCATGAAGAGCTCGAAAGCTACCTGGCATCCGGCGAATGGCGCGGCAAGGCCGGTGGATATGCCATTCAGGGCCTGGCCGGAACCTTTGTCGTCAAGCTTGTCGGCTCCTATTCCAATGTGGTGGGCCTGCCGCTCTACGAGACTGTCAATCTGCTGGTGGCCGATGGCTACAAGGTCCATTTCAACTGGCTCTCCGGCGCCGGAGCGCATTGAAATGGATCAGCACCAGCCCGAAAAGGTCACGCCGCTGCGTCCAAAGCGCCCCTGCCCCGAATGCGGCAAGCCCTCGCAGCGTGCGTTTTATCCATTCTGCTCGAAACGCTGCAAGGATGTGGACCTCAATCGCTGGCTTTCGGGCAGCTATGCGATCCCCGGCCGCTCGATAGACGAAGAAGACGGCGACCCGGCCTGAACTCTCTTTCCGGAACGGACCATAAAAAAGCCCGGTCCAGAGGACCGGGCAATGTGCAGGCTGCCGGGGGGAAACCGGCCTTGCGGGAGTCAGGCCTGCATTGGGAAACTTTGAGCTGTCAGGGCTTCGGGTCGGTTCCGCCGTGGAGCGCTGTCATTCGCGTGCGTTCATAAGCGATTTCCTGCAGCGCCTGCGTTGCAAGCTTTCGCGGGTTGCGCAACGCCACCATGTCCACATCGCTACGTGTCAGGCCGATATCGGCAAGTTGCCAGTCGGACATCTCGGAGAGATGTCGCATTGCCGTTCGTACCTTCCAGTAACGCGTTGCCCTGGCCAGAAGCGATGCCGTAATCGCGCGCACCACGCCGGCCGGCTGCGCGACAGCGGTCATGGCGAAGGTCTGGGTTTCGGCGCGGGTCATCGTTCTGTTCCTTTGTGTCTTGAACGAAAAAGTGGCGAGCAGGCTTCTCTGTGAAATCGAGAGGCCCGCCCCATGAACAGGTACATGGTGTCAAAGCCTTATTGATTAGTCGAACGAATGTTTCTAATCTCTATCATCAACATCAATGATAGGTTTCGCCATGGCCGCCCCGCTCGACCTCGATCAGCTTTCCACATTCATCGCGATTGCCGACACGGGCAGCTTCACCCGGGCCGCCGAGGAGGTGCATCGCACCCAGTCCGCCGTTTCGATGCAGATGCGCCGGCTCGAAGAGCGCATCGGCAAGGCGCTTTTCCAGAAGGACGGCAGGACCAACCGGCTGACGGAAGAGGGCGAACGGCTTCTGACCTATGCGCGCCGCATGCTCCGGCTTAACCGCGAAACACTCGCAGCGTTCGACGATGCGAGCCTGGAAGGGCACATACGCATCGGCACACCGGACGATTATGCCGACCGTTTCCTGCCGGAGATCATGGCCCGCTTCTCACGCTCCAATCCACGTGTCGAACTTTCAGTGGCCTGCGAACCCACCACCAATCTTGTGGAGCACATCCGGCGCGGGAATCTCGATCTCGCTCTGGTGACCCACGACGATTCCAAGGGCGGGTCGGAACCGGTCCGCCGCGAACCCGTGCTCTGGGTGAGCTCGGCAAACCACACGGTTCACGAGCGCGAAGTGCTGCCCATGGCGTTCGGACGCCCCAACTGCCTTTGGCGGCGCACCGCCTGCGCGGCCCTGGAGGAGGACGGCCGGCAGTATCGTGTTCTCTTCACCAGTTTTTCGGCCACGGTCATCGCAACGGCCGTTCTTTCCGGTCTTGCCGTCTCGGTTCTGCCGGAATGCGCGTTGCGGCCCGGCATGCGCGTTCTGGGCGAGGCCGATGGTTTCAAGCCGCTGCCCGATTGCCATATCGGCCTGATGCGCGGCCATACCGGCCAGGTGGAGATCATCGATGCGCTCGCACGGCATATCAGCGAAAGCCTCGACAACCTCTCCGTCCCGGCTTTCATCGAAGAAACCGGCAGTTTCGACTTCCAGAGCGCCTTTCTCAATCCGCGTAGCAAACGGCTACGCCCCGGCCACGTGATGAATGGCTGGTAGGGAACCATGTGGATGGAACTTTCCCACGGGCTTGACCCTGCCTGCGCGGCCCGTCTCAATCCCGTGCCATGAACACATCCCGCCAAGCCGATTCGCAGAGCAATGTCGCGGAGTTTTCCGTCAGCGAGATTTCCGGTGCCCTGAAGCGTACCGTGGAAGACGCATTCGGCCATGTGCGTGTGCGCGGCGAAGTCTCCGGCTATCGCGGTCCGCATTCCTCCGGCCACGCCTATTTCGCCCTCAAGGACGACCGTGCGCGGCTTGAAGCCGTGATCTGGCGCGGCGTCTTCTCCAAGCTCAAATTCCTGCCGCAGGAAGGGCTGGAGATTATCGCCACCGGCAAGCTGACCACCTATCCGGGCTCGTCCAAATATCAGATCGTGATCGACAGCGTCGAGCCGGCAGGTGCCGGCGCGCTCATGGCGCTTCTGGAAGAGCGCAAGAAGAAGCTCGCCGCCGAAGGGCTGTTCGACGACAGCCGCAAGAAGCCCCTACCCTTCATGCCGCGCGTCATCGGCGTGGTGACCTCGCCCACCGGGGCTGTCATCCGCGATATCATCCACCGGATTTCCGACCGCTTTCCCGTGCACGTCATGGTCTGGCCCGTGCGCGTGCAGGGGGAGACCACCGGTGATGAAGTTTCCAACGCCGTGGCCGGCTTCAATGCACTGCCCGAGGGAGGCCCCCTGCCCCGGCCGGACCTCCTGATCGTCGCGCGCGGTGGCGGCAGCCTGGAGGATCTCTGGGGCTTTAACGACGAAGCCGTGGTGCGTGCGGTCGCAGCCTCAGACATACCGGTGATTTCCGCTGTCGGCCACGAGACGGACTGGACGCTGATCGACCTCGTCGCCGACCGGCGCGCACCCACGCCCACGGGTGCTGCGGAAATGGCGGTGCCGGTCAGGGCCGAGCTTGAAGCCTCCCTCGCCCGCCTTTCCGCGCGTCTCAAGGGCGCGATTTCACGCGAGGGCGACCGCAAGCGGCAGGCGCTGCGCGCGCTTTCACGCGCCCTGCCCTCTCCCGATCAGCTTCTTGCCCTGCCGCGCCGCCGCTTCGATGAAGCCGCAGGCCGGCTCGGCCGCGCCCTTTCGGCAGCAACACAGCGCAAGCGCATCGCATTCAACAGCCTGCGCCTTTCGCCCGCGACGCTTGAACGCCGCCTCATTGAGGCGCGCCGCCGCACCGCGGCCTCCGGCGAGCGGCTGCCGGGCGTGTTTCTTGCCCTCGTGCGCGCCCAGCGCACACGGTTCGACCGCGATGCGGCACGCGTTTCCCCCATGGCGCTCAACCAGCGCATTGCCCATTGGCGCGACCGTCTTGCCCAGGCCCGACGCCGGGCGGACACGCAGGTCGACATTCTGTTGAAGCAGGGGCATGCAAGTGCGGATCAGGCCATGCGGCTCGCCAGATCGCTTTCGCATGAAGGCGTCCTGGAGCGGGGTTTTGCGCTTGTGCGCGGCCCCGACGACCTGCCGTTGAAGCGTGCAACGGACATCCAGCCCGGCCTTGAACTACAGATCCAGTTTGCCGACGGCGTTGCCCGCGCGGTGGCTGCCAGCGATGGCCGCAAGGCCGTCCCTGGCACGAAGAAGAGCAAACCGCCGAATGACGGACCGAAGGGTCAGGGAAGTCTGTTTTAAGGCATCGGCCCGAAAAGCGGAAGCGGGACGAATACCAGTCATCCTTTACCGCATCGAAACCTTGAACCTTTAGCGTTCCGACGGAATGAGGATGGTGTGATGACGACAGCGCTGCTGGTTTCCGGCGTTTTGCAGAATTTGGGGATCGCCGCAGTCGCTGCACTGTTTTACGACATCGTCCTGCGCAGCTGCCCGACGCCGAGCGTGCGGCATACGCTGGTTGCACTTGTCTTCGCCGCCGGTGCCGTCGGCTCGATGACGCTCCCCGTGGAGGTTGCACCCGGCATCATCTTCGATTTGCGCAACGCTTTCGTCATTCTTGCCATGAGCTTCGGTGGATGGCTTGCTGTCGGCGCCACCACGCTTGCCGCTTTCGCCTACAGGCTCTGGCTGGGCGGTGCCGGGGCGCTCCCCGGTGGTGTCGGCATATTGATGTGCGCGGCTGCCGGTGTCGTTTTCGCCCTCTATTTCAAAGGCCGGCGCACCGGGCTTTTCGCATTCGCCCTGCTCGGTGTTTTCTGCGCCGCTTCGCTCGTTTCGATGTTTCTGCTGCCCTTTGAAACAGCCGTGGCCATCTTGATGAAAGTGGGTCCGGTGATGCTCGTCATGAACATTCTCGGCACCATGATTGTCGGCGGCATTGTTGATCGGCAGAAGCGTCAGTTTGAGCGCGAGAACACCCTAACGCGGGAAGCCTCCACCGATTCTCTGACACGGCTTGCAAACCGGCGCGCCTTCGACATGCGCGGCCCCGACCTGATGGAAGCGGCAAGCCAGCGCGGCGATGCCTGTGCACTGATGCTGATCGACATCGATCATTTCAAACAGATCAACGATGCGCACGGGCACGATGTCGGCGACAAGGTTCTGCAGCATCTGGCCGTTCTGGTCCGTTCCAATGTGCGAAAGACCGACCTCGTGGCCCGCTATGGCGGCGAGGAGATCGCGCTCGTTCTCCCCTCGCATGATGCAAAACGCGCCTTCGGCCTCGGCGAGCGCCTTCGCAAGGCCGTTGCTGCTACACCCTATCGCCACGAGGGGACGCTGGAGATTAATCTGAGCGTGAGCATCGGTCTCTACGCCAGCGACGGCTTCGAAGATGTCGAACCATTTGCGACTGCTTTCAAACGCGCAGACATGGCGCTCTACCGTGCCAAGGAAGCAGGCCGGAATCGCGTCGAGATCGCACTCGCCGCGTAATTCGCTCTCTGGTCAGCGGTCAATCCGTCTCCACCGCTGAAGCAGTTCCGCCTCCATCCCCTTGAAGCAGAAATACAGGGTTACGATCAGAAGCCCCTTGGTGACGATGGAAAGGAACTGCAAAAGCCCTCCATCGACGATGCCCATCAGGCCGTGGGTGGCGATGAGTTCCAGATTCGCCATCGCGATGTTGATCAACTGAAAAGACAGGAACGCGGTGGCGAAGGCGCAGAACGCCATGACCAGAAACAGAAACAGCCAATGGTAACGCGACAGTCGAAACAGCTCTTTCATCGGCCTTACCAAATCTCCCCCAGGCTTCACTTCAGATCGCCGCTCCCGCGACAGCGGGTGAGATTATACCCGCTCCCGGCGCCTTTCGCACTCGGGTGAACCCGGCTGGAGGTGCGGCAATGACGCTGTCAAAACCGGCGCGCGCGCCGCCCCTTCAATGCCCACTATGAAGCGGCCTACAGGCGCCGTCGCACCACACCGTAGATCAACAGGCTTCCGCCGATGATTGACGTGGGCTCCCATGCGCTCGTATCGATCGCAATCATGGCGCCGCCTCCGACAAGTTCGAGTGCATCGTGGACCAGTTTGCTGCGATCTTCAGGCGTCGCCTGGATCGCTTCCCTTCTGGCCCGTTCGGCATAGCCGCAGCAAATGTCTCGCGCATTGTGGAACAGGCGATTGAGATTCTCTGCCTCGGCAATCCAGTCCTCGGTCTCGCCGGTTCCCACAACAACATCCTGAAGCGCAGTCAGCAACCGGACCGCGACCCGTTCGTCCATCTGGGACTGTACGAGAAGCGCGCGCTCGCGCTGTGCAAATCTTTCGAAGAAGCCGCGAAAATCCTCAAGCCATCCCGGTGCATCGGTGTCGACCGTGTCGCGCAGGGCGATGACTTCCTCGAGATCCCTTGCGTAATCCGGATCGGCAAGCACCTCGGAGAAGGTCCGGCAGCCGATTTCCAGGATCTCGGCCAGCTCCTCGTTTGAGATGGGCCGGTCAGGCGGCGGGAAACTCAGCCACATCCGGTTTGTCGCCATCACCCAGAATTTCTCGTCGACCAGAACGCCCATATCATCCTCCCATCCGCAGGCATGCCGACAGTCTGTGAGAACGATCACCGATCGGCAAATGATAAAAAGGCGTAGGTTGCCGATGGCCGGACCGGCCCAGGACTCGCCAGCCGCGCCTTTTGGACAATCCCGAATCGCATCAAGGCTCGGCCTGCCGCTCAAGCACAGCCGGGCGTGGCAGCCCCACGCACGGTGGCAGACGTCAGAGCACCCAGCGCGCGAATAAGCCGGCGCGGCGATGAACGATGTAATCGGAATGGATCTTGGGGGAAATGGTACGGTTGGGTGGATTCGAACCACCGACCTCAGGAGCCACAATCCTGCGCTCTAACCAACTGAGCTACAACCGCACACGACCGGTGACCGGCAGCCGCGTCAATACGGGCAAATGATCGCTTTTTCAAGCCAAAAGAACAAAAGAAAAAAGACCGGGGGGAGGATCCCGGTCTTTTTCACAAGGGACCGAAGGGAGGAGGTTTCGGTCCCACTCGGCAGCGACGGGAGGAGGAGTGCGCTGCCGGACTTTTCTAAGCGCTAAACGCCTCAGGCGACGCGCAGTTCCTTGACGGTCTTCTCGAAGACGTCCTTCATCGGCTTGGCTACGGTTTCGGCCGACTTCTGCGAGGCAGCCTGAAAATCCTTGATCTGGTCCACAGCCACTTCCATACGCTTGCGCATGAAGTTGCTCTGCATCTCGATCAGCTCGGCGAAGGAGCGGGCGCCGGCCAGAGCCTCAAGATGGGCCAGGTTGGCTTCGGTACCCTCGCGCAGCGCGGCAATCGACTTCGAGGTGAACTCGTTGCCAGCCGATTTCGCATTCTCAAAGGTCGCCTCGAGAGCCTTCTGGGTCTCTTCGGCATTCACCTTCATACGGGCATAAACTTCTTTCGTCTGCTCGGCGCTCTTTTCGGCGAAAGCGCGGAACTGCTCGCTCGCCTGCGTCGCGTCAAACGTCGGGAACTCGACGGTCCCATTGTCCTTCTGCGTGGTCTTGGTCATATCCGCGGTCCTTTGGTTCTCGTTCATGGCGGTTCTCCTTAGGGTTGGCACCCGCCCGACAATTCATGGTGCCTATATAGCATCGCTTATTGTGCATTGCAACATCTATGTTGCGACGCAGCATTTCGCCCGCCTGCAGTTAACCAATCAGCGAGAATTCGTGCCCGCGCGCCATTGGCATTTGTGGACCTCGCCGCCACATGCTTTTATTAATAAGGTGTTAACGTCGTTGTCGGGATGCCGCGTTCTGCGGTTGAGGATGGCAGCCCGATGCTGTTTGAACCGTTGCGGTTGTCGCGCCCTGCGAATCTTCGGTCGACCCGCGTGAAGAAAAATAGTCTGGCTCGTTTGAATGGCGTCTGTCTCATATTCCTTCGTTGACATTGCGGTTCTGGATCAGGTGCGCGAGCGCTTTGCCGCCGGCGACGCACTGCTCATACTCACCACGGCACTCGACACGGTGATCTGGGCAAACGGCCCCGGGGCGGCAATGATCGGCCATCGCAACATCGACGAGGCGATCGGCGCCGAAAGCGGCCTGTCCATGACGACCCGGCGTCAGATCTCCGCCACCCCCGGCTTTCCGAGAATTTCCAGCGAACGCACCGTCGCCACGCGCCTTGGGCGTGGACTCAGATCGCCCATTGTCAATCTGAGCGCATCCACGGTCGTTTTGCCCGGTGGCGAAGAGGCTATCCTTCTCGCGCGCAAGGCGGTTTCGACCCGCATGCGCGAGGACAGTTTCCGCGCCACGGCTGCCGTTGAGGGCTTCGACGCCGCAGACCAGTTCGCCGCCCTTGTGGATGAACATGGCTTCGTTGCCGCTGCCTCAGGCAGTTTCCAGGCGCTCGGCATAGAGCGCGAAACGCTGCGCGCCCTGGTCGGCGAAGTGCGCGATGAGGAAGACCGGCTGGTCAAGCGCATGGTGGAGGGCGGCGGGCGCCGCCGGCCCGCCGCTTTTGCCAGGCTGACTGACGATCCCGCCTGGCATCTGCTTGTCGTCGTTGACGAGCAGAACGCACCGCTTCAGCAGGATGAGCCTCGGCCTCCGCAGCCGGTTCTCGCTGCCGGAGACACTGCGCCGCCACCGGCAGTTTTGGACACCGAAACCACTGTGGCCAGCGAGCTCGAGCCTGTTTCAGCTTCAAAAGAACCGGCCGGCACACCGGCACCGGTCGATGGCCTGCCGCCGGTCGAGAGCAACGGCGACGATGAAAGCGCGCCGGAAGGCCCACAGATCACTGCCGAGGGCGCCCCTGCCGGTCCGGTCGAAGACGAAACGAAAAGCGCGCCTTCGGCTCCGGTGGAGCGCCCACGAGGAACGGTCCGTTTTGCCTGGCGCACGGACGCGGAAGGCCGCTTTACCGCGCTGTCGGACGCGTTTGCCGAAGCGGTTGGCCCGGCGGCGGCCGATGTGATGGGCCGGCGTTTCCGCGATGTCTCAAACGCGTTCGGGCTCGATCCCGAAGGGCGCATTTCGGCGTTGCTCGAACGCCGCGACACCTGGTCCGGCAGAACCGTCATGTGGCCTCTGGAAGGTACGGATCTCAAAATTCCGGTCGATCTGGCCGCCCTGCCCATCTATGGCCGAGGCCGCATCTTCGAAGGGTTTCACGGGTTCGGTCTGGCGCGTATGAGCGACGCGGTGACAGACCCGGAGGGCATCGGCCTCGTGCTGACACCTGGCGCCCCTTTGCCGACACGCGACTTGCCGACGGACCCGGCCACGGAATCCGCAGACGAAGAGGCCACGGAGCCGCTGCCGCTCGATGACCATGGGCCGGCAGGGGACCTTTCCGAACCGGCACCGGAATCCGCCGCTGATGCTGAACACGAGCCGGTCAAGATCATCCGTCTCGCCGAACATCGCGCCGCACCGGCCACGGAAGGCGGGCTGTCGCCGACGGAGACGACGGCTTTCCGGGAGATCGGTGAGCGCCTGCGCCAGGAAAACCGGCAGGAACAGGAACCCGAAAATCTCGATGCTTCGCCCGACACCGTTTCACCCGAGACAGGCGATACGGAACCGGACATCACACCGGACGCACCCGGCGATGCTTCTGGCGATGTAAACGCAGAGGAAGAAGTGCCGGCGGCCTCGAAGAGCGAGGAACCGGTCAAGGATGACGCGCAGGCAAAGCCTGCCGGGAATCGTTCCGAGGATGCACCCTCCCCACAGGCGTCGTCTTCGGCCATCGTTCCTTCGGCGTTCTACACCATGCCTGCCGACAGTGACGAGAATAGCCCCGGCCTCCTGGCCGGCCTGCCGCTGCCCATCGTGATCCATGCTGGAGACACACTCCACTACGCCAACAGGGCCTTTTTCGATCTGACCGGCTACGCGGACTTGAAAGCGCTTGAGGCAAGCGGCGGTCTCGATGTGCTTTTCCCGGAAAGCTACGAGGTTTCGCAGGCCCCTGCCGACGCGCAGGCTCTGAAAATCAGAACCGCCCGGGGCGACGAACACGATGTGCACGCGCATCTTCAGTCTGTTCCCTGGCGCGATGGAAAGGCCCTGCTTCTTGCGCTGCAACCCACCGAAACCGGGACGGAAGCGGTTGCCGCAATGGCAGGAACTGGCACAGCCGATGCGCACGCCGAAGCGGTGAGCGATGCCGAGTTGGACGCCCAGACCGCCGAGCTGCAGATGCATCTGGCCGAGATGCGGGCCATCGTCGACACGGCGACGGATGGCGTGGTGGTCATCGACAATGACGGCAATGTCCGCTCGACCAACCGGCCGGCGGAAGCGCTTTTCGGTTTCGACGATCAGGATGTGACCGGCAAACCCTTCACCGCACTCTTCGCCATCGAAAGCCAGGGGGCAGTGCGCGCGCATCTGGAAAGCCTTTCCGACAATGGCGTTGCCAGCGTCCTCAATGACGGTCTGGAAGTGATCGGCCGTGAGGCTCAGGGGCGTTTCATCCCGCTCTTCATGACCATGGGGCGCCTGCCACACAGCAGCGGCTTCTGCGCTGTCCTGCGCGACGTCACGCAATGGAAACGCGCTGCGGAGGAGCTGACCCAGGCGCGCGCCGAGGCCGAGCGCGCCTCCTCGCAGAAGTCGGAGTTTCTGGCGCGTGTCAGCCACGAGGTGCGGACACCGCTCAACGCGATCATCGGCTTTTCCGAGCTGATGCTCGATGAAAAGTTCGGCCCCATCGGCAATGACCGCTACCGCGACTACCTGCAGGACATCAACCGTTCGGGCAATCATGTGCTCGACCTCGTCAACGATCTGCTGGACATTTCCAAGATCGAAGCCGGCGAGCAGGAGATGCACTATGAGGCGGTGTCGCTCAACGATGTGCTCGGCGAAACCGTGGCCATGATGCAGCCGCAGGCCAATCGAGAGCGCGTCATCATCCGTTCGAGCTTCGCCTCGAACCTGCCGGATGTGGTCGCCGACCCGCGCAGCGTTCGCCAGATCGCGCTCAACCTTCTGTCCAATGCGGTGCGTTACACGCCCGCCGGCGGCCAGGTGATCATCTCGACAGCCTATAGTTCTGACGGGTCGGTCATCATGCGCGTGCGCGACACCGGCATCGGCATGAACCCGGCAGAAATCGAGGAAGCGCTAAAGCCTTTCAAGCAAATCAACAGCTTGAAGCGCAAACGTGGTGACGGAACCGGCCTTGGCCTGCCGCTGACCCGCGCCATGGTGGAAGCCAATCGTGCCGCCTTTACCATCAACTCGGTGCCCGGCGAAGGCACGCTTGTCGAGGTTTCGTTTCCGCCGACACGCGTGCTGGCCGACTGAGCAGCCGGCCAGGCCACGGCCAGAAAAGATGACATTCGTAGTTTAGAATATTTCTAAACTAATGATATTGTTCGCATTTTTCTTGACGATCGGTGTTTTTTCCGCGAGATACAGCCGCACTGCGGAGCAAGAGCTGCGCATTCCCTGGGACCTTGAATCCCAAAGGTTTGGAGACACCAATGCTGACAAACAAACTGATCGCTGCCCGCGCCGGTCTTGCCGCGCTTGTCGCCGCGGGAACGCTTGCCACCACCCTGCCTGCAGCCCAGGCCGAGGGAACGGTGAACATCTATTCCTACCGCCAGCCCTTCCTCATCCAGCCGCTGCTCGACGCCTTCACCGAGAAGACGGGCATCGAGACCGAAGTCCTGTTTCTGGACAAGGGGCTTGAGGACCGTATTGCCGCGGAAGGCTCCAATTCGCCGGCAGACGTCATCCTCACGGTCGACATCGGCCGCCTGATGAATGCCAAGGAAAAGGGCATCACCCAGTCCGTCGAAGACGAGACGGTGAATTCCGAAATTCCCTCCGAGTTCCGCGATCCGGAAGGCCACTGGTTCGGCGTCACCACGCGCGGCCGTGTTGTCTATGCCTCCAAGGACCGCGTCGAGCAGGATACCATCACCTATGAAGAGCTTGCCGATCCCAAGTGGAAGGGTAAGATCTGCATGCGCAGCGGCCAGCACAATTACAACATCGCTCTGTTCGCCTCCATGATCGCCCATCACGGCGAGGAGAAGGCCGAAGAGTGGATGAAGGGCCTCAAGGCCAATCTCGCGCGCAAGCCGAGCGGCAACGACCGTGCGCAGGCACAGGCCATCTATGCCGGCGAATGCGATTTGGGCATCGGCAACACCTATTATGTCGGTCTCATGATCAACAATGAGAAAGAGCCGGAGCAGAAGGACTGGGCCGCCTTGATGAAGGTCCTGTTCCCCAATTCCGAGGATCGCGGCACCCATGTCAATATTTCCGGCATGGCCATGGCCAAGCACGCGCCGAACCGTGACAACGCGCTCGAGCTGATGCGCTTCCTGGGCAGCTCCGAGGCCCAGTCGATCTATGCCGAGACCAATTACGAGTATCCGGTTCTTCCCGGCGCCACGGTTTCGGAAACCGTGCAGTCCTTCGGCAAGATCAAGCCGGACAGCCTGCCGCTTGCCGAGATCGCAAAGAACCGCAAGGCGGCTTCCGAAATGGTCGACCGTGTCGGTCTCGATGACGGCCCGGCGAGCTGATCCATCTTTAACACGTAAAAGCCGGGTCCTTTGCGGGGCCCGGCTTTTTGCATTTGCGGGGACACCCGCAATCGTATCGCACCTGTTGCCATGACCCTCCAGCCAGCGCCGACAGCACCTCTTCGTGAACACCGTTTTCCCCGCGTTCGGGGAGAGCGCCACGGTGCCGCGCGGCTCGGCAGTCTCATAATCGCGCTGGCCGTCATCCTTCCCGTCGCCACGATCCTGTTCGTCGCTCTTTCCGGCACGGGCGAAGCCTGGCCGCATCTCCTGCGCTACGTGCTGCCACAGTCGCTCGGAACGACACTCGCGCTGCTCGGACTTGTCGCCATGGGCACGGCCGTCATCGGTGTCGGATCGGCCTGGCTGGTGGTCGGCTACGAGTTTCCGCTGCGCCGGCTTCTTGCATGGGCGCTGGTGTTGCCGCTCGCCGTGCCCACCTATCTGGCCGCCTATGCCTTTGGCGAATTCTTCCACTATGTCGGACCGCTGCAGAGTGCGCTTCGCGCCGTCTTCGGTTTCGAAAGCGCGCGCGACTACTGGTTCCCCGACATCCGCTCCACCTGGGGCGCGGCCCTTGTGGTGACATCCGTCACCTTTCCCTATGTCTATCTCACCGCCCGCGTCGTCTTCCTCATGCAGGGGCGCAACATCGCCGATGTGGCGCGCACGCTGGGCGCGCGGCCAGCGCGCGTCTTCTTCCGCATTCTCCTGCCCGTCGCTCGCCCGGCCATCGTCGCAGGTCTGGCGCTGGTGATGATGGAAACGCTCAACGACATCGGCGCGGTGGAATATCTCGGCGTTCGCACGCTAACGCTGTCGGTCTATTCCACCTGGCTCAATCGCGGGAGCCTTGAAGGGGCGGCACAGATCGCTTCCGTGATGCTGGTGATCGTTTTCCTGCTTCTGACAGCCGAGCAATGGGCGCGCCGCAAGCAGCGCTTTCACAGCGCCCGCGGCACCCAGATGCATGTGCGCCCGCCTCGTCTGCCGCTCAGAGGTTTCAAAGGCATTTTGGCAACCGGCGCCCTCATCCTGCCCATCCTGTCGGGCTTCGGCGTGCCTCTTTTCGTCTTTGGCCGCTATGTCTCGAAGCGGCTCTACCAGTTTGCGGATCCGCAGGTTCTGCAGGCATTCCTGACCAGTGTCACAGTGGCCAGCATCACCGCCATCGCGACCGTTGTCATCGCGCTGCTGCTTCTCAATGCCATGCGTCTCTCGCGCTCGCCCTACACCATGGCGCTCGTGCGGCTTGCGTCAATCGGATATGCCCTGCCCGGCACGATCCTCGGCCTCGGCCTGCTTCTCTCACTCGCCGCCATTGACAACGCGGTCGACAACGCTGCGCGCACCCATGGCGGCTTTTCCACCGGGCTTCTCCTGACCGGCACAGCGGCATCCATTGTCATCGCCTGCACGATCCGCTTTCTCGCACTGGCTGAAAGCGCGGTCCGCTCGGGTCTGGAAAAACTGCCTCCCAATCTGGATCAGGCCGCCCGCAGTCTCGGCAAGACGGCGAACCAGAGCGCCCTGACCATTCTCCTGCCGCTTCTGAAGCCCGCTATCCTGACGGCGGCCATCCTCGTCTTCGTGGACACGGTGAAGGAACTTTCTGCGACCATTCTCCTTCGCCCGTTCGGCTTCCGCACGCTCGCCACGCATGTTTATGAAAACGCGTCCCGTGGTGTGGTGGAGGATGGCGCCGTCGCCGCGCTCCTCATCATCGCCACGGCCATCGTGCCGGTGATCCTTCTGTCACGCCCCCTGATGCGCGACCACAACACCTGACACTCCCTTCCGAAGGCTTACGCATCCCTGCGCCGTGCACGCGTGGACGCACCGACAGTTCGGGCAAAAAAAAGCGCCCGATAAAGGGCGCCTGAAGGATCTTGAATGCTGTCAAAAACGGGGCTTGGCGAACATCTGCATGAACAGAAGGAACCTGTGTCCGGCTCGTCAAGTTAGCCGACACTATCGCGGGCAAACCCTTAACAGAACCTTACTGGAGCGCGGAGAAATTTACCGATCCGTACCACTTGTGAAGTCTCGGTAAATTTCGGCTTCATCCTTCCTTAACCAAGCCGCGCCGACATCAGGTGCTGAGCTCGGGAATGTCGCGGTAAAGGTCCAGCGCCTCGGGGTTGGCGAGCGCTTCCCTGTTTTTCACCGCGCGGCCATGAACGATGTCGCGCACGGCAAGTTCGGTGATCTTGCCGGATTTCGTGCGCGGGATGTCCGCCACGGCGACGATGCGCGCCGGCACGTGACGCGGGCTTGCTCCCGTTCTGATCTTGGTGCGAATCGTCTTCTCCAGCGCCTCGTCAAGCGTCACGCCATCGGCAAGCCGCACAAAAAGGACGACCCGCACGTCGTCTTCCCACTCCTGACCGATGCAGATCGCCTCCAGGATTTCCGGTAGCTGCTCGACCTGGTTGTAGATTTCCGCTGTGCCGATGCGCACGCCGCCGGGGTTCAGCGTCGCGTCGGAGCGGCCATGGATGACAATGCCGCCATGCTCCGTCCACTCGGCGAAATCGCCGTGGCACCACACATTGTCGAACCGGTCGAAATAGGCCGCGTGATACTTTTCGCCTTCTGGATCGTTCCAGAATCCGATCGGCATGGCCGGGAAGGCGCGCGTGCACACGAGCTCGCCCTTTCCTTTCTCAAGCGGACGCCCTTCGTCATCCCAGACTTCGACCGCCATGCCGAGCCCGGCCGCCTGGATCTCGCCGACCCAGACCGGCAGCGTCGGTACACCGAGCACAAAGCAGGACACGATGTCCGTTCCGCCGGAGATCGAGGCGAGATGGACGTCCTTCTTGATCCCCTCATAGACGAAGGCGAAGTTTTCCGGCGCCAGCGGCGAGCCGGTCGACGAGATCGTTTCGACCGTTGAGAGATCGTGGCTTTCCATCGGCTTCAGGCCGGCCTTGCGCACCGCATCGATGAACTTGGCAGACGTGCCGAAATAGGTCATGCCCTCGGCATCGGCATAGTCGAAAAGCACGTTGCCGTCGGGATGGAACGGAGAACCGTCATAAAGCAGCAGCGTGGCCTCGGAAGCCAGCCCGCTCATCAGCCAGTTCCACATCATCCAGCCGCAGGTGGTGAAGTAGAAGAGCCGGTCGCCGGGCTTGAGTCCGGCATGCAGGCGATGCTCCTTCACATGCTGGAGAAGCGTGCCACCCGCCGAATGCACAATGCATTTCGGGATGCCGGTCGTGCCGGAAGAAAACAGGATGTAAAGCGGATGCGAAAAGGGGAGCCGCTCGAAGGCGAGTTCCCCTGCCTCGTAGCCTGCCACCGCTTCGTCATAGGCCTCGGCCCTGTCGATCTTTGCGGCGGCCTCGCGCGCGTGCCCGAGATAGTCGACAATCAAAGCCAGCTTAACGCCCGGCAGTTTGTCGAGAACCGTCGCCGTCTTATCTGAAACATCGAAGGCCTTGCCGCCATACCAGTAGCCGTCGGGCGCTATGAAGACAGTCGGCTCGATCTGGCCGAACCGGTCGAGCACGCCCTGAATGCCGAAATCGGGTGAGCAGGACGACCAGACGGCACCAAGCGACGTGGCAGCGAGCATCGCCGCGAGTGTCTCGGGCATGTTGGGCATCATCGCCGCCACCCGGTCGCCGGCTTTCAGCCCCCTGTCACGGAAAAGCTGTTGCAGACGCGATACCTGCGCACGCAGCGCATCCCAGGAGAGCCGGCGCTCGACCCTGTCTTCGCCGCGAAAAACCACCGCATCGCCGCTTCCCGAACCGCGCAGAAGGTTCTCCGCGAAATTCAGCCGTGCATCGGGAAAGAACGACGCGCCGGGCATGCGCTCGCCATCGACCAGAATGCGCTCGCCCCTGTCACCGATAACGCCGCAGAAGTCCCAGACCAGCGACCAGAAGGCCTCACGATCTTCAACCGACCAGGCGTGGAGCGTGTCGTAATCGGGCAGGCTGCGCCCGGCCACCTTCTCGGCGCACCTCGCAAAAGCCGAGACGGGCGCCTCGTTCTTCCGGGTCTCAGATGGTCTCCAAAGCGGCTCGGCTGCCCTCATCCTGTCCTCCTCATTGCCGTTCAGGCGATTGCTCTTCTTATGCGTTTCCGCACAGGAACGGCAATGGTCTCATGCGAAACAATTCCCCGCACCGCAGGCCAACCGGCCATTGCATCGCAGAAAGCGGTGCAATACCCGCCTGCAGCGCGACAAGTCCTTGAATTGCCATACGCCATGTTTAAACCCGTAAGGAGCTGTGAAGTCGGTTTGCCGGCATCGCTGCACCGTGGCGTTTCAGAGCCACCAGTTAGACAGCGTTGAGTCCGGCCTCGAAATCGCCGGGCGGAGCGCCAGGGATGAGGTTCCATGCCCTCGTCGGCAATGAAGAAGAGCATATGGGCACTGGTGATCGCTGCCGTCATTGCGGTGGCAGTGCTGGTTTGCCTGCCGATCCTGGCCTCCACGCAGATCGTGCGCGACAGCGTGGCCCAGCAGCTAAGCGCCTGGAGCGGCTATCGCGTCCGGCTGGACGATGCCCCTCAGATCCGGGTGTGGCCCTCTTTCAGTGCGGTGCTGAACGACGTCGTTCTGTCCGACTGGAACGACGATGGCGCCGCCGCCGTCATGGAAGCAGAGCGTGTCGAAGTCGACCTTTCAGCGCTCGCGGCCCTGCGCGGCAAGGTCGTTTTCACCAAAATACGCCTTGTGCGTCCGGTCCTGCGGCTTGACGATACGGACGGGGTGATGCGCGTGCCGTCGATCCCGAATTGGGGCAGGCTCGCCCAGTCGGTGGAGGTGGCGCGCGAGCTGCTTGCAGCCGATCCCGCAGCACCCGACAAATCTGCGCTGCCGAGCGACAGTTTTGCGACGGTTGAAGTAGAGGACGGTCGCGTGATCACCCTCAGCGGGGCCAACAGACCGCCGCTTCTGAGCGGTTTCACCGGGACATTCAACTGGCCTGCGCTCAACCGTGCCGCCACCCTTTCCGCCAGAGGCATCTGGCATGGCGAAAGCATCACTGTTGACGCTTCCACGGAAGAGCCCCTCCTGCTGCTTGCTGGTGGAAAGACCGCCCTTTCGCTTTCGGTCAAAAGCGCGCCCCTGACGCTCTCTTTCAAGGGCGAAGCCGACCTCGTTGGCGGAGCCTTCGTCAACGGGACTCTGGAAAGCTCCGCCCCGTCATTGCAGCGGGTGCTGGAATGGACCCTGCTGGAAGACTGGCCCGGCAGCACGATCAAGCCCGCAAAGCTTCGCAGCACAATCATCGGCGACGCCAAACGCATAAAATTCGAGACCGCGGAGTTCAGCCTTGGGGACAGCAACGCAACCGGCGTGTTCGACGTGGCGTTTACCGATCCGCGTCCGACCATCTCCGGCACGCTTGCCTTCAATGCGCTCGATCTCGGCACGTTGCTGAAGACCCTAGCGCCCGAGCCCGACGCGCCAACCCAGGCGGCGGCCGCTCCGTGGGCGCATGATCTCAATTTCGATCTTCGCCTTTCGGCCACGCAGGCGACAGCCGGATCCGTATCGATGACCGACGTGGCCGCAACCGCACAGGTTCGCGACGGGCTGGTCAGCCTCGATATCTCCGACGCCACGGCTTTTGGCGGCGTGCTTCAGCTCGGCATCCGGCTCGACAATGTGGAAGGCCGCGATCATGCCGAGCTCCGCATTGCGGCCGAGAACATCGACGGCGGTCTGATGGGAGAGAAGCTCCATTTCACCGCCTTCATGCCCAAGGCCAAAGGGTCATTTTCCGTGTTTCTGAAAGGGCATGGAGAAACGCTGAACCAGATCCTTGAAACATCCGACGGCTCCATCTCGGCCAGCTTCGGCAAAGGCAGCATTGTCGGCCTCAATCTCGAGACCTTTCGGGAGCATAACGACAAGGGCAGTTTTTTCCCGCTGCAGGACATTGCCGATGGCGAGCTTGCCATCGAGGGTGCTGACCTGAAGGCCACCCTGGCTGGTGGCATCGCCTGGATCGATACCGCCGAAGCGCGGCTGACAACCGGAGAGAAGATCACAATCGGCGGGCTCGTGCCGTTTGCCGGCCGCGGCATCGCCCTTTCTGGAAGCATTCTTCCACCGGAGGCACCTTCCGGCGGGGAGACTGCCACGGAGGAAGACAGTCCGGCTCAGGGACCGCGCGAAACCTTCTTCGTCGGCGGTTCCTGGAACGCGCCCTTTATCGCACCCTTTCTGATCGAATAGCCCACCACCTGCGTCTGCCTTAGGCCGCCACCCTTATCGCCGCCTGCTCGTCGCGGCGACGCTGAATTTCCTGCCGCTTGGTGACAATCGATGCGGCAATCACGCCCATCGCCACGATCCCGATCAGTATGGTGCAGACCGCGTTTATTTCCGGCGTCACACCAAGGCGCACCTGGCTGTAGATCTTCATTGGCAGGGTTGTCGCGCCAGGGCCGGAAGTGAAGCTCGCAATCACCAGATCGTCGAGAGACAGGGTGAAGGCCAGCATCCAGCCTGAAATCACCGCTGGCAAAATCACCGGCAGCGTGACCTGGAAAAACGCCTTCACCGGCGTCGCGCCGAGATCGAGCGCAGCCTCTTCAAGCGACTGATCAAAGCTCATGAGGCGGGACTGCACCACCACGGCGACGAAACACATGGAAAAGGTGATGTGCGCGATGGTGACTGTGAAAAACCCGCGATCGAAATTGATCGCCACAAAGAGAAGCAGAAGCGACAGGCCGGTGATGACTTCCGGCATGACGAGCGGCGCAAACACCATTCCGGAGAACAGAAGCCGCCCACGAAACCGCGTGTAGCGTGTCAGCGCAATGGCCGCCATCGTCCCGAGCACGGTCGCCACCGTGGCCGACAGGAAGGCGACCCGTGCCGTCACCCAGGCCGCATCCATCAGGCCACGATTGGAGAAAAGCTCCACATACCACTTCGTCGAGAAGCCCGCCCACACCGTGACGAGACGCGACTCGTTGAACGAGTAGATCACCAGGAGAAGGATCGGCAGGTACAGAAAGGCAAAGCCCAGCACGAGCGACACGATGTTGAAGCGTCCCCAGCTTCCAGCCATGGCTAATTCCCCGCCTCGCGTGAGCGCGCCTGTGAGCGCTGGAAGAGCATGATCGGCACGATCAGGATCAAAAGCAGGATCACCGCAACGGCAGATGAAACCGGCCAGTCGCGATTGTTGAAGAACTCGGTCCAGAGGGTCTTGCCGATCATCAGGGTCTGCGAACCACCGAGCAGATCGGGAATGACGAACTCGCCCACAGCCGGAATGAACACCAGCATGCAGCCGGCCACCACGCCCGGCAGGGACATGGGGAAGGTCACCTTCCAGAACGCAGCCATGGGCGGGCAGCCGAGATCGCGCGCTGCCTCGATCAGCGACCCATCCATCTTTTCCAGTGTCGAATAGAGCGGCAGCACCATGAAGGGCAGATAGGAATAGACAATGCCGATATAGATGGCCGTCGTGGTGTTGAGGATGACGAGCGGCTCGTCGATCAGCCCCAGGAACATCAGGAACTGGTTGAGCAGCCCCTCCGGCTTCAGAATGCCGATCCAGGCATAGACGCGAATCAGGAAGCTGGTCCAGAAAGGCAGGATCACCAGCATGAGGAGCGTCGGCCTGATCGAGGCCGGTGCACGAGCCATCCCGTAGGCGATGGGATAGCCCACGGCCAGCGTGATCAGGGTCGAAACCGTGGCGGTCCAGATGCTCGAAAGATAGGCATTCACATAAAGCGGATCATCGAACAGCCAAAGATAATTGCTGAACGAAAGCGCGCGGACTTTCTCGAAAAACGCCGAAAATCCGGCGAACAGGTCGAAAACCGGCTGATAGGGCGGCATGGCGAGTGCCGGTTCCGAAAGCGAAATCTTGAAGACGATCAGAAACGGCGCAAGGAAGAAGACAAGCAGCCACAGATAGGGCAGAGCAATGATGAAGCGGGCTGCGATTGCGGAGAGAAAGCGCGCCATCGCCCGTTACCGCGTCAGCACGACACCGGCATCCGCCGGGAAGGACACCCATGCCCGGTCGTGCCATGTCAGCACATCTTCCACCGCACGGCGGCGGTTGATGCTGCTGGCCTTGACGATCCGGCCGTCATCCAGCTTGACGTGGTGGATGGTCATGTCGCCCAGATAGGCGATGTCCCAGACCTCCCCCTCCACCGCATTGACCGCGCTCTCCGGGCGGTTGCGGGATATGTCGACCTTTTCGGGACGGACGGCGAACCACACATTCGCGCCCTTCTCCGCACCTGCGCCATTCAGCACGGAAAGCTCGAAGCCGGAGGCGTCCGCGATCCGCGCTGTTTCCCTGTCGGCAGCCGTCACGGTTCCCTCGAACATGTTGATCGAGCCCACGAAATCGGCAACGAAGCGCGAGTTCGGCGCCTCGTAGATCTCCGCCGGGGTGGCCACCTGGATGACATTGCCCCTGTCCATCACCGCGATGCGGTCGGCCATGGTCATCGCCTCTTCCTGATCGTGGGTCACGACCATGAAGGTAAGGCCGAGATCGTATTGCAGGTCGACCAGTTCGAACTGGGTCTCCTCACGCAGTTTCTTGTCGAGTGCGCCCAGCGGCTCGTCCAGCAGTAAGAGCTTGGGCCGTTTGGCGAGCGAGCGAGCGAGCGCCACACGCTGACGCTGGCCGCCCGATAGCTGGTGCGGCTTGCGCTTGGCGAAGGGCTCAAGCTTCACCAGCTTCAGCATGGCAGCAACGCGGTCGGCGATCTCGTCGGCCGGCATCCGGTCCTGCTTCAGGCCGAAGGCGATGTTCTTCTCCACCGTCATATGCGGGAAAAGCGCATAGGACTGGAACATCATGTTGACCGGCCGCCTGTGCGGGGGAATGCCCGAAAGGTCCTGCCCGTCAAGGAAGATGCGGCCGGAAGTGGGCTGCTCGAAACCCGCCAGCATGCGCAGAAGCGTTGTCTTGCCGCAACCCGAAGCGCCCAGGAGCGCGAAGAACTCGCGCTCGTAGATGCTGAGGGACAGGTCATCGACCGCCGTGAAATCGCCGAACGTCTTGGTGACATTCTCGAACGAGATATACGGCTTCGCCTGGGGATCGGCCCAGGGTGCGAAGCTGCGACGTGTGCTGCCGAGCGACTTCATCGGCGTCCCCTGCCCTGAAACCGCCTACTGGCCGGTCACCACCTTGGTCCACATGCGCGTCACCTGACGCTGCGTGCGCATGTCATAGGGGAGCGGTGCCTGCAGTTTCTCCATGGTCGTCTCGTCGGGATAGACAGCCGGGTCGCCCACGACTTCTTCGTCCATCTCTGCCTGCGCGGCCTTGTTGCCATTGGCATAAACGACATAGTTCGACGCCTTGGCGATCACATCGGGACGCATGATGTAGTTTAGGAACTCGTGCGCCTCCTCGACATTCTTCGCGTCCGCCGGGATCGCCATCTGGTCGAACCACAGCATCGCACCCTCCTTGGGGATCGCATAGCCGACCGTCACGCCCTGATCAGCTTCCGCCGCACGGTCGCGCGCCTGGAAGATATCGCCCGAATAACCGAGCGCCAGGCAGATGTCGCCATTGGCAAGACCATTGATATATTCGGAGGAGTGAAACTTGCGCACATAGGGGCGAACCGAAAGAAGCAGCTCTTCCGCCTTGGCAAGATCGTCCGAGGATGGCGTATTCGGGTCGAGGCCGAGATAAATCAGGGCCGAGCGCACCACCTCACTGGCTGAATCCAGCATATAGATGCCGCAATCCTTGAATTTTGCTGCCAGTTCCGGCGTGAACATCACATCCCAGGTATCGACCTTCGCCGTGCCGAGGATTTCCTCAGCCTTGCCGACATTATAGCCAACGCCCGTCGTGCCCCACATGTAGTTGATGGAGTGTTCGTTGCCCGGATCGTAGACGGCCACGCGGTCGCTGATCATGTCCCACATGTTGGAAATGTTGGGAAGCTTGTCCTTGTCGAGCTTCTGGAAGACGCCGGCGCTGATCTGACGGCCAAGAAACTCGCCCGACGGCACCACCACGTCATAGCCCGAGCCGCCCGCGAGCAGCTTCGTCTCCAGGATTTCGTTGGAATCGTAGACGTCGTAGACGACCTTTATGCCCGTTTCCTCGGTGAAATCCTCAAGGATCGTATCATCGATATAGTCCGACCAGTTGTAGACATTGACGACGCGGTCCTGTGCATTGGCCGCCGCCGAAACGGCAATCGCTGCAAGGGAAACGCAGGAGGCAAGAAGGGTTTTACGCAGCATGGAATTTCTCCCCAAGGGACTGTTTTTGCCGGCGCGCAAATCGCCACCGGCACCCGCAAGTTTTTTTCAACCCTATTGTCGTTTCGGAAATGCGACAAGCGGCAAATTTCTGTTTGGGCTCAAAGATAAGTGGTGCGTTCAAGCGGCGTGATCTCGCTCCAGAAGGCGATGATTTCCGCGCGCTTCAGATCGCGATAGACCTTTGCCAGAAGGGGCCCGAGCGCCCGGTCGATGAAACGGCTTTTTAACGCAAGCTGCAGAGCGTCATCCATGTCGTCGGGCAGTTCGCGGCCGAGATCCGCCCTCTCGTCATAGGCGCTGCCTTCCACCGGCGGCGGCGGCTTCGCGCCCGCTTCGATCCCCTCGATCATGCCCTGTATGATCGCCGCCATGACGAGATACGGATTGGCGTCCGCGCCCGAGATCCGGTGCTCTACGCGCCGGTTTTCCTCCGTCGAGACCGGGATGCGCAGCGCCACCGAGCGGTTGTTTTCCGCCCACACTGCGTGGGTGGGCGCATAGGAGCCGGGCGTGATGCGCCGAAACCCGTTCCAGGTGTTGATGTAGAGAATGAGCGATTCGGGCATGGTGTCGATGAGGCCGGCGACCGCCGAAAGCAGCCGCTCGCGGCCCGTCTCTCCGGCAAATATGTTCTGCCCGTCCGCATCGAGCATGGAGGTATGCACATGCATGCCGTTGCCGGCGTAGTCGATGAACGGCTTGGCCATGAAGGTGGCCGTCAGCCCATGCTCGCGCGCGCAACCCATCACGATGCGACGCAGAAGGATGACGTCGTCGGCCGCCCGCAGCGGGTCCGCCCGGTGTTTTAGATTGACCTCGAACTGGCCCGGCGCGGCCTCCTTGATGATCGTGTCGATGGGCAGGTTCTGGGCATCCGCAGCATCGCGGATCATGTCGAAGAGTGCTGCGTTCTCGGCCAGATCGTCGAGCCCGTACATGCGCAGACGGTCCGGCCCCTCGCCAGCGCCAAGCGGCGTGGGCATGCCGGCAGGGTCCTGCTTTTCGGGATCGAGCAGATAGAACTCCAGCTCAAACGCGGCGACAGGGAAAAATCCCTTCGCGTTTGCCTCCGCCACCTTGTGCTTCAGCACCTGGCGTGAATCCGCCATGAAGGGCTCACCCTCCGGCGTGAAGGTCTGGAGCAGAACCTGCGCCGTCTTGCGTCTGGCCCATGGAACGATGGAAAGCGAACCGCGCGTCGCCCGGCAATAGCCGTCCTTGTCTCCGGTTTCGATGTGAAGCCCGGTCTCGTCGACTTCCCGGCCCCAGACATCGAGCCCGTGTAGCGACATTGGGAAGTTGACGCCCTCCTGAAACGCTTTCTTCAGGCTGTCGCCCGGTGCCCATTTCCCACGGATGATGCCGTTGGGGTCGACGATGAGAAATTCGACCGCCTCCAGGTCCGGGTGCTCGTCGACAAAGGCGCGGTATTCCGCCTCGTGTTCGGCTGAGATGAAATCCCCACAGGCGCGGGTGCCTTCTGTTGAAATCTCCCCGCCTGCTTCTGGTGAAACGGAAGAACTGGGCTTAACGTCAGTATCGATAGTCGTTTCGGGGCGATTCAAGATTGGCCTGTTTCATGGTTGCGGATGACAAAGCCTGCGCCGGATTTTCAAACCTTGTCAATGGCTGGAAACGCGGCAGGAGTCGGGGCGGGAGCGAGCAGTGAGAGCAGCATGGTATGAACGCAACGGCACGGCGCGCGACGTTCTGGAAGTGGGTGACATGCCTCTTCCCGCGCCCGGCCCCGGCGAAGTGCGTGTTCGACTGGCCACCTCGGGCGTCAACCCGTCCGACGTGAAGGCGCGGCGTGGACGCCCGCTCAATGCCGGGCGCGTCATTCCACACAGCGATGGCGCCGGCGAGATCGACACCGTCGGGCCGGGCGTGGATCATGGCCGCGTCGGCCAGCGTGTCTGGGTGTGGAACGGCCAGTGGCGACGTCCCTTCGGCACCGCTGCCGAGGCGATCGTGCTACCGGAAGCGCAGGCGGTCCCCCTGCCCGCGAATGTCGACTACGCGACAGGCGCCTGTCTTGGCATACCCGCGCTGACAGCCATACATGCCGTCAATCTCTTCGAGACCGTCAAGGGCAAGACAATTCTCGTCACGGGCGCCGGCTCTTCGGTGGGGCATTATGCCACCCAGGTCGCCAAAGCCCGCGGCGCGCGGGTTATCGCCACCGCCTCGCCCGGTCGCGCCGCCCACGCCCGCGCCGCGGGCGCTGATTTCGTCATCGACTACAAGGCCAAGGACGTGGCCGCCACGGTGAAAGGGCTTACCACAGGCAAGGGTGTGGACGGCCTCATCGACATGGACCTCTATTCCACCACCGCGACCATCTCCAATGGTGCGCTGGCGCCCCATGGCAAGATCGTCTGCTACGGTTCCAGCATGCAGGGCGACATACCCGTTTCGTTTCCCACACTGTTGTGGAACAGCCTGACACTGCAGGTCTTTGTGGTCTACGAACTGCTCGCGAAAGAACGGGAAACCGCGATCGGCCAGCTCACCGCAATGCTCGAAAAGAACAGCCTCAAACACGCCATCGGCGAGCGCTTCGCCCTGCGCGACATCGTCAAGGCGCACGAAGCCGTGGAACGCGGCGACGTTGTCGGCAATGTCGTGCTCGACATCGCCTGACCGACATCACTGAAAATCGAACGCAGATAGGCCCGTCACCATCTCATCGAGCCCGAGCGGCCTTGTCACCGGCGGCTCGGCACGGGCAAGACAGCCCGCCCGTTCGCACAGACGGCAGGCCGGCCCAACCGGCGTGAGCGCATGGGTCGGCGCGCCTCCCGCCTTGCCCGGCGCACCCGGCAGCGCATCGCCATAGACCACGCTCTCTCGAAATCCGAGATCGCACCCCAGCAGAAGCGCCGTGCGGCGCGGGCGTTCGGCAAAAGCGCCCTGCGGCCCCTCCAGCGTGCGTGCGACCGTCAGGAATTCGGCGCCATCGGGCATTTCCACCGCCTCGACCAGAACCTGCCCCGGCTGCGCGAATGCTGCATGGACGGCAAGTTTCGGGCACCCGCCGCCGAAGCGCGCCTGCGGAAAGCCCAGCGCGCCCGCCTTGCGGAAACGGTTGCCCGCATTGTCCACTTCGAGCATGAAGAATGGCACGCCCGATGCACCCGGCCGCGCGAGCGTCGTCAGCCGGTTGGCCGCCTGCTCGAATGACACGCCGAAGCGCGATTTCAGCACATCCACATCGTAGTGCGCGCGTTCGGCCGCCGACAGGAATGCCTGATAGGGCATCATCAGCGCGTGTGCCGCATAGCGTCCGAGTTCAAACCGCGCGAGCCTGCGGGCCTCGTTGCTCGACAGTTTCAGTGCCTCGATCTCAGCGGCAATCGCCACTGACATGCGCAGCAGGCAGGCCTCCATGGCGATCTCGCGCAGTTGGTCGGCCGGCGACAACCGTTCGGAAATAAAAAGGCGCTGCGAATGGCGGTCGTAGCGCCGCCGCCAGTTCGGCATGGTCGCCACGGGAAGCAGGCGCACCACGATGCCGTGCTCCTGTTTCAGCCAACCCCTGATGGCTCCGGAAAGATCGTCGCCCGGCCCAATCAGCTTGTGGAAGCTCTCAGCCTCCTCTTCGATCGAGGCGAAATGGTTCGCATGCCGCTCGAAGGTCTCGCGCACCTCGTCAATCGGCAGGCGTGTTGCCGAAATAGCTGTGCTGCGCCCTTCCCGTGCCAGCATTTCCGACAGGTCCGACATGCGGTCCGCCTGCTCGCGATAGGCGCGATAGAGTTTTACGAGCGCCGCCGCCGCATTGGGCGCAGCCTCGGCCACATCCACCAGTTCCTGCTCACCGGGCAGTTCTCCGGCCAGAAGCGGATCGGAAAACACCTCTCGCAGCGCCGCGAGCGAAAGCCCCGCCTCGCCCTGCAGCTCGTCCGGGTCGACCTTATAGACGGAAGCGAGTTTCAGAATGAGCGAAACGGTGAGCGGCCGCTGGTTGCGTTCGATCAGGTTCAGATAGGACGGTGAGATGCCCAGACCTTCGGCCATGGCCGTCTGGGTCAGCCCCTTTGCTGTGCGAATGCGCCTGATGCGCGGCCCGGCGAATATCTTCTGGTTGGCCATGATCGAATCCCGTTGTTCTCCGCGTCCCCGGCGACACGCGACCGTTCCGGCATGGATCCTTGGGTCAAGCCCGAGGATCCATGCCGGGACGGACACAGCATTACACGACTTTACAAAACTTCTGCACAAACCCGTCCTTACATAATTTACAAATTTACATGCCAGCTCTGTCAAATTCCAGACATGCTGACACGAAATTTTCCGCAAAAATCCCGTTTTCTCTCCGCTTTCGCTGCGCCGCAATGTAAATTCTGTAACGAAATCGGGGCGCAATGACACCCAGTCAGGCAGCTCCGCCAGCGAAACAAATCCTGTACGGAGGCAATTATGACGGATTTTTACAACCTCGTTCCCGGCGCTGCGGAAGGCCGCTTCGATGGCCTCGAGCGTCCCTACACGCCGCAGGATGTGCAGCGCCTGCGCGGCTCGGTCACCATCCGTCACACGCTCGCCGAGGAAGGCGCAAAACGGCTGTGGAAGCTGATCCACGAAGAGGACTTCGTCAACGCGCTGGGCGCGCTCTCCGGCAACCAGGCCATGCAGATGGTCCGCGCCGGACTGAAGGCGATCTACCTCTCCGGCTGGCAGGTCGCAGCCGATGCCAACACAGCTTCGGCCATGTATCCGGACCAGTCGCTCTACCCGGCCAATGCCGGCCCGGAGCTTGCCAAGCGAATCAACCGCACGCTGCAGCGCGCCGACCAGATCGAGACGGCGGAAGGCAAGGGCCTGTCGGTCGACACCTGGTTTGCGCCCATTGTGGCCGACGCGGAAGCCGGTTTCGGCGGGCCGCTCAACGCCTTCGAGCTGATGAAAGCCTATATCGAGGCTGGTGCAGCAGGCGTCCACTTCGAAGACCAGCTTGCCTCTGAAAAGAAGTGCGGCCATCTGGGCGGCAAGGTTCTGATCCCGACGGCCCAGCACATCCGCAATCTCGACGCCGCGCGGCTGGCAGCCGACGTCATGGGCGTGCCGAGCCTGGTCATCGCCCGCACCGACGCCGAGGCTGCCAAGCTTCTGACCTCCGACATTGACGAGCGCGACCAGCCCTTCGTCGATTATGAGGCCGGCCGCACGGTCGAAGGCTTCTACCGCGTGAAGAACGGGCTCGACGCCTGCATCGCCCGTGCTGTCGCCTATGCACCGCACACGGACCTGATCTGGTGCGAAACATCGAAGCCGGATCTGGAGCAGGCGCGCAAATTCGCAGAGGGCGTGCACAAGGCGCATCCGGGCAAGCTGCTCGCCTACAATTGCTCGCCGTCCTTCAACTGGAAGAAGAACCTGGACGACGCGACCATCGCCAAGTTCCAGCGCGAGCTGGGTGCCATGGGCTACAAGTTCCAGTTCATCACGCTGGCCGGTTTCCACCAGCTCAACTTCGGCATGTTCGAGCTGGCACGCGGCTACAAGGACCGGCAGATGGCGGCCTATTCGGAGCTGCAGGAAGCGGAGTTCGCGGCAGAAGCCAACGGCTACACCGCCACCAAGCACCAGCGCGAGGTCGGCACCGGCTATTTCGACGCCGTGTCCATGGCCATCACCGGCGGGCAGTCTTCGACCACCGCCATGAAGGAATCCACCGAAACCGACCAATTCCGCCCGGCAGCGGAGTAACCCAACGGCCGAAACGGCCGGGAAAGGAGAACGGATATGACACCGAACACCCGCGTCAAGGAACGAGCAGAGGAACAGTCGAGCGCCATGTCGTCCGACCAGCAGGCCCTGATCCGGATGGTGGCAAACGACCTCCACAGGCTCAACCAGTCGGTCATGAAAGCGGTCGATTCCGGTGTGTCCGTGGAACTGGTCCGCTCAGCACGCCATCATGGCGGGGAGGGAAACTGGGGCGACCTCTTGGTGCCGGTCATCGTCACCAATCGTCTGGCTGGCTCCTGACACCGGCCTGACGACCTCCAGTCGAGCGCCCGCGCAAGGTCTCCTGCGCGGGCGCTTTTTCTTGTTCACGGGCAGTCCGTGACCCGGTGATCAAACAACACAAACGATTCAGGTTTGAAGAAAATCTTCGCCACCACACCGATGGCAAACAAATATCGATTGCAAAACAGGCACATGCCGATTCTGTCGTATTTGTAACTTGACTTCTCAACTATAGTGACATTGAGTTCTCCTAAATCACAACCGTGCATTGAAATTCACAATCCAGCCGATGGGCGAACATATGATGGTAGACAGACATGCAGCCGACCGGCCTTCCGATGGGAACGGTGCGGCCGTAGCGGGGTCCTGTGTTGCCGACCCAACGCAGGCCATGGTCATCGCCGCCTCTCCGGTCAACCGTATCGTGCTCACGCGCATTGCCCAGCGCGCCTACCTGAAAGTTCAGGCGATGGAGCCCGTGGAAGCGAGGCGCATACTCTCGGCCGCTTCCCCGCTGACCCGTCCGGGTCTGGTGATCGTCGACATCGACGCCCAGATGCAGATGTCGGACGACCTGTTCCTGCATCTGGAGCAGCACAGAAGCGCCTCGCCACGCCGGCTCCCGCTCGTCATCACCATCGTCCCTTCCCGCCTTGATGCTTCTCCAACGGTCGATCATGTGGATGCGCGCGTGGTTCGCCCCGTGACACCGGAGACGCTGCAGCCCGTCATCCAGCGCCTGCTGACGGCTGTGCAGGCGTGAGACTGGGCTCTTCCCTTTCCTCCGGCCCCAAGTCTATACTCCGGCATCCAAACAATAATCCCTGGTGATTGATGCCTGACAGGAAGAAGCTAGCCCGCCGCGCCGGCCGAGGTGAATCCGTACGCGCGCCCGCATTCTTGAAAAATCTCCGCGGTGTGAAGGACTGGAAGCAGGCCACGGCCTGGCTGGAATGGCGCGGCATCGAGGACATTGAGTGCATCACGCCCGATCAGGCCGGTGTTGCCCGCGGCAAGATGATGCCGTCCAAGAAATTCACGTCCAACACGTCGCTCGCGCTGCCTTCGGCCGTGTTCATGACGACGATCTCAGGTGAATATCCCGAGAACAGCGGCGATTTCGTCTACCCGGAAGATGATGGCGATCTGAAACTCCTGCCGGATCTTTCGACGCTCTCCTCGGTCCCGTGGGAGACCGATCCGACCGCACAGGTGATCTGCGATCTCGTGCATCAGGATGGGCGCGATGTTGCGTTCAGCCCGCGCAATGTTCTCAAACGCGTGGTGGCCGAGTATGCCAAACACGGCCTGAAGCCCATCGTCGCACCCGAAATCGAATTCTACCTGGTCCACAAGAACCCCGACCCGGATTATCCGCTCACCCCGCCCGTCGGACGTTCCGGCCGTCCCATCGGTGGCGGTCAGGGTTATTCCATTGCCGGCGTCAACGAGTTCGACGAACTGATCGACGACATCTACCACTTTTCCGAAGGCCAGGGGCTCGAGATCGACACGCTGATCCACGAAGAGGGCGCCGGCCAGCTCGAGATCAACCTGCGCCATGGCGACCCGATAGAGCTTGCCGATCAGGTGTTCATGTTCAAGCGCACCATTCGTGAGGCGGCGTTGAAGCACGACACCTACGCCACCTTTATGGCGAAGCCGATCCAGAACCAGCCGGGCTCTGCCATGCACATCCACCAGTCGGTGGTGTCGCTTAAAACCGGCCAGAACGTCTTTTCCGACGAGAAGGGCGAGGAGACTGACACGTTCCGCCACTTCATCGGTGGGCTGCAAAGGCATATCCCCAACGCGCTCATCATGCTGGCGCCCTATGTGAATTCCTATCGCAGGCTCACCCAGGGCACGGCGGTTCCCGTCAACACACGCTGGGGCTATGACAACCGCACAACGGCCTTCCGTGTGCCACGTTCCGATCCCGCCGCGCGGCGCGTGGAGAACCGCATCCCCTCCTCCGACGCCAATCCCTATCTGGCGCTGGCGGCCTCACTTGCCTGCGGCCTTGTCGGCATTCTGGAAAAGAACAAGCCCGATGCCCCTGCCGGCACCGCCGTCAACCAGGATGAAATCGAACTGCCGCGCGGCCTTCTGGAAGCCGTTGCGCTGTTTGAAGATGACGAGAGCCTGAAAGAGATGCTCGGCGCGCCGTTCGTCTCCACCTTCGCGGCGATCAAGCGGGCAGAGTTCGAGACCTTCATGCAGGTCATCAGCCCGTGGGAGCGCGAATACCTGCTGCTCAACGTTTAGGCGAACCAATGGCCTACAAGTCGCCCGTATCGCCCGGCCTCTCGTGGTATGAAGCGACGGTTGGCGCGCGTCCAGAATATCCGGCACTTGATGGCGACCGCCGCGTCGATGTCGCCGTCATCGGCGGTGGCTTCACCGGCCTTTCCGCCGCCGCGCATCTCGCAAAGGCAGGCGTCAACATCGCGCTGATCGAGGCGCACCGTTTCGGTGACGGTGCATCAGGCCGCAATGGCGGGCAGCTCGGCACCGGCCAGCGCGCCTGGGCCGAGGAACTGGAAGCCGAGCTCGGCTTTACCCGTGCAAAAGCCCTGTTTGATCTCGCCGAAGAGGCCAAGGCCCATCTGCTCGATTTCGCCGCCGCCAATGCCATCGAGATCGACTATCGGCCCGGCCAGCTTTCGGTGGTTCACAAGAAGCGCTATCTGGACGAATACCGCCAACACGCAGACATCATGCGCGAGCGCTTCGGCTATCCCCACATCACCTATATGGACGAGGCCCAGACCGCTCAACGCCTCGGCTCGACGCGCTATTTCGGCGGAACACGCGACACCGGCACCGGCCATATTCACCCGCTCAAGCTCGTGACAGGCACCGCGCGCGTCGCGGCAGAGGCAGGCGCACAGCTCTTCGAGAAGACACCAGCCACGCGGATTTTCTCAGATGCAGGTGGTGTTCGCATCGAAACTCCGACTGGCACCATCACCGCCGATAAATGCCTCATCGCCACCAATGCCTATGGCGGCGATCTGGAACCGAAGAGCGCGGCGCATGTCATGCCCATCGGCTCCTTCATCGGTGCCACACCACCACTCGGCGACGACAGCCCGGTCCTTCCCGGCGGCGAGGCGGTGGACGATTCCCGCTTCGTGGTACGCTATTTCCGGCGATCTGCCGACGGACGCCTGCTTTTCGGCGGTCGTGAAATTTATGCGCCCGGCGAAGACAGGGCGATCCACCAGCACATCCGCCGCCAGATCGCAGAGCTTTATCCGGCGCTGAGCGATGTGGAGCTCACTCATGCATGGGGTGGTTATGTGGGCATCACCGTGCCCAGAAAACCCTATGTGCGTGAGGTCATGCCGAATGTGATCTCCGCCGGCGGCTATTCGGGCCATGGCGTCATGCTGTCGAACTTTGTCGGCAGGCTCTATGCCGAAACCGTGTGTGGAAACCGCGACCGGCTGCGCCTCTTCGAAGAGCTGAAGATACCGCCCTTCCCCGGCGGTCGGCGCCTGCGCCCGATCCTGATGTTTCTGGCCCTCAACTGGTACGCCCTGCGCGATCGGCTTTAGAGGCAGAATGCTCACCGTTGCATTGCGGTCGTGCGTGGTTCGACAAGCTCACCATGAGGGTGGGTAGAGACCTGCAGGAACAATACCAGCATCGCGCAGCAAGCCGTTCTTGCACGTGCCCACATCCCTCATGGTGAGCTTGTCGAACCACGCACAGCGCCCTCACCCACCCTACAAGGGCCAGAAGAACAGGATTGCCGGCACCGACACGGCGATGATCAGCACTTCCAGCGGCAGCCCCATGCGCCAGTAGTCGCCAAAGCGATAACCGCCCGGCCCCATGATGATCGTGTTGTTCTTGTGGCCGATGGGTGTGAGGAACGCGCAGGAAGCGGCCACGGCGACCCCCATCAGGAAAGGATCAGGCGAAACGTCGAGCCCCTTGGCGATGGAAAGCCCCACCGGAGCAGCAATCAGCGCCGTCGCCACATTGTTCAAAAAGTCCGAAAGCGTCATCGTCACGATCATCAGGATCGCAAGGATCGCCCAGGCGGGCAGTGCGCCAGTCAGCGAAAGAATGGAATCGGCAATCAGCTTGGTGCCGCCGGAATCCTCGAGTGCCAGCCCGAGCGGAATGAGCGAGGCTAGGAGCACGATCACCGGCCATTCGACGGATTCGTAGACTTCGCGCGCGCCAACCACATTGAACAGCGCATAGATGGCGACTGCACCGGCCAGTGCCACGGCGAGCGGCACGAAGCCCATGACCGAAGTCGCCACCGCCGCCGCAAAAACGCCCACGGCAAACAGCGCCTTGCCGCGCTGGATCACCGTATGGCTCTTTTCAGCCAGCGGCAGCACGCCCAGCCAGTCGGCAGCATCGTTCACCCGGCTTTCAGGCCCTAGAAGAAGCACCACGTCGCCCGGCTTGATGACCAGCTTGCGCACCCGCTCGCGGAACCTGCGCCCCTGACGCGAGACACCCAGCAGGGTCACGCCGCGGCGATAAAGCAGCCGCAGATCGTTCGCGGTGCGTCCCACCATATGGGCGTTGTCGGGGACGATGGCTTCCACCAGCACCAGAGACTTGCCGCGAATGCCACCGTGTTCTTCGGAACCCGGCGCATCGAGGTCAGCAGCGCCGATGAAGGCTTCAATGGATTTCGGATCGCCTTCGAGAATGACGTGATCGCTCTTGCGCAATTCCTCGCCGGCGGCAAATCCCGGCAGGCGCTTGCCGCGCCGCACAAGGCCGAGAACGGTCACGTCGTGCTCATCGGCAAGCGGGTAGAGTTCGCTGACGGCCTTGCCGATGAAACCGGACTTTTCCTTTACACCCGCTTCCGCAACGAACAGGCCCGCCGCACCATCTTCACCGACAGCCGCCGCCTGTCCGGTATCGGGGATCAGCCGCCACCCGACCGTTGTCACGAACGCGATGCCGACAATGGCGCACACCAGCCCCACCGGCGAAAAATCGAACATGGAGAAGGATTCGCCCAGCGCCCGCCCGCGAAACTCGGCGATGACGATGTTGGGCGGCGTGCCGATCAGCGTGATCATGCCGCCGAGGATCGTCGCAAATGAAAGTGGCATGAGCGATTGCGAGACGGGGCGCTTTGCCTTTTTTGCCGCCTCGATGTCGAGGGTCATCAGCATGACCAGCGCGGCCACATTGTTGATGACAGCGGAGAGACCCGCGCCGATCACCGACATGAAGCCGATATGTGTTGAAAGGGAACGCCCCGACGAGAGCACGAAACGTGCGATCAGTTCCACCGCGCCCGCGTTCATCATGGCGCGCGAGACGATCAGCACCAGGGCGATGATGACCACAGCCTCGTGGCCAAAGCCCATGAATGCGTCATGCGCATCCACAACACCCGCCACCACCGCGATGATCAGCGCCGCGAAGGCAACCAGATCATAGCGAATGCGACCCCAGACAAGGAAAGCAAAGACGACGCCCAGCAGACTGAAGAGAAAGATCTGCTCATAGGTCATGCATGTGCCCCCTGCCTGCGGTCGCTGATTGTCTCGGTAGCTGCCTGTTGGTCGATCCGACTATAGGAAAGTCCGCGCTGGACGTCTGGTTCCCGTATCCGTTGAATTGCCGTTCAACTCCGCATCCTCAGATGCAGCGCCCGCCGTCCACTTCCAGCGCAACACCGGTGATGAATTCCGCTTCGTCGGAAGCAAGCCACAGGGCCGCATTGGCAATGTCGAGCGGTGTGGAAAGCCGGCCGAGCGGAATGGATGCGCGGAACTGCGCGCGCTTCTCCGGCGTGTCCTCACCCATGAACTGATCGAGCATACCGGTCTCGCCCGCCACCGGGCAAAGGCAGTTCACACGGATGTTCTGCGGAGCGAGCTCCACGGCCATGGACTTGGTCGCGGTGATTGCCCAGCCCTTCGAGGCATTATACCAGGTAAGACCCGGGCGCGGGCGCAGGCCGGCCGTCGACGCGGTGGTGATGATGGAGCCGCCGCCCTGCTTCTCCATGATCGGCACCACAGCCTGCGCGGCGTGATAGATCGCCTTCATGTTGACGGCGGTGATGAGATCGAAGGTTTCCTCGCCCACGTCAAGCATGGGGCCGTTGCGATGCGTATAGCCTGCATTGTTGACCATGATGTCGAGCCGGCCATGGGCCTGCATGGCGGCATCCACCATCGCGTCCACATCGGCCTTCATGGAAACATCGGCGGTGACGGGCAGCGCAGCCTCGCCAATCTCGCCGGCGATCTTTTCCGCACCCTTCGC
The DNA here is from genome assembly GCF_056431025.1 of Nitratireductor lacus. NCBI lineage: Bacteria > Pseudomonadati > Pseudomonadota > Alphaproteobacteria > Hyphomicrobiales > Phyllobacteriaceae > Nitratireductor > Nitratireductor lacus. The sequence goes on along the minus strand of NZ_JBWKMB010000006.1, from coordinate 139,807 downwards.
ATTCAGATCGGCAACGATGACCTTTGCGCCTTCCTCCGCGAAACGCTTTGCCATTCCTGCGCCAAATCCGGACGCCGCGCCGGTGATGACGGCGACCTTGCCTTCAAGTCGTGCCATTTCGAAATTTCCTGTCAGTGTTAGCCGTGGTTGAAAACGATTGTCTTTGTGGCGGACATGTCGAACAGGGCTTCAAAGCCCTTTTCGCGTCCATGGCCGGATTTCTTGAACCCGCCAAAGGGGAGTTCGATGCCGCCGCCCGCGCCGTAGCCATTGACGAAGACCTGGCCGGCGCGCACGCGCTTGGCCACGCGGTGCTGGCGTGCGCCATCGCGTGTCCATACGCCGGCCACGAGGCCGAATTCCGTGTCGTTGGCAAGGCGGATCGCATCCGCTTCATCTTCAAACGGGAAAAGCGAAAGCACGGGCCCAAACACTTCTTCCTGTGCCAACGCTGCCTTCGGGTCGACCGCACCGAAAAGCGCCGGCGCCTGGTAATAGCCGCCTTCCGGCGCGTCCGGATGCACCGTGCCCTCGGCCAGAAGCGGGATGCCCGCTTCCTTTGCGGCCGCGATAAATCCGGCGACCTTGTCGCGCTGCGCCGGGTTGACCAGCGGGCCGATGTCGAGATCGGCATCATGCGGTCCTGCGACCAGCTTTGAAAAGCGCTCCGCCAGGGCCGAAGCGACGTCCTCGTAAATCGGCTTTTCGATCAGAACGCGGCTGCCGGCAGAGCAGGTCTGCCCGCCATTCTGGATGATGGCGTTGACGAGCACCGGAAGCGCCGCCTCGATATCCGCGTCGGCGAACACGATCTGCGGCGACTTGCCGCCGAGTTCCATGGTCACGCCGCGATTGTTCACGGCGGCTGCCTGCTGGATTGCCGTGCCGGTCATCGGCGAGCCGGTGAAGGTCACGTAATCCACCAGAGGATGCGCGGAAAGGGCGGCACCGGCGCTGCGGCCATAGCCGGTGATGACGTTGAACACGCCTTCGGGAATGCCCGCTTCATGCGCCAGTTCGGCAATGCGGATCGTGGTCAGCGAGGCGTCCTCGGCGGGCTTCACCACCAGCGTGTTGCCCATGGCAAGGGCCGCGCCCACAACGCGGGCGAGAATCTGCATCGGATAGTTCCACGGGGTGATGCCCACCACCACGCCATGCGGCTCGCGCAGCGTCAGTGCCGTGTAGCCGTCGAGAAACGGGATCGTGTCGCCGTGGATCTTGTCGGCCGCACCGCCGTAAAACTCGTAATAGCGCATGGTGGCCGTCACATCGGCCTTGCCCTGACGGATCGGCTTGCCTGTATCGCGCGATTCAAGTGCTGCCAGTTCCTCGCCGTGCTTCTCCACCAGATGGAAAAGCCGTGTCAGGCAGCGTCCGCGCTCCACCGCCGGCATCCGGCTCCATGGCCCCTCGTCAAACGCCTTGCGGGCGGATTTCACCGCAAGATCCACATCCGCCTCATTCGAAGCGGGGATGGACGCGAAAACCCTGCCGTCGGACGGGCAGCGAACGTCGATGCGTTCGCCCGAGAGCGAATCGACGGAGCGCCCGTCGATGAACTGCATGAAAGCGCGGCCCTCAGCCACGCTGCGCGAAAAATGGGTTCCCATCCCTGCCGCTCCGGTTTGTAATGTCAGTGCGCAAGCCTATGCTCGCGAAGGGAACCATGGGAAACCCGCCATGCGAAGACATGTCAAGGCACAAATGGTTATGCAGGTTTGGCTCAGCCTCGATATGCGCGTGCGACGGAATCCCATCTGGCTTTCTTAAATCGATTAGACTATAGCAACGGCAAGCTCTACGGACGCAGACGGAGAAACCATGACCAGCCAGACAATTCCGGTCGAACCTTTCGATCTCGTGGTGTTCGGCGCCACGGGCGACCTCTCCGAACGCAAGCTGCTGCCGGCGCTCTATCAGCGCCAGCGGGCGGGGCAATTCACCGACCCGACCCGCATCATCGGTTCCTCGCGCACCAAGCTCTCCGATGAAGAGTTTCGCACCTTCGCTGAAAAGGCGATCCGCGAGCATGTCGCCAAGGACGATATCGAGCCGAGGGAGCTCAAGCATTTTCTGGCTCGTCTTTCCTACGTGCCGGCGGATGCGAAATCGGGAGAAGGCTTTGCAGATCTCAAAACCGAGGTCGGTGACAGCAAGAGCGTGCGCGCCTTCTACATGGCAGTGGCACCCAGCCTTTTCGACGACATTGTCGGACAGGTGGACAAGCATGGCCTGTCGACAGACACGGCCCGCGTGATCGTTGAAAAGCCCATTGGCCGTTCGCTGGCCTCCGCGCACGAATTGAACGACGCCATCGCCCGCGTTTTCGACGAGCAGAACGTCTTCCGCATCGACCATTATCTCGGCAAGGAGACGGTGCAGAACCTGATGGCGCTGCGCTTTGCCAATGCGCTCTACGAACCGCTCTGGAACTCCGCCCATATCGACCATGTGCAGATCACGGTGGCCGAATCCGTCGGGCTGGAAGGCCGTGCCGGCTATTACGACAAGGCCGGGGCGCTGCGCGATATGGTGCAGAACCACATCCTCCAGCTTCTCTGCCTCGTTGCCATGGAGGCGCCCGCCTCGATGGACGCCGATACGGTGCGCGATGAAAAGCTGAAAGTGCTGCGCGCGCTCAAACCCATCACCACCGCCAGTGCGGAAAAGGCGACCGTGCGCGGCCAGTACCGTGCCGGTGCTTCCAATGGCGGCGCGGTGAAGGGCTATACGGAAGAGCTGGAAAGCGGTGAGAGCAACACCGAAACCTTTGTCGCCATCAAGGCCGAGATCGAGAACTGGCGCTGGGCGGGCGTGCCCTTCTATCTGCGCACCGGCAAGCGGCTCGCCACCCGCGTTTCGGAAATCGTCATCGAGTTCAAGCCAATTCCGCACTCCATCTTCGAGGATGGCGCCGGCAAGGTCTTTGCCAATCAGCTCGTCATCCGCCTGCAGCCGGACGAAGGCGTCAAACAGTGGATCATGATCAAGGATCCCGGCCCCGGCGGCATGCGCCTGCGCCATGTGCCGCTCGACATGAGCTTTGCCGAATCCTTCAGCGTGCGCAATCCCGATGCCTATGAGCGGCTGATCATGGATGTGATCCGTGGCAACCAGACCCTGTTCATGCGCCGCGACGAGGTGGAAGCGGCATGGCGCTGGATCGACCCGATCATTGCCGCCTGGGAAGACAACGAGCAGCCCGCGCAGGGATACACGGCAGGCACATGGGGACCGTCTTCCTCCATTGCGCTGATCGAGCGCGACGGCCGCACCTGGCATGAGAGCACCTGACCATGGTGGACTGCAAATGGCATGAATTCGCCTCGCCGGAAGCGCTGGCGGAAGATCTTTCGGCCACTGTTGCCGGTAAGCTCGCCACGGCCGTAAAGGAGCGGGGCCGCGCAGCGATTGCTGTTTCCGGTGGCCGCACGCCTGCCCTCTTTTTCGACCATCTGTCACGGTGCGACATCCCCTGGAACAAGATCACCGTCATCCTTGTGGACGAGCGTTTTGTCCCGGCGGACTCACCGCGCTCCAATGCCCGGCTGGTCGCTCAGCATCTCTTGCAGAACAAGGCAGCCCGTGCCGCCTTCGTCGGCCTCTACCAGCCTGCAGACAGCATTGCCGATGCGGCCGAAAAAGCCGCAGGCGTGCTCGCGGAAATTCCGGCGCCCCTCGACGTGGTGGTGCTCGGCATGGGCAATGACATGCACACCGCCTCGTTCTTTCCCGACGCCACAACCATCGAGACGCTGCTCAAACCGGCAGAAGGGCCGGATGTGCTGCCCGTCTCCTCTGAAAGTGCCGGCGAGCCGCGCCTGACACTGTCCATAAACCGCATTGCCGGCGCGCGTTTCCTCGCCCTTCACATCGAGGGCGACGACAAGCGCAGGACGCTTGAGGAAGCGCTTGCCATGCAGCCCGGCCCGACCGCGCCCATCAGCGCGGTGCTCGCCGGGGCAAAACACCCTGCCCGGATATTCTGGGCGCCCGCCAGCCAGAGCTGAGGCACGGGACCAAACGTAAAAACAGGACGCAACGCCATGACCGCCAGACCCGAAATCGAAGCCGTCACAGCCCGCATCCGCGAGCGTTCGCGCGCCAGCCGCGAAGCCTATCTGGAGCGTCTCGACCATGCTGCCGGTCAAGCGGTTCACCGCTCCGTTCTCTCCTGCGGAAACCTCGCCCATGGGTTCGCCGCCTGCGGCCCGACCGACAAAGCGGCCCTCGCAGGCGACCGGGTTCCCAATCTCGGTATCATCACCGCCTATAACGACATGCTCTCGGCGCACCAGCCCTTCGAGCCTTATCCCAACATGATCAAGGAGGCCGCGCGCGCGGCCGGCGGTGTGGCGCAGGTGGCCGGCGGTGTGCCCGCCATGTGCGACGGCGTCACCCAGGGTCAGCCCGGCATGGAGCTCTCGCTCTTTTCGCGCGATGTCATCGCCATGGCTGCCGCCGTCGGCCTGTCTCACAACATGTTCGATGCGGCCGTCTATCTCGGCGTCTGCGACAAGATCGTGCCAGGTCTTGTGATTGCCGCCCTCACCTTCGGCCATCTGCCCGCCGTTTTCATCCCTGCCGGGCCCATGACATCCGGCCTGCCCAATGACGAAAAGGCCCGCATCCGCCAGCTCTATGCGGAAGGCAAGGTGGACCGCGCGGCGCTGCTCGAAGCGGAGTCCAAATCCTATCACGGACCCGGCACCTGCACCTTCTACGGCACCGCCAATTCCAACCAGATGCTGATGGAGATCATGGGCCTGCACACGCCCGGCTCCTCCTTCATCAACCCCAACACGCCCCTGCGCGACGCCCTGACGAAGGAAGCGGCCAAACGCGCGCTTGCCATCACCGCGCTCGGAAACGAATTCACGCCCGTTGGCCGCATGATCGACGAGCGCTCCATCGTCAATGGCGTGGTGGGGCTCAATGCCACCGGCGGCTCCACCAACCACACCATGCATCTGGTCGCCATGGCGGCGGCAGCCGGCATCAGGCTCACCTGGGACGACATCGCCGAAATCTCCGACCACGTGCCGCTTCTCGCGCGCGTCTATCCCAACGGGCTTGCGGACGTGAACCATTTCAACGCCGCCGGCGGCATGGGCTTTCTGATCCGTGAACTGCTCGACGACGGCTATCTGCATGAAGATGTGAGCACCATCTGGGGCGAAGGGCTGCGGCCTTACACGGTCGAGGCGAAGCTTGCCGATGATGGCACTGTCGCGCGCATTCCCGCGCCCGCCACCAGCGGCAACGAAAAGGTGCTCGCCACAGCGGCCAAACCCTTCCAGCAGACCGGAGGCATTCGTGTCCTGTCCGGCAATCTCGGCAAGTCCATCATCAAGATTTCCGCCGTCAAGCCCGAGCACCGGCTGATCGAGGCGCCGGCCATCATCTTCCATTCGCAGGACGAGATGCAGGAGGCGTTCAAGGCCGGCAAGCTCGACCGCGATTTCATCGCCGTCATCCGCTTCCAGGGACCCAAGGCCAATGGCATGCCCGAGCTCCACAAGCTCACACCGGCCCTTGGCGTGTTGCAGGATCGTGGCCGGCGCATCGCGCTTGTCACCGATGGCCGCATGTCTGGCGCCTCCGGCAAGGTGCCGGCAGCCATCCACGTCACGCCTGAAGCGCTCGACGGCGGCATGATCGGCAAGCTGCGTGACGGCGATCCGATGCGCCTCGATGCCGAGAAGGGTACGATCGAAGTGCTTATCGACGCGGACGAACTCGCCGCGCGCGAAAGTGCCAACCCGGACCTTTTGGCCAACGGGTTCGGCATGGGGCGCGAGCTTTTCGCCGGCTTCCGCCAGCTTGCAGGGCGCGCGGATCAGGGGGCTGCCGTTTTCTGATCTGGAACAATCAGCCGTCGCGGTGCATTCTCTCCATGATCGGAGGGGGCGGTGAACGGCTACTGGTTTCTTTTCAGACGGTTTTCGAGAGCCCTTTGGTTTCTCCCCGCGCTGTTCTGCGCGTCGGCGGTACTCGTCGTCGTACTCGCTTATCTTTCCGCCAGCCTTTTCCCCGAGGGGCTGGAGGAAAGCGCGATCCCCATCACCGTCTCCGCAGATGCCCTGCGCAATATTCTCGGCATCGTTGCCTCGAGCATGCTGGCGGTGGCGGTGTTTGCGCTCTCCACCCTCGTCAACCTCCTCACAAGCGCAGCGCAGACCGGCTCGCCCCGCGCCGTTCCGCTCTTTTCCGGCAACCGCGCCGCACGTACCACGATCTCGGTCTTCATCGGCGCCTTTCTCTTTTCCATCATCGGGATCATTGGCCTGTCGAGCGACATCTACACGCTCGGCGGGCGGTTGATCCTGTTCATCGCCACAGTGTTCGTCGTCTTCGCGGTGGTCTGGGCTTTGATCCGCTGGGTCCGCGAAATCTCGGTTGTTGGCCGTGTGGTGGAGATGACAAGCCGGCTGGAGGATGCGACCCGCGAGGCGCTCAATCGCCTTGGCCGCGACGGACTCTATGGCTGCAGTCCAGGCGAAGGCGCACCCATCGGGCATGAGGTTGCAGCCGGCAGCGTCGGTTTCGTGCAGCATTTCGATCCCCATGCGCTTCAGGAACTGGCGGACGACAAGGGCCTTGTCATCCATGTGTGTGTCCGGCCCGGAGACTATGTAGACCATGCTGCAATCATTGCCGTGGTCGTCGGTGAAGCGGATGAGGCGGTGCTGAAAGCCATCCGCGGCGATTTCATCATCGGCGAGGAGCGCACATTCGATTCCGATCCCGGCTTCGGCTTTCTCGTTCTGGCCGATGTGGCGCGGCGAGCCCTGTCACCCGGCGTCAACGACCCCTCGACCGCCAATCACGTCCTCACCGTGCAAACACGCCTTCTGGCCGACTGGGCGCTGACGGAGAGGAAGGAAGAACGGAACGAGCCACCTTATCCGCGCATTCGCTTTGCGACGGTCAGCCCGGAGCGCTTGCTGGACGAGGCCTTTCGGCCGATCTCCTATGAAGCGGCTAGTGCGGCGCCTGATGTTCAACAGGCGCTCCTGCGCGGCCTTGCCTCACTTGCCAGCGTCGCACCGGATGCTTTTCAAAAGGCCGCCGCAGCCCTTGCAGAGGATTTCATGGCCCGCGCTACCTCCGAGGGCTCGCACCAGCCCGACATTGTAGTTCTGCGAAAAGTGGCAGCCGGCTTGACCGGAGGCACCGAGCGCCTCGCCCTTCGACAAGCTCAGGATGAGGGCTGATGAGGCGCAAGACGCATGTCACCAGCCATGCTATCCGACGACGCTGAAGTAGCCCTCATCCTGAGCTTGTCGAAGGGCGAGGGCGCCTGGCACAACCATCAAAATGAGCCAGAACACCAATCTCAATAGGTGGTGCGCCGCTCTTCAGAGGGTGGGCGCCCGAACTGCTGGCGGTAGCTTTGCGCGAAATAGGAGTGCGAGGTGAAACCCGTGGCAATCGCCACGTCGAGGATCGCCATATTGGTCTGACGCAGAAGCTCACGCGCCCGCTCCAGCCTCAGCCGCATGTAATAACGCCCCGGCGTCATGCCCAGATGCCGCAGAAACAGCCGTTCCACCTGCCGCACCGAAAGGCTGGCCGCCCTGGCCAGTTGCACCGCCGAGTAGGGCTCGTCCAGATTGTCGGCCATCAGTTCGACAATCTTCTTCAGCTTTTCCGACTTGCCGGTGAGGTCACGCTCAGGCCCGGTGCGCTGGCGGTCGCCCGGCGAGCGGATGCGTTCATGCTGGAACTGGTTGGCCACTTCATTGGCCAGTTCCACGCCCAGGTCGCTCCGAACGATCTCCAGCATCAGGTCTATGGAAGTGGTCACGCCGGCGCAGGTATAGCGTTTGCGGTCGATCTCATAAACATTGCCGGTGCACTCGATCTCCGGAAACCGCTCCATGAACGAGGCGCGGTTTTCCCAGTGGATCGTGCAGCGATGACCCTCAAGCTGCCCGGCCTCCGCCAGAAGATAGGAGCCAGCCGCCAGCGCGCCAAGTGCTGCACCGCGCCGGCCGAGCGAACGCAGCCCCGCCAGCACCGTGCTCTTGCCGGGAAACTCCGTCGTCAACCCCACACACACAAAGAGAATATCGACTGGAGGCAGATCGGCGATCGCATAGTCGATCTTGATCGGCAGACCGTTGGAGGCCATCACCGCTTCACCATCGGCGGAGACGGTGACCCAGCTATAGACATCCCGTCCCAGAAGACGATTGGCCGAGCGCACGGTGTCGATGGCCGCCGCCAGCGAAAACATCGAAAATCTATCCACCAGCAGAAAGGCAAACTGCCGGGTATCCTGCCGCGCCTCGCCCATGGCCCATTGTTGTAAAGCAGGCTGGTCCGGCAGGAAAGACATGGCTGATGATCCAGTTGGGGCCTGCCCCTAGAAAGCAGGAGGCTCAAGTCCCGCAGTGCGAAATGCGGAGGTCAGCGTGTTCGCCATCAGCATGGCGATTGTCATCGGCCCGACGCCACCGGGCACCGGCGTTATGGCACCGGCATTTTCCTTCGCCTCTGCAAAGGCAACATCGCCCACCAGCCGGGTCTTCCCCTCGCCCTTTTCCGGAGCGGGGATGCGGTTGATGCCGACGTCGATCACCGTGGCGCCCGGTTTCACCCAGTCCCCCCGGATCATTTCGGGGCGTCCGACCGCCGCAACCAGAATGTCGGCGGTTCTTGAAAGTGCGGGAAGGTCCTTCGTGCGGCTATGGGCAATCGTCACCGTGGCATTGGCGGCCAGAAGCAGGTTCGCCATCGGCTTACCGACAATGTTGGAGCGTCCGATCACCACCGCCGAGAGACCGGAAAGGTCACGGCCGCGCACCCGTTCCAGCATCAGCATTGCGCCGGCGGGCGTGCAGGGCACAAAGGCGCTGCCGAGCGCGCCCGTGCCAAGGCGACCCACATTGATGAAATGGAAGCCATCAACATCCTTGTCGGGGTCGATGGTCTGGATGATGCGACCCTCATCGATATGTTTCGGCAGGGGGAGCTGCACCAGAATGCCATGGATCGCAGGATCGGCATTGAGCTCCTCGACCAACGCCACCAATTCTTCCTCGCCGGTCTCCTCCGGCAGCGAATGCTGTACCGAATGAAACCCGCATTCCTTCGCGCGGCGCGATTTGGAGGCGACATAGACCTGGCTGGCCGGATCCTCACCGACGATCACCACGGAGAGCCCCGGCGTCACGCCGGTCTCAGCGAGCCTGACGGTCTCGGTCTTGACCTTCGCCACCACATCCTCGGCGAGGGCTTTTCCGTCAATGATTTCGGCCATGTCTTTCCCCGGTGCAGCTATCAAGGGGTGCGAGGCGGCTCTTCGTTGGGACGAGGCTCGCACATGAGCCCGCATAATGGGGAAAAGACAGAACCGCAATCCCGTCACAGCGCCGTTCCCTGACGTTATTGGGAAAGGCGGTGTTTTCAGGTCAGTAGCGATGCCTGTTTGACCGCCGTGTCGTCAGCGCATCCACTTCACGACGTACAGCCTTGAGACGGTCGTGGATCTCATCGAAGCGCTCACTGCCTTCATCCTCGCCTTCGTCTTTGGCCCGCTCCGGCGCGTGCTGAGGCATGAGCCCGAAGCCGGGATGAAACGGAACGGGAGCCTGCTGCCACATCGGATAGGGCTGCATCACCGGCATTCCCACCACCTGCGGCATCGGTTGCATCATCGGCATCGGGCCGGGGACCATCATGCCGGGGTGCATCGCCATCTGCGCTGCCGGCCATGCGGGATGGAAAGCAGATGCGGCCACGGTCTGAACTTTCGACGCTGGCTCGGGCTCGGGCATGGGTCGTGGCCGGGGCTCGGGGTCAGGCGGAACACGCTTCCGCGATCGCTCCTTCATCTGCTCGACAAGTTGCTCGCCGTCATCGGTATCGAACGCGTCAACAAACGCCTCCTCGTCCTCCCAATCATGGCTCGCCTGCGCCTTCGAATAACGTTCGTTCGAACGCGGGCGCCAATCCTGCGGATATTCCTGGGAGGCGACGTGTCGACGGCTGCGTTCTTCAATATCGCGCCGGCGTGTGCCACCTCCCGGCGGAGTGGGGTCAGTTTCAGGACCGCCTTCGTCGACATCCTGATTGCCGCTCCAGCCGCCATGATCATATGCCTGCCTCTCGGCCATGTTCTCACGCAGGCTGCGAATTGCGCCTCCCATCGCGCCAAGCCCGACGCCGAACATGAAACCCAGGATCATGCCTGCCATCGCGATCGAAGAACGGGAGGGACCGGTCGGGTCGAGCGGCGGAACCGCCTGCGAAATCACGCTCACATTCGCCGTGTTCAGGCGCTCCTGCTGGCCGGTCTCACGCGCTCTCAACAGCAGGGCTTCGTAGACCGATCGCTTGGCGTTCGCCTCGCGTTCGAGTTCGCGAAGCGTCACCCGCTCTGATTCCAGGTTTCCCTTCTGCACCTTGAGCCGCGCCAATTGGCCGGAGAGATCCTGTTCGAGCTGGACCGCACGCTGCAATTCCACCTGATTGGAGGCCACCACACGGCGCAGCTCGCGCGCGATCTCATCGCGTGCGCCGGCCAGTTCCGCGTCGACGGCCTGCCGATCGGGATGGCGGGGACCGAACCGCACCGCCAGCCGACCCGCCTGTTGCTTCAGGCTCGCGTACTGGGCAAGCAGTTCCGTCATCACCGGCGAGGCCACCTGCTCCGGCAGAGCGCCGCCGAGCACCGTCTCCACATCCAGCGACCGGGCAGCCGCGGCACGCGCATTCAGCTCGGATGTACGCGCCCGCGCGGCCGAGAGTTGCTCGTTGAGACGCAGGATCTCTTCATCGGTGATCAGACGCCCCTGCGCATCGACTATGTCGTTCTTGGCCTTGAATTCTGCGACTTCGCGCTCGGCTTGTTCGACTTCCCTGCGCAATGACTGGAGCTGATCGGTAATATCGCGGTTGGCGCGGCCTGCCGTGGCCGACTGCAATTCGCCATAGGTGGAGAGGAAAACATCCCGCGTGGTCGATGCGATCAACGCAGATTTTTCGGCGTCCTTTGTGGTCGCGCCGATGGTGATGATGAATGTTTTTGCGTTGCGGCCAACATCAAGAGCCTCGAAGAGATTTTCGACTGCAATCGTATGCCGCGCCGACCCTCCATCATCATCGTTGCCGTTGATCAGTGCCGAGATCAGCGCGCGCGGGCTCAACAACAGGCTCAGAACACTGCCACTGCCCGCACCGTTGAATTCCGGATCATCAGCCAGGTCGAGCTCATCCACCACCCTGGAAAGAACATTGCCGGAGGTAATGACCGCAACCTGGTTTTCGATGAGCGCCAGTGTTGCATCGGAGGGTAGACCTCCGCGCGTGAGTTCGCGCTCAACGATCTGCAGATCGCGCGGGTCGAGCAGAAGCTGCGTGGCCGCATAGTACATTTTCGGCGTTGAAAGGGCGATCATCACACCAATCATCGCGCCGATGATCGTGGTCAGGAGGATCAGCCATTTGGCGCGCAGGATCCCGCCGATCACCTGCACGGGATCGATCAATGGCCGCCACACCTGTTCATCTGATGGTCGGCGATGCGCTCGGGGTGCCCGCCGGCGGTGCTCCTGCGCGCGGAGAGGCTCCTCATTCCCGGGCGTGAAGCTTCGTGTCGCCGGTCCTGACAGCGGATGGCGCCTGCTCTCGGCCCGTGGACGCTCTGGCGGAGAAGGCTCCACCTCAGGCAGTGGGAAAAACCGGTCGAGCAGCCGCTTGCGCAGGGATGGCTTTCGCGGCTGCGCTGCTTCAGTACGCGCCGCAGGCTGCCGTTTTACTTCCGCGCGCGCCTCAGGGTCCGTCGCGTGTCTGTGTGCTTCAGCCCGGCGCAGATACGCGTCCGCTGAAGCTGCTCTTTCCCGCCGTGTCTCCTGAGCATCATGCGGCTCCTGTGAGCGAGAGAGGAGCGATCCGCCGCCGCGATCCCTGCGCGCCGAAATCTGCTTTTGCCGCGGCGGTTCCACCGGCTCCTCCTCCGGAGCCTGCATCGACAGCAGCGAACGCACCTGCCCGCCGCTCCGAGGCCTTTTCTTGCTTGGATTGTCGGCGTCGAACATTGTACGCGCAGCTCTCGCTCATGAACGGGGAGCGGGCGCATAAGCCCGCGATTATGTTAACCCAAGCTAAAGAGGCACGGGTAACAAAGAGTTAACGGTAAGCATTTCGAAACAGGTTTTTTGCCGGCGCGGAAAACCGCGGAACAGCGCATTAAGTTTTGTCGGATAGTGTCGCCGCAAACCGCATATCGAAACCAGGCGATCCGGGGTCTTCTCATTTCGTTCCGTGACATCATATCCAGCCGGCGGCAGGTGCTGCGCGACTATCTTGCGGCGATCAGCGGGTCGGCGGGGCGGTTGGTGTTTTCTCTCGCCTATTTTGTCATTCTGGCAAACAGTCTGACGATTGCCGATTTCGGACTGTTTGCCACAGCGTCGGCTGCCGGTGTGATGGTGGGGCGGATCCTTGCGCTGGGCTTCACCGCCACGCTTTATCGCATCGCCACCGTGAAGCGCCGGCTCCTTGGAACCTACGCCGCCGGCTTCCTGCTGCTGGCGCTTGCATCGCTGCCGCTCATAGCGCTCGCGAGCGCGGTTCTGTATCTGATCTTCTTCGCCGGTGATATGCGCGTATTGCCCTTTGCGCTCGTCATCGCTTCCGAGGCGATCGCCTGGCGGCTCACGGAAACCGTGATCGTTGTCAACAACGGTCTCAACCGTTTCGGCCGAGCCGCGACGATCCTCATCGTCAGCGTTGCAATCCGCGCGCTCGCGGCCTTTCTCTTTACATTTCACGCTAGCCACGACCTTGTGAGCTGGACCGTGTTCTACCTCGCGGCCAACAGCGCCGCGCTTGTCTTCTCGCTTGCATTTTACTGTCCCCGGCAGCGACTGCGCATCCGACCGGCACTCTACGGGCGCCGTCTGCCCGACGCGCTTTATGTCGCCGGGGCGGAAGTGCTCTTCTATCTGCAGATGGAGTTCGACAAGCTGCTCGTTCTTGCGATCGGCAACCCGACACTCGCCGGCATCTACGCCATCATCATGCGGCTGGTCGATCTCACCGCGATCCCGATCCGTTCCTTCTCCATGCTGCTCGTTCAGCGCATGATGCGGACGCCGGAAATGCTGAACCGCTGGAGGCTGCGCCTCGGCATCGAGGGCGCGATTTTCGCCATCTCGACACTCGCGCTTGCGGCTCTGGCGCTCATCCTTGTCTACTACCCGACCCTGCTCGGCAGCAATGTTGCGCAGGCCGCTCCACTGGTCATCCTGGCGCTCGCGGTTCCCGGCCTGCGGAACCTGACCGAATACCAGGCCGACCTGCTATTCGCCCGTGGCCAGACCTTCATTCGCGCGGTCAACCTGGCAGTGCTCGCCACCGCCAAGGCCGCACTGCTCTCGCTGGTTCTGAAATCGTTTCATGAAACCAGCGACATCGTCCTTTCGCTGAACGCGGTGTTTGCGGTGCTCTACCTGCTGTCAATGGTGTTGACCTACCGCGCCCTCGCAAGGCCCGCCAGGCGGGTCTGATCCGCCCAGAGCACCGGACCGAAAGTGGAATCCGGTTTTCGGATTATTCCGATGCTCCATCAATGGTCTGGATCGTCCTTTGCGCGTCTGGATGGAGGACGCATGGGGATCTAGCCAATCATGCGGCGGAGCGGTCCAAGATCGGTTTCGATGAATGACTGGATGCCAATCGCCACCTGGTAGGGCTGCATCCTGGCGACGACATCCTCCACCCCGACGGCATCGAGCTCACTGCCGAACCAGAGGACATGACACAGCGCGCGGTCGTCGTGGAAATGCCCCGCGCCCGCAAGCACCTCATCCACATAGCGGCCATAGAGAATGCACTCGGAGAACCGGCGGTCTGCAGCCACTGCCCTGATCCACGGCGTGCCATTCACCTTTTCGATATGCCGCAGCATGCGGACAACCGTGTCGCGGCGCCACGAGATAAGCGTCGTGATGTAATCGTGTTCGGTTTCCTGGCCCGCGGGCAGGCCAAGCGCGCGCGCCGCGTTCGCCGACCAGTCGCGATGGCCGAGATCGACCAGCGATTTCATTCCCCCGTCGCGGCGATAAAGCCGCACCTGCCCGTCCTGCCAGAAGGCACTGCAATCGAAAGGCTTCAGGAACACGACATCGGAATCGCAATAAACCAGGGTCTCTTCCTCAGCCTTCTCGGCAAAAGCGATCCGCCGCAATTGCTGCACATGCCAGCCGCGCAGGGGCGCAAGCCGCGTGCTCAGCCATACATGACGCCGGAAGAAAACGGTGGGATCGCGCACCGCATGGAGCCAGGAGGGCAGGAGATCGCGCTCGTCCACCACCACGCGCCGGTTCGTCTCCAGTGTGCGAAAGCGCTCGACATCGTGTCCGGCCACCAGCAGGTAGTGCCGCTTATGGCCGGTCACAAAGCGATCCATCGTCTCGCAAAGAAGCCGGCAACGATCGAAGTCGCCTGCATAGCTGGGCGTGACGATCGCCGTGCTGTGCTCACCGGCCATGGCTACGCCCCGCCCCGCCTGCCCAGAAACTTCTGCCGAACCACCCGCAGGAGAAAGACGGGATTGCCCACCACATAGCGCCGCCACAGACGCCGCGGCTCCAGCCCCAGACGGAAGAGCCATTCCAGTCGCAGACGCCGCACCCAGACGGGCGCGCGAGGCACTGCGCCGCTCAGAAAATCGAGCAGCGCCCCCACGGCAATCGGCACCGTGCAGTGTTCGGGGCCGATATGATCGGCGATCCACAGTTCCTGGCGCGGCACGCCCATGGCGACGAGCAGCACATGGGGCTTCAACGCCCTGAGACGCGCGAGAATCGCTTCCTCGTCCCGCGCCTCGAAATAGCCATCGTGCAGAAAGACGAATTCATGCTGCGGTGCCTGCTCGGACAGTTTTTCGGCAGCCGCAAGAGCGTTCTCGCGCCGCGCACCGAGCAGGGCGACCGTGAGCTTCTCCTTCTGCCGGCGGAAAAACTCCGGCACGAAGTCCGTCCCGTTCAGATTGTCGGGGAATGGCTCGCCGTAGAGCATCCGGGAGGCGATGTCGACGCCGATACCGTCTGCGAGCACCAGGAACCCCGGCAGTGCCTCACGAAAACGCGCATCGGCGACGGCCACATTGGCATTGTGCGCGTTGAGAAACGTGACGGGCATAAACCGGCGGGCGGCAATGTTTTCAGCCAGCAGGGCCATCGCGCCATCCCGGCTGATGACCGACACATCCGTCCCCAGGACGTCGCGCCGCGGATAAGCCGCATGCGCACAATTTGGTGCAGCAACGTTCATGCCGCTTTATCCCGCCGGTTGAAACCAGCCTGATCAAGCCCATGAAGAATGGCCGTGTCCAGCGCTTTGCGCTGCGCCATATGGAAGGCACGCCCGTCAAGATCGACGGGATTCTTCGCCGCATGCACCAGCGCTTCGGCGAAGGCGCGCGGATCATCGGCCACGATGCAGTTTTCCGGCTTGTGAGAAATGCCGCGCAGCGCGCTCTGCGTCGCCACGCTCGGCAGGCCGAGTTCGAATGTTTCGATGGTCTTGAGCTGCACGCCCGTGCCGGCACGGCTGATCAGGGGCACCACCCTGCCGCCGCGCACGAACTCCACCGCATCCGGCACACGCCCGACGAAAGTCACACGTCCGTGCCTTTGCGCGAGATCTGCCGGGGCATCGCCCGCCACCGCGATGCGGAAGCCCTCGGGGAGATGCGGAACCACCTCTTCCAGAAACCAGTCGAGGCCGATCCGGTTCGGCGCCCAGCTCCATGTGCCGATGAGCGCCGCGTCGTGGGTCGTCTGGCGCTCACCCAGCCCGGAACCGGCCGGCTCGTGCGCCACAAGCGGCAGAACCGCCGAACGCCTGTCATCGTCCACGCCCAGAAGCCGCCGGTCCTCTTCAGAGAGCGTATAGACAAAACGTGCCCGCGCACAAAGGTCCGTTTCCAGCGCCTTCAAAAGACGCGCCTCGCGGCGAAACATGAAGCGCCCCACCAGCCCGCGCGCGGCATCAGCACTCTGCCGGGCGGAAAGATGTTCCACATTGTGCGCCACATAGATGCACGGCAGGCCGGCAAAGACCTGACGAAACGCACCGGCGAACTGCACGGAATTGAAGATCACGCCATCAACCCGCCCGAACCCTTCCAGCGCCCTGCGAACATCTCCGGGCGAGGCCCGCAGCATCTTGGCGGACGAAAACGTCATGCCCCGCATCATCGCTCCGGCCAGCCAGCCGAGCTTCGTCAGCCCGCTGGCGGCTTCGGTACGCGGCTCAAGCTCTCCAAGAACCACCGTGCCGTCGGCGATTTGTCGTTTCTCGCGCCCCTTCCAGGCGAACCCCATGACGGACATCCGGCAGCCGGCCCGCGTGAGCGCGTCGAGGACGGCCGCATTGGCGATCTCGTAGCCGCTCTTTGGCGTTCCGTCGGGAACCATGGATGTCGCAAAAATCAGATGCATGCACTTTTCCTGTTTGGATTGTTTTTTCAAACAGCAATGAACTCTTGATTAAGGAGACGGGGCCATCGGCCACTTTTCGCGGGCATAGCACCATCTGCCTCCCGCAAAAACCAGCCGTATTTAACGCCGCCTTAATCGCCAGCACTGCTTATGAGGAGCGAAAAAGGGGGTTGGCGGGATCGTGACGGAAAGCCACGCGGAAAAATCGGTTTCAGTGGTCGCGCGCACGCCATCGCTTGCCGCGCAGGCCATTGCATGCGTTGTAACGGTTCCAACGTTCAAACGGCCGGAGCAACTGTTGAACACGTTGCACTCGCTTGCCTCCCAGGCCACCGAGCGCCCCTTTGCCGTCATCGTCATGGAAAATGAGGCCGGAGAGCGCGCCGGAGCCAACGCCGCCGCACCGCTTTTTGCCGATGGAACCCTCAACGGCCTCGTGATCATCGCCCACAAGCGGGGCAATTGCTGCGCCTACAATGCCGGCTGGGAAACGGCCCTCACCGAATTCCCGAACTTCCGCCATCTCGCCGTTATCGACGATGACGAACTGGCATCCCCGCACTGGCTGGAGAATCTCTGTGCCACGGCCGAGCGCTTCGAGGCCGATATCGTTGGCGGCCCGCAGGTGCCCGTCTTTGCAAAGCCCGCTCACGAGCGCTGGGCCAGCCATCCCGTCTTCGCCCCGCCCTATGATGAAACCGGCCCTGTTTCGGCTCTGTACTCATCAGGCAATCTGCTCGTGTCGCGGCGGGTTCTGGAGGCGATGCCGCGCCCTTTTCTCGACCTTCGTTTCAATTTCATGGGCGGGGGCGATTCGGATTTTCTAAGCCGCGCCAGCGAGAAAGGCTTCCGCCTCGCCTGGTCGGCGGAGGCCGAGACACAGGAGATTGTGCCGGCGCGCCGCGTCGAGCGGGACTGGATTCGCGCCCGTGCGCTGCGCAATGGCGTCATCTCCACGCTTGTCGAGAAGAAGAAGCGGCGAGATCAGGGCTTTGGCAAAATGCGGGTCTTCGTAAAGAGCCTCGCGCTGCTCGCCGCCTCGCCGTTTCGCGGTGCGCTCCGCCTTGCCGCGACGGGCTCCGTCTCCACGGCCATGTATCCCGTCTATGTGGGGCTCGGCCGCGTCATGGCCGAATTCGGCTATGCCAACGAGCAATATCGCGAGCCGGAGAAGAATTAACCTCGCAGACGGTCGACTTCCCAACGCCGATTGTGTATCGCTCCCCTCCCCCAAATCGAACCACATTCCGGCAAGGATAGTCTCATGCGAGCGCTCAGCGGCGGCATCGACTTCGGCACGTCGAATTCCACAGTGGGCTTCATGGAGAACGGCGCGCCCCGCCTGATCGCGCTCGAAGCGGGCGAGGTCACCATGCCGAGCGCCGTGTTCTTCAGTTTCGAAGATGACCGCACCTATTTCGGACGGGGTGCCGTGAGCCGCTACACGGAGAATGTGGAGGGTCGCCTCCTGCGGGCGCTCAAGAGCGTTCTGGGCTCATCGCTCATCCATGAAAAAACGCGCATAAAGGCGCATTCCATCGCATTTTCCGACATTATCGGCTCTTTTCTGCATTTCCTGAAAGACAATCTGGAAAACCACCTTGGCGGCCCGGTGGACAACATGGTGCTTGGACGCCCGGTGCAGTTTGTCGATGACAATCCGGAAGCCGACAGGCGCGCGCAGGACGAACTGGAAAAGGCCGCGCAGCGCCGCGGCTTCGCCCATATCGAGTTCCAGTTCGAGCCGATTGCAGCCGCCCTCGATTATGAGCAGCAGGTTGACCGCGAAGAACTCGCACTCATCGTCGACATCGGCGGCGGCACGTCCGACTTTTCCATCGTCCGCGTCTCGTCCGACCGTGCGAAACAGGCAGACCGCAAGGAGGATATTCTCGCAAACCATGGTGTGCATATCGGCGGTACGGATTTCGACCGGCTTTTAAGCCTCGCCCGCCTGATGCCGGAATTCGGCTATCGCACGCAGACGAAAGACGGCAAACGCTTTCTGCCGGCAGGCTACTTCAACGATCTGGCCACCTGGCAGCGCATTCACATGCTCTACACCAACAGGTCCATGACCGATCTGAAGCAGATCCGCTATGAGGCCGCCCGGCCCGAACTGGTCGAGCGTATGATCGACGTGGTCGCCAACCGGCAGGGCCATGCGGCAGTCGGTGCGGTGGAACGGGCAAAGATTGCCCTCACGGACGAAACCGAAAGCGCCATCAATCTGCGGCTTACCGACGAGACGCTCGACCTGCCGGTCACCCGCGACCAGCTGAACGACGCCATTTCCGCCACCGTGGACCGGGTTCAGAAAGCGGTTTCGGAAACCCTTGTCCATGCCGGCATCGCGTCCGAACAGATCACCGCCCTCTTCCTCACCGGCGGTTCCTCTGCCATCCCGCTCCTGCGCGAGAATGTCCTGCGCATGCTACCCGCTGCGTCCGTTGTCGAAGGCGACATGTTCGGTTCCGTCGGGCGCGGCCTGGCGCTGGATGCGGGCCGCCGGTTCGGCGTTTAAGCTGATCAGAATGCGGGCCGTTGGCCCGGCCCGCATGCCTGTTCTGGTTCAGCCCCGCCCTCGCAACCGCATTAACGCAAGAAGCGTAACCGCGACCATGACGGTTACATAGGCAAACAACGGCCAGGCCGTGGCCCCATCGAGCGCGACAATAAAGACCGTCCCGACAAAGCCGACGATCAGACTCTGTATGCAGAAATGGAGGGCGACCGCCGTTCCCGCCATATCGCCGAAATCCTTCAGAGCCCCGTTGGCGGTGACAGAGGTCGTGAAGACGATCCCCATTGCCATCAGCCACATCGGCAGGATGAAGGACAGGAAGGATGGCGGCAGGCACAGTTCGCCGGCAAGAAGCAGGAACGCACCCAGCAGCATGGTGGCCATACCGCGCATGACACTGCCGGCGATCCCCCACTGTTCAGTAAAATGCGCGGCGAAGCGGGCCGTCGCCATCATCACGAACGCGACGGTCGCAAAGGCGAGACTGAAATCAAACCCGGAATAGCCTGCCTTCTCGATAAGCACGCGCGGAGCGGTGGAAAAGAACACGAAGAATGTGCCCATCGCCGCTCCGAAAGCGAGCGTATAGGTCCAGAATGGCAGGCTGCACAGCATCGGACCGAAGGAGACCCTGCGCGCGCCCTCATCGCGCGGCCGTGTCTCGTGCCATCCGGCGAGCGCCCACACAAGCATCGCTATCGCGGGAGCGGCAAGTGTGACAAATATCCCGCGCCAGCCGATGCTTTCGGCGATCAGCGCACCGACAATCGGGCCGAACGCCGGAACGCAGGCGAGCATCGCGTTCAGAAGGCTGTAGACCACGGCACTTTCGGGCCGTCCGGCGTAAACGTCCCGAACGGTCGCGAAGAGCGCCACCAGCATCGCCGAAGCGCCTGCGGCCTGCGTCAGCCGCAGGGCAAGGAACAGCGTGGCCGATGAGGTTGCCGCAAGCGCCAGCGATGTCACGGCAAAAAGCAGTGCTCCACCCAGAAGGACCGGCCTCCGGCCCCAGCGGTCCGACAGGGGACCGAACACGATCTGCCCCAGGCCGAGCATGATCATGTAGAGTGTGAGGGTCAGTTGTATCGTGGCCGGCGTGGTACCGAGAATTGCCGGCATTGCCGGAACGACCGGCAGGTAGACATCCATGCCGAGCGAGGCGAGGATGTTGAAAGGCGCAAGCAGCGCGAGCGCCACCGGCAGGCTGTAACTCCACAGCTGTTGATTTCTATTAGGCATGACAAAGCACCCGTCAAATGAAAGACATCTGGCGGCGCCTGCAGTTCATGGAGATTTTCAAGGGAACCCGGACAGGCAGCCGCAACAACAGAAAAAGTCGCTGCGGCTTATTTGCGTGCTTTCTTGGCGCTCATGGTTCGGCCCTGTGTCCGGTGGTTGATCAATTGCGAGATCGCGCTTTAGCAAACCCTCCCCCTGGCCGCAAACGGGAATTTCACTGTGCAGACCTCGCAGCCGTTGCATTCCCCGCCTGCACGCGGCATTCATTTGCGGTCATCAAGGGAGAAGTTTCATGGGCAAATCGGTCATCCTCGTCGGCTGCGGCAATATGGGTTACGCCATGCTGAAGGGCTGGATCGCCGCGGGCAAGCTGGCCTCGAAGGACGCCACCGTCATAGAGCCGAACGAGGGACTGCGCGCACGCGCCGCGGCGCTGGGTGTCACGGTCGCGGAAAGCGTCGACGAGCTTGCCGCCGGGGCGGACATGATTATGTTCGCCGTCAAGCCGCAGGTCATTCGCGACATCGCCCCCGCCTATGCCCGTTTTGCCGACAAGGCCACCTTCGTCAGCGTTCTTGCCGGCACCGGCACGGCCACCTTCGAGGAAATTCTTGGCCGTCATGCCGCGATCATGCGCTGCATGCCCAACACGCCGGCCGCCATCGGCAAGGGCATGATGGTGCTCTTCTCCAACCGCAATGTGACCGGCGAGGCAAAAGCCTTCGCCGGGGAGCTGCTTGGGACCAGTGGCGCGGTCACCACCATCGAAAATGAAGAGCTGATGGACGCCGTCACCGCCGTTTCCGGCTCCGGTCCGGCTTACGTCTTCCACTTCATCGAATGCCTGACTGCTGCCGGTGAGAAGGCCGGCCTGCCTGCGGAAACCGCGAAGCTTCTTGCCATGCAGACGGTTTTCGGTGCGGCCTCTCTGGCGAAAGAGAGCGACGATGAGCCCGGCAAGCTGCGCGAGCAGGTGACGAGCCCCAACGGCACCACCGCCGCCGCGCTCTCCGTTTTCATGGATGAAAACCGCCTTCTCGATCTGGTCAGCGACGCCGTCGACGCCGCCAAGAAGCGCTCCATCGAACTGGGGAAGTAGAGGATCGGCGCAGGCCCTGGCGCTTGCCCCTCATCCGCCTGCCGGCACCTTCTCCCCGCCAGCGGGGAGAAGGAAGAAAATCCGAAAGGGAAGCGCCAGTTTCAAACCTCCCCCCAAGCAACCCGCATGGCGCCGCCTTGCCTTCTCTCCGCAGACAGGGAGATGGGACATCAAAGGTGACACGCCTTCCGGTTACGACGCGCTTCCTTCTCCCCGCCTGCGGGGAGAAGGTGCCGGCAGGCGGATGAGGGGCGAGCGCCCCACGCATCACCCTTCGCCGAACACCATCGCATCCTGCCGCGCCCTGAGCGCCACCAGCCGCGAAGCCGCATCGGGCGCAACATTCGCATAGGTCAGAAGCGCGCCCTTCTTCACCGGGGCCGTCACCGTGCCGCCCTCCAGCAACCCGCATGGCACGGCCTTCGCCGTGCGCGCCTCTTCCGCCGTCATGATCCATGAGCGGTAGGAATATTCGCCGATGGCGTCGAGCCGGTCGCCCGGGTTCAGATCCTTCTTCGCCACCGCACAGACTTCCGCAACCGGCCTGTCGAGCGGCACCATGTCCGCCTTGTTGTAGAGCACGGCGCGCGCGCAGGTAAGCGGCACTTCCAGCGAGGTCAGGTGATAGGGCCGGAAGAAGGTGTAATACGGCCCCTCGCCAAGCTTCAGATCGTTCATGCGCTCGCGCAGGCGCGGATGATCCATCTCCGCCACCACGAACACGCCCGGCGCAACACCCTTGCCGACCGTGAAATCGACGCAGCCTTTTTTCGAGAGCACGCCGCCATCGGCAATCGGGCAGAGAACGCTTGAAAGCGCCTCGCGGCTTGCCGCCGGGCCATGCATGCCCGGCCTGTCCGGCACGAGGCCCGTGGCATTGGCGATGGCCGCCATCTCCACCATCGTCTTGGAGCCGTCGACGAACTCGACCAGCATGCGCACATTCATGTTGCGCCGTTCCGCCTCCTCGGCGTAGTCGTCCGGCACAGCGTCGATGTTGAGCGGGTTGTTCTTGCCCTTGCCGGCGGCAACGATGTCGTGCCCCATGGCCGAGACGAACTCGATCAGCTCCATGCAGGAAGACGGCTCGTCGCCCGCGCCCAGCGAATAGGTCACGCCCAGCCGCGCCGCTTCGCGCTTCAGATAAGCGCCAATGGTCACGTCGGCCTCGACATTCATCATGACGAGATGCTTGCCCGCCTCCATGGCTGAAAGCCCGATCTCCGCGCCCACCGCCGGCTTGCCCGTGGCGTCGATCACCACGTCCACCAGATCGTTTTCGGAAACCAGCCGGGAATCGCCCGAAAGCGCTGTCTTTCCGGCGCGGATCGCGTCGCTGATCGCGCCTGCCGTTTCAGCCTCCACCGCGCTCTCGGCAGCGCGTCCGGCAATCTCGATGGCCTTTGCAGCGCGTTCAGGCCGCGTGTCGGCAATGGCCGCCACCTCGATGCCCTTCATGCGCGCCACCTGCGTGACGATGTCCGTGCCCATCTCGCCGCAGCCGATCAGGCCGATGCGCACCGGCCGCCCCTCTTCCGCCCGCTGCTCAAGATCGCGCGCAAGACCCGTAAGCGCCACATTCGTCATCCGATGTCCTCCTCGTTTGGCGACCGAGATAGAAGCGGCCCGGCGCGGTATGTCAACCGGTCTTCACCTGCACCGGAACCGGACTGTTTTTCTTGATATCTTTCAGAACAAGGTTGGTGCGCACATTGGCGATGCCCGGCAGGCGGAACAGGAAATCTTCCAGAAACCGGTTATAAGCCGCCAGGTCGCGGCACACGACGCGCAGATGATAATCCGCCTCTCCCGTCGTGGAGTAGCAGTCGAGCACTTCGGGCCGCCGCCGCGTCTCGGCGATGAACGTATCCACATGCCGGTGGTCATGCCGCGTCAGCGACACATGCACGATGGCCTGAAAACCGAGCCCCGCCTTCTCCACGTCCAGCAGAGCCGCATATTGCGTGATCAGCCCCGCTTCCTCCAGCGCCTTCACCCGCCGCCAGCAGGCCGAAGCCGACATGCCGGCCCGCTCCGCCAGTTCCTGGTTCGAGAGCCGGCAATTCGCCTGAAGCGCGTCCAGAAGCTTCTTGTCCTGTTCGTTCAGCTTTTCGGGCATAGGTCTAAATCCTGAAAAATTATCCGATACACCCATACATATCGGACAATTCTTCCAGAAACCAAATTCCAATCGCCAAATCTGGCACAAAATTCCACCTCTGCCGGTTTAGAATTCTTCCAGTCTGCACTGGAGGAATTGCATGACCGTCCAACCCAAGGCCAGCGAACTCGCGCGCTATCAGCTCGAGGACCGCTACACCCAGGAAAAGGGCCGCGTGTTCATGACCGGCACGCAGGCGCTCGTGCGCGCCGTTCTCGATCAGGCGCGCCGCGACCGCGCGAGCGGCCTTAACACGGCAGGTTTCATCTCCGGCTATCGCGGATCGCCGCTGGGCGCGCTCGACCTGGAGCTATGGAAGGCGAAAGAGCGGCTCGACGCCGCCCGCATCGAATTCCTCCCCGCCGTCAACGAAGATCTCGCCGCCACCGCCGTGCTCGGCAGCCAGCAGGTGGAGACCAATCCGAAGCGCGAGGTCGAAGGCGTTTTCGGCCTCTGGTATGGCAAGGGCCCCGGCGTCGACCGCTCGGGCGATGCGCTGAAGCATGGCAACGCCTATGGCTCCTCGCCCCATGGCGGTGTGCTGGTGGTTGCCGGCGACGATCACGGCTGCGTCTCCTCCTCCATGCCGCACCAGTCGGACGTCGCCTTCATGGCGTGGTTCATGCCGACGCTCAATCCCGCCAGCGTGTCGGAGTATCTGGCCTTCGCAGAATATGGCTACGCGCTGTCGCGCTTCTCGGGCATGTGGGTCGGTTTCAAGGCCATCTCGGAAACGGTGGAATCGGCAGCCTCCATCGAAATCCCCGCCCCCCGCGTGTTTGCCACACCCGATTTCACCCCGCCTCCCGGCGGGCTCCACTATCGCTGGCCGGACCTTCCTGGCCCGCAGATCGAGGAGCGCATGGAGGCGAAGAAGCACGCCGTGCTGGCGTTTGCCGAAGCCAATCCCATCGACCGCCACATCTATGACGTGAAGGATGCCCGTTTCGGCATCGTCACCACCGGCAAGGCCCATCTCGACCTCATGGAGGCGCTGCGTCTTCTGGGCGTCGGCGAAGCCGAATGCCGGCAGCTCGGCATCGACATCTACAAGGTCGGCATGGTGTGGCCGCTCGCCTGCCGCGCAGCACTCGACTTCGTGAAAGACAAAGAAGAAGTCCTCGTCATCGAGGAAAAACGCGGCATCGTCGAAAGCCAGTTCAAGGAATATTTCTACGACTGGCCCGGCCACAAGCCGCACGCCATGGTGGGCAAACGCGACGAGGATGGCGAACGCCTCGTGCCGTGGACCGGCGAACTTTCGCCACGCCTGCTTCTGCCCATCGTCGCCCGGCGGCTCGAAGGCATTTTCCCCGGAAACGGTTTCGTGGCTCGCGCTGAAGAAATCCTCGCAGCACCGGCCATTTCGCTTCAGGTGGAAGGCGCGACCCGAACCCCCTATTTCTGCTCCGGCTGCCCGCACAACACCTCGACCAAGGTGCCCGATGGGTCCGAGGCGCTGGCCGGCATCGGCTGTCACTTCATGGCAAGCTGGATGGACCGCAACACCACCTCGCTGATCCAGATGGGCGGCGAGGGCGTGAACTGGGCAGCCTCCTCGCTCTTTACCGGCAAGAACCACGTCTTCCAGAATCTCGGCGAAGGCACCTGGTATCACTCCGGCTCCATGGCCGTGCGGCAGGCGATTGCCGCAAAGGCCAACATCACCTTCAAGATCCTCTACAACGACGCCGTCGCCATGACCGGCGGCCAGCCGGTGGACGGTCCCGTCAGCGTTCAGGCGATTGCCCACGCCTCGCGCGCCGAGGGTGTGGAGCGCTTAGCGCTCGTCTCCGATCACCCGGACAAGTTCCAGCCTGGCGAACTGCCGGCCGGTACCACCATCCATCACCGCCGCGAGATGGACGCCGTCCAGCGCGAGCTGCGCGAGGTGAAGGGTGTCTCGGTCCTCATCTATGAGCAGACCTGCGCCACCGAGAAGCGCCGCCGCCGCAAGCGCGGCCAGATGGAAGACCCGAAGAAATTCGTCGTCATCAACGACCTCGTCTGCGAGGGCTGCGGCGACTGTTCGGTGGAGTCCAACTGCCTCTCCGTCGAGCCGCTCGAAACCGAGTTCGGCACCAAGCGCAAGATCAACCAGTCGTCCTGCAACAAGGACTTCTCCTGCGTGAACGGCTTCTGCCCGAGCTTCGTCACCATCGAAGGTGCAACCCGCAAAAAGCGCTCCGGCATGGAGATCGACCTGACACGGCTTGCCGCTGGCCTCCCCGATCCGGAGCCTGCTGCTCTCGACAAGCCCTTCGACCTGATGATCACCGGCGTCGGCGGCACCGGCGTCGTCACGGTTGGCGCGCTCATCACCATGGCTGCGCATCTGGAGGGCAAGGGCTCCAGCGTGCTCGACTTCACGGGCTTTGCCCAAAAGTTCGGGCCGGTGCTCTCCTATGTCCGGCTGGCGTCATCACCCGACGCCATTCATCAGGTGCGCATTGACCGGGGCGCCGCCGACGCCCTGATCGGCTGCGACATTGTCGTGTCGTCCTCCCCCAAGGCGTCGGCCAGCTACCGTCCCGGCATGCGCGCGGTGGTGAACCTTGCCGAGATGCCCACCGGCGATATCGTGCGCAAGCGCGATGCGAGCCTTCGCGTCGACCGGCGGCTTGCCGCAATCGAAGGCGTGACGGGCAAGGATGCGCTCGCTGCCATGGACGCCAACCGTCTTTCCGAAAAGCTCATGGGCGACACGGTGTTCGCCAATGTGATGATGCTTGGCTTCGCCTGGCAGAAGGGCCTCGTGCCCGTCTCGCTCAATGCGCTCACCCAGGCCATCGTGCTCAACGGCGTCGCCATTGAGAAGAACCACCGCGCCTTCCTCATCGGTCGTCTGGCGGCAGAAAAGCCTGACGCGCTGAAGGGCCTGCTCGACCCGAAACCGCAGACCGACGGAACGCTCGACGCGATCGTCACCCGCCGCGAGGCCTTCCTGACCGACTATCAGAACACGGCCTATGCCGCGCGCTACCGCCGTCTGGTGGATCGCGTTCGTGCCGCCGAAGCGCCGCTGGGCAATGATGCCGTCAGCCGGGCCGTCGCCCGCTCCCTGTTCAAGCTGATGGCCTACAAGGATGAATACGAAGTCGCGCGGCTCCACACTGAAACGGGCTTTTCTGCCCGCATCGCAGACGAGTTCGAGGGCGACTATCGCATCGTGCACCATCTCGCCCCGCCCTTCCTTGCTTCCGGCAGTGACGCGCGCGGACGGCCGCTCAAGCGCGAGTTCGGCCCCTGGGTGCGCCTGCCGTTCCGCATGCTCGCCCGCATGAAACGCCTGCGCGGTACCGTCTTCGATCCGTTCGGCTACACCGCCGAGCGGCGCATGGAGCGCGAACTGATCGGATGGTACGAGGCGCATGTGGAGAAGGCGCTTTCAAAACTCGACGCCGGCAATGCGGCAGAACTTGCCGAGACGCTTGCATTGCCGATGCAGATCCGCGGCTACGGCCCGGTGAAAGAGGAAGCCGCAAAGCGCATCCGCGAAGAGGTGGATGCGCGTCTTTAGGCACAGCCCGATAGTCCCCCCTCCCTCCCCGCTCCTTCGTTGTCCTCGGGCCCGACCCGAGGATCCATGCCAAAACGCCAAGGTTAAATCGCAGCCTCTCAAAAAGAAGCGCTTCATTTTCCACGCCTTTGCCGTCGCCACAGCTACGGCATGGATCCTATGGTCAAGCCATAGGATCACGAGGGAGAGGACGGGCACCTTGCATGTCAACCAGAGGGAGTGCGGTGCAAACGCTCGTGAAACGCGCTTTGCGTCCGGCCCCTCACTCTGCGCCAACCCCTCGTAAGGCTCTGATATAAAACAATTTCACAAAATCTTTTGACCTTCTTGTCGTCCCATTTGCTTGCTCCGGTCCGCCGCCTGTGCAAATAGCATTGGTCGAAGACATTCCGAGAGGTCCCCATGACTGCCATCACCCGCCGTGCGCTCGGCGCACTTGCCCTTTCCACCGCAATTGCCGGATTTGCGCTGCCGTCACAGGCTGCAGACAAGATCAATGTCGGCATTCTTTCGCTCACGTCCCATTCGCCCAGCATCATTGCCGAGGCAAAAGG
This sequence comes from Nitratireductor lacus, assembly GCF_056431025.1. Classification (NCBI taxonomy): domain Bacteria; kingdom Pseudomonadati; phylum Pseudomonadota; class Alphaproteobacteria; order Hyphomicrobiales; family Phyllobacteriaceae; genus Nitratireductor; species Nitratireductor lacus. Next base: position 112,247 of record NZ_JBWKMB010000006.1, on the reverse strand, counting down.
CTATTTCGAAGCGCAGGATCTCGATGTCGAGTTCGTGTCCTTTCAGGCCGCGCAGCCGATGGCAGTTGCCATCGCATCGGGCGATGTCGATTTCGGCATGACAGCCATTTCCGGCGGTCTGATCAGTCTTGCCGACAAGGGCGTGATCAAGATCATCGGCGGCGCGCTGCAGGAAACGCCCGAGATCGACGGCCAGAAGATCCTCGCCTCCAGGGCCGCCTACGACGCCGGCGTAAAGACACCCGCCGATCTGAAGGGCCACACCTACGGCATCACCACCACCGGCTCCTCCTTCCACTACATGGCGCACAAGATCGCCGACAAGGAAGGCTTTGACCGTTCCGAAATCCACGTGAAGCCGCTGCAGAAGGTGCCAGCCATCATCGCTTCGCTCAAGAGCGGCCAGATCGATGCCTGGTCCATCGTGCCCAACATCGCCGGCGCGCTGACCAGAGGCGATGAAGTGGTCGAGATCGGCAAGATTTCCGACTATATCGACAATTATCAGGTCACCACGGTCTTCACCTCGACAAAAAATGCGACCGAAAAGAAGGATCTGGTCGAGCGCTTCCTCGCCGGCCTTTCCGAGGGCATCAGCGATTACAATGCGGCGCTCGTCGACAAGACCATGAGCGAGGAAGACACGGCCGCAATCGTCGAGATGATCCACAAATACGTCTATTCCGACCAGCCGCTCGAAAAGGCCGATCCACGCATTCGTGCCGGCGCGATGCGCATCAATGAAGGGGCAGCCCTCAGCGTCGCCAGCGTCGAGGATCAGCTTGAGTGGTTCAAGTCCGAAGGCCTCGTGCCCGAAGGCGTGACGATGGAAAAGCTGGTTGACACCAGCTTCGTGGAAACCCGCTAACAGCGAAACCGCCCCGGCCCGCCCGGGGCGGCATTCTTTGAGCCGATGCAGCTTCTTCTCAGAAACATTACCCATCACTATGGCGGCAGGACCGTCCTCGACGACATCTCGCTTACGGTGGATGATGGAGAGATCGTCTGCATCGTCGGTCCCTCGGGCTGCGGCAAGTCCACGCTTCTGCGCATCGCCGGCGGGCTGGAAAAGCCCGATGCGGGCGAAGCGCTTCTCTCCGGCCCGGAGCCGGAAGGCTCGCTCAATCCGCTGACCTACATCTTTCAGGATTTCGCCCTTCTTCCCTGGCGCAGCGTGGAAGGCAATGTCAGCCTCGTACTGGAAGATCACGGCATCGCCACTGCCGAACGGCGTACCATCATCGCCGATGTGCTCGCGCGCACCAATCTTTCCGATTTCGCAAAGGCGCTGCCGCGCCAGCTTTCCGGCGGCATGAAGCAGCGGGTGGCGATTGCCCGGGCGCTCGCCGTCAAGCCGGCCATCATGCTGATGGACGAGCCGCTTTCCGCGCTCGACAGCCAGACCCGCGAACTCCTGATGGACGATCTCGTGGCGTTATGGACCCGCGAGCGGTTTTCCGCCTGCTACGTGACGCACAACCTCAACGAGGCCGTGCGCCTGGGCAGCCGCATCATCGTTCTGTCTCGTCGGCCGGGACGTATCCGCGAGGTGGTCGAAATCGACATGCCGCTTGCTGAACGTGCCGACCGGCTGGCAGAGCTCGAAACCCTCCAGCGCCGCGTCTGGGAGATCATGCGCGAGGAAGCACGCGAAGCCGACCGGGAGATTTCCGATGTCGCATGATGCCACGCGCGACGTGCCTGCCAGCCATGCCGCAGCGCCCGAAACAAGTGGTCGGCGTCCGGTTCCATTCCGGGGCGGCGGTTTCGTTCACCGCTCGCTCGGCCCCGTCGCGCCAATTGTTTTCCTCGTCATTCTGGCGGTCTGGGAACTCGGCTCGCGTTCAGGCTTCATCAGCGCGATTGCACTGCCTGCTCCATCCGAAGCGTTCGGTGCGCTGGTCGATCTCTTCCAGACGGGCATGCTGTGGAAGCATCTGGGTGCAAGCCTTTATCGCCTGATCGTCGGCTGGACGCTCGGGAGCCTGCTTGGCATTGCTGTCGGCCTTTTCATCGGCCTCTTCTCCCTTGCCCGAGCCGGGCTTCTGCCGCTGGTCTCCGCCCTTTTTCCGGTGCCGAAGATCGCGCTTTTACCGCTCTTCATCATCTGGTTCGGCATTGGCGAAGGCTCGAAGGTGGCGACCATCCTGTTCGGAACCTTCTTTCCGACCGTGATCGCCACCTATGGCGGGGTGGATAATGTCGACCGCAATCTCATCCGCATGGGCCAGTCCTTCGGCCTTTCGTGGCTGTCCATCGTGCGCAAGATCATCGTGCCGGGCGCGATGCCGGCCATCCTGTCGGGCTTTCGCATCTCCGCTTCCATCGCCATCGTCCTGCTTGTGGCGGCGGAGATGATCGGCGCTGAATTCGGCGTCGGGGCCTATATCCTGATGGCCGGTGCGCTTTTTGCCCTCGACCAGCTTATCGCCGGTGTGGCGCTTCTCTCGGTCATCGGCCTCATCATTGCCTGGCTGATCGGCAAGCTTGAAAAGCGTCTTCTTTCATGGCGAACATGAGGGTTCACGGGGGTTTTGAAAAAAGTCCCTGCAAATCGACCGAAGGGCGCTTGTCAGCGGAAAATCTCGTGCTATAACCCACGCGCTTCCGGCGGAGAACCAACCCCGCCACCGCCCGCAGAAATCTCTGTCCCGGCGATGCGAAGCAGGGTTTGCCCAGGTAGCTCAGTTGGTAGAGCAGCGGACTGAAAATCCGCGTGTCGGTGGTTCGATTCCGCCCCTGGGCACCATTTTTCATCAATCTTGCGAAATCTTGCCTTGGACAGGTCCGACGACACCCGCGCAATCGAAATCCGCCCTCTGGAACGCCCGGAAGTGGTGCTTCTCTGGCAGATCGACAGACGCGAACTCGTGGAAGAGACCTATTGCGTGAGAGATGGCGCTCTGCATCTGCAGCGGCAGTTTTACGATACGCGCGACTGGCCGGAAGGTGAGCCGGAACAGTACACCCCCATCCTGCTCGACTGTTTCGATCATGGCGGCGTCTTTCTCGGAGCTTTCTGCAGGGAAGAGCTGGTGGCGACCGGTGTCGTCGATGCACGCCCGGTGGGAGATTACCCGGACCTGCGCCAGCTTGCATTTCTTCATGTAAGCCATGGCTGGCGAGGTCGTCGGCTGGCCGCCCGGCTCTACGCGGAATGCAGGAAAGCGTCGGAAGGCCCAGGAACTGCAGGGTTTTATATCTCATCCACCTCGACGCGACGAACGGTGGAATTCTATCTGCACCAGGGTGCCGTGCTGGCGCCCAGACCGGACAAGACGCTGGTCACGATGGAGCCTGACGACATTCACCTGATTCACCGGTTCTGACCGGCCACTTATCTCCTCGCAAACACGCGCCCGATGGGCAGCACGCGACACCCCGGCAAGAGAAGAACGCAAACCAGGGGGCGGTCGTCAGCCGACCTGACGGCCTTCGCCGGCCAGCCAGTCGGCATAGGTCGGGCGGTCGATCTGAAACGTATCGCTGGAGCGGGCATACCAGCCGCGGCCGTGCATACGGGCGATAAGGCCGAGCGCGGGCGTGTCGATGTGGCCGCGTTCGGCGTCGATGACGAAATCGTCGGCCACGCGGATTTCGACCACGCGGCCAACGACCAGCGCCTGATGCGGACCGGTGACGAGAACGCTGTGGCTGACGCATTCGAACGAGACCGGTGCCTCGGCTATGTGAGGCGGCGCCACCTGCTCGGCGGGCAAAGCCGTCAGGCCGGCGCAGTCAAGCTCGCTGACATCTTCCGGCGCATCCATGGATGTGATGTTCATCGCTGCCGCGAGACGCTCGGGAACAAGGTTCACGACGAACTCTCCGCCGCCGACAATATTGCGTGCCGTATCCTTGAAGCCGCGCTGGGGGTCCGCCATCACACCGATGGCGACGGTGGGCGGCCGGTGCCCCATCACATTGAAAAAGCTGTAGGGCGCGGCGTTGACCACGCCTTCGGAGGACACGCTCGTCACCCAGGCGATGGGGCGCGGCGTGACGGTCGCCGTCATCACCTTGTAGCCGATCTGCGGATCGAGTTCGTCAAGCTTGAAGCGCATGTGGTGGTTCACTCGAACAAGGGTTCATCGCTCATGTTGGAAACGGCACGCTTGGGACGGTCATCCACCTTGAGCTGGAAGATGTCCGGCCGCGCATAGTGGCCCGTCACGTCGAAGTCGTATTTTCCGCGCGCCACGGCGGCCATGTCGATGTCGGCGTAAAGCACCGTTTCGCCCTCGAAATCCGGCCCGGCGAGGACGTTTCCGAGCGGATCGACAATGGCGCTTCCGCCGCGCATCAGCACGGTGTCGGGATCATCGCCCAGCGCGCATTCGTGATCGTCGGGAAACGCGCCGCGCGTGATGTGCTGGCAGGCGCTTAAAACGAAGCAGCGGCCTTCCAGCGCGATGTGTTGCATGGATGGAAGCCAGGTGTCGCGGTCATCGGCGGTGGGGGCGCAATAGAGGCTGACGCCCTGGCTGTACATATGCATGCGCAGCATGGGCATGTAGTTTTCCCAGCAGATGACCGCGCCGATGCGGCCAAGCGGGGTTTCGAAAACCGGCATGGTGGAGCCGTCGCCAAAGCCCCATATCAGGCGCTCGCCGGCCGTCGGCATCAGCTTGCGGTGCTTGCCGATGAGGCCCTTCTCACCATCGAAGAAGAGAACGGTGCAATAGAGTGTGCCACCGTCGCGCTCGATACAGCCCATGACAGCGAAGAGACCCGTCTCAGCCGTCGCCTCGGCGATCAGCGCCACTTCCTCGCCGTCGAGATCGATGGCGCGTTCGTAATAATCCCTGAAAGCCTCGCGGCCCTCGGGCTTGCGGATGCCGATGGGCGCGCCGAAAGAAGCGCCTTTGGGATAACCGCCGAGGAAGGCTTCGGGAAAGACGATGAGTTTCGCCCCCTCACCTGCCGCCTCGCGAATGATCGCGGCCGCCTTTCCGGCGGATGCAAGCGCATCGGCGGGGTTGGACGCCGCCTGTGCGACGGCTGCCTTGAACGATTTCATACGATTTCTCCCTGAGTATCTCGGACAATCGCGGCGCGGACGGCCTCGACCAGCACACCTTCGGGCTCGCAAAGACTGAGCGCAATATCGAAATGATTGTGCGACGGCATGTCGATCACCTGCGTCGCATGACCGGCTGCCTTCCAGGCCGCGGCATAGTCCAGCGTCTGACGGATGAACTCGCCTGTCTCGAGCCCACCGACCGAGGCAATCAGCCGCGCCCCGGATGTCGCGGGGATGTGCCGGATCGGGGAGTTTTCGGCAATGGAGGCCGTGTCGAACCGCATCCAGCCATTCACCTGCGTGTGCTGCAGGGGTTCTAGCTCGTGCAGCCCGCTCAGGGCGAGAACCGTGCCGATCGTGTCCGGCGGCAGGTCGAAAGCCTCAAGCCAGCCATCGGCAAGCACCATGCCCGCCAGATGCCCGCCGGCAGACGAGCCGCCGACATGGATCCGCTCCACATCGAGACCGCGCTCAGCGCCATTGTTCCTGAGCCAGGCGACGGCGCTGCGCACCTGACGCACCATCTCGCCAATGCTGACCTCAGGCGCCAGCGTGTAATTCATCACGGCCACCGAGATGCCGTGTGCCGTCAGGCCGCCCGCTGCAAAGGCATTGTCCTCCTTCGAGCCACCGCGCCAGTAGCCACCGTGAATCCACAGGAAGACGGGGCTGCCTTCACCCGCCAGGTAAAGATCGAGCATTTCGCCGCTCTGCGGATCGTAGACGATATCGCGCTTTGCAGCGCGGCTTTGCCGAACCTGCTCGCTCTCGGCAACGTAGCGGGCGTGCTCGGCCTCATAGGAGGCGACGCTTTCGCGCGCATTGTATTCACGCTCCAGCGTCGGCTGGTCCATGCCCCTGAAAAGCGGTGCTGCGGCATCCATGCTCATACCCCCAGATAGCGATGGGCGAGGTCTTCATTGGCTGCCAGCTCCTGCGGCGAACCCTGCCAGACCACCCTGCCCTTCTCGACGATGTGGTGCCGGTCGACGAGCGGGGCCATTTCTTTCAGGTTCTTGTCGACCACGAGGATCGACTGGCCAAGTTCCTTCAACCGGCGCAGCGTCGCCCAGATGTCGGCGCGGATGACGGGTGCTAGCCCCTCCGTCGCCTCATCCAGGACGAGAAGCGCGGGATTGGTCAGAAGCGCGCGGCCCACGGCCAGCATCTGCTGCTCGCCGCCCGAAAGTGTCGCGGCAAACTGGCCGCGCCGCTCCTTCAGGCGCGGAAAGAGATCGTAGACGCGTTCGAGGCTCCAGCCGTCCGCACCGCCCGGCCGGGAGGTGGCGACCAGATTTTCCTCCACCGTGAGCGAGGGGAAGACCCGCCGCCCCTCCGGAACGAGACCGATGCCACGGCGGGCAATGGCGTTGGGCTGCAGGGCGGTGATGCTCTCGCCTTCAAGCTGGATGTCGCCGCCACGCGCGCGCACCATGCCGAGAATGGTGTGAATGGTGGTGGTCTTGCCCATGCCGTTGCGACCGATCAGCGAGGTGACGGAACCGCGCGGCACCTCGAACTCCATGCCGAACAGCACCTGGCTGACGCCGTATCCCGCTTCGAGACCCGTGACTTTCAGCATGCTTCGTCTCCCAGATAGGCGCTGCGGACTTCCGGATCCTGTCGCACGGCATCCACCGTGCCTGTGAAGATCACGCGGCCATAGACCAGAACGCTGACACGGTCGGCGAGGGTGAACACGGCATCCATGTCATGCTCGACCAGAAGCATGGGGTATTCGCCCTTCAGCTCCTGAAGCAGGTCGACCATGCGGGCGGATTCTTCTGCGCCCATGCCTGCCATTGGTTCGTCCAGCACCAGCACATGCGGCTTGCGCGCAAGCGCCACGGCAAGTTCGAGCTGGCGGCGCTCGCCATGGGCAAGATTGGCGACCTGCCGGTTTTCGCGGCCCGCCAGCCCCGCCTTGCCGATCCAGTGCACCGCTTCTTCCCGAAGCGCGGCATCGTTGCGCGGGTTGGCAAAGAGGTTGAACGACCCGCCTTCCATGCAGTCGAGCGAGAGGATGACGTGTTCGAGCACACTGAATTCGAGGCAGAGCTGTGTCGTCTGGAACGAACGCCCGAGCCCTAGCCTTGCGCGTCTGAAGGCGCTGAGGTCGGTCAGGTCGCGTCCCTTGAAGTGCACACGGCCGGAATCCGACCGCAACTCGCCGCAGATCTGCGCGATGAGCGTGGATTTGCCGGCGCCATTCGGCCCGATCAGCGCGTGGATTTCGCCGCTGCGCACATCGAGTGTGACATCGTCGGTGACTTTGAGTGCGCCGAACGCCTTGTGCAGGTGGTCGAGCGAGAGGACTGCCTCGCCTGGTTTGTGTGCGGGTACATCAGTCATGACGGCCTCCCTTCAGGAAGCGGCCAAGCATGCCCTGCTGGCCAAACAATGCGATCAGCACCAGGATCGGGCCCATGACGATCATCCAGTGCTCGGTCCAGATGGTGAGTATCTGCTCAAGCCCGATGAAGGCGGCTGCACCCGCGATGGGGCCGAGAAGCGTGCCCAGCCCGCCCAGCGTGACGATGGCCATGAACTCGCCCGACTTCGCCCAGGTGGCCATGTCGGGTGTGACGAACTCGGCATAATTGGCCCACAGCACGCCGGCGAGCCCGGTGCCGACGGCCGAGATGACGAAGGCGGCGAGCCGGAAGGGCAGCGGGTTGACGCCGAGATTGACGGCGCGGCGCTCGCTCTGGCGCAGCCCCTGAAACACCATGCCGAAGCGCGAGTTGACGATCAAGCGGCAGAAGAAGACCCAAAGAACGAGCAGGCCGAGGGCGAGATAGTAAAACGCGAAGGGGTCATCCAGATCGATGCCGGGCATGGTGTTGCGCATATCCATCATGAGCCCGTCATCCCCGCCGTAATATTGCAGCGAAACGAGAATGAAATAGACCATCTGGGCAAAGGCGAGCGTGATCATGATGAATTGCACGCCGCGTGTCTTGAGTGCGAGATAGCCGATCACGAGACCGAGCAGCGCACAGGCAAGTAGCGCCAGCGGCCAGAGGATAAGCGCCGAATTGGTGCCCTCCCAGCCAAAGATCGTGTCACCCATATTCGTGTGGTATGCGAGGACCGCCACTACGTAGCCACCGACGCTGAAGAACATGGCATGGCCGAAGCTCACCAGCGCGCCATAGCCGATGATCAGGTCGAGACTGACCACGGCCAGCGCATAGATGACGATACGTGTGAGAAGCGGCAGGCCGCCATGCCAGCCCGTCTGCGCCACCACGATAGGTGCGACGATGAGCAGGACAAGCATGACAATGCCGGTCAGCGTGAAACGGTCGAATTTGGACATCGGCTCAGCTCCGGGCGGGGAAGAGGCCATAGGGCCGAACGAGAAGGACAAGCGCCATCAGCACATAGATGCTCGCCGAGACCAGGCCGGCCGCCAGCGTGTCGGCCACCGAATAGGGCAGTAGCGCGGTAAAGATCTGCGGCACGTAGGCCCGGCCGAGACTGTCGACCATGCCCACCAGCATGGCGCCGACGAAAGCGCCGCGGATGGAACCGACCCCGCCAATGACAATGACCACGAATGTGGTGATGAGGATGCGCTCGCCCATGGCAATCTCGACGGCAAGCAGCGGCGCGGCCATGACGCCGGCAAGCCCGCACAGGATCGCGCCAAGGCCGAAGACGCTCATATAGAGCACGCGCATGTTGACACCCAGCGCGTCGACCATCTGCCGGTCATCGGCGCCGGCGCGCATGAGCATGCCGAAGCGTGTGTGGTTGACCATAAGCCAGAGCCCAAACGCCACTGCGAGACCGACCGCGATCAGCGCGAGCCGCATGAGCGGATAGGCAAGTCCCGGGAAGAGCGTCACCGAACCTTCAAGGAAGGGCGGAATGTTCATGAAGATCGGGGAACGACCGACAATCAGCGTCACCGCTTCATTGGTGAAGAGGATGAGGCCGAGCGTCGCCAGAACCTGGTAGAGATGGTCGCGATTGTAGAGCCATCGCACCACGGCGCTTTCGACAAGGAGGCCATAGAGCCCCGCCCCCGCCATGGCCGCCAGGAGCCCCATGAGAAACGAGCCCGTGGAGGCAACGGTGAGCGCGCCGCAATAGGCGCCGATCATGTAGAACGTGCCATGGGTGAGGTTGATCACCCCCATGATGCCGAAGACGAGGGTCAGGCCCGAGGCCAGCAGGAAGAGGAACGCGCCATATTGCAGGCCGTTCAACAACTGTTCAATGAAGAGGATCATGGCGTTCCAATGCTCGCCGGTCTGGGTTCGGTGGGCTGCCCGCACCGATCGGGCCGGTGCGGATGGAGCGCCCGGCAGCGTTTTGCCGCCGGGCAATTCCGTTCAGGAAACGGCTTTGGCCATCAATCCATCTTGCAGTCTTTGGCGTAGGCGTCCTGATGGTTCTCGGCGATGCGCTCCACCACGTTCTGGACGATCTCGCCATCCGCATTCTTTTCGAACCGCGTCAGATAGTAATTCTGGATCGGATGCTGGTTCGGGCCAAACGTGTATTTGTCGCGGATCGGCTCGAAATCGGCCTTCGCAAGCGCTGCACGGAATGCGTCTGCATCGTCGATGTTTCCGCCCACTGCATCGAGCGCCGAGGCGATCAGGTTTGCCGTGTCGTAGGCCTGTTCGGCATACATGGTGGGCGTGCGGCCATAGGCTTCCTCGAAGCGTTTGACGAAATCACGCGAGGCGTCGTTGTCGAACTCCGTCGTCCAGAGAGCCGAGGCATAGACGCCATCGGCGGCATCGCCTGTCGCCTTGACCATCTGCGCGTCGAGCGAGAAGGCCGGCACCAGCATGGGCACGCTGTCCTTCAGACCGGCATTGTCATACTGCTTGGCGAAGTTGATGCCGGCGCCGCCCGGATGGAACTGGTAGATGGCATCGGGTGCCGCCGAGCGAATGCGCGCCAGCTCGACAGAAAAGTCAGTCTGGTTGAGCTTGGTGTAGATCTCCTCCACCACCTCGCCCTCATAGGTGCGCTTGAAGCCGTTCAGCGCGTCGCGGCCCGCCTGATAGTTGGGCGCAAGGATCACGACCTTCTTGTAGCCGAGCTTGTTGGCCGCAAGACCCGCCGCCTCGTGGAACGCATCGTTCTGATAAGAGGCGACGAAGTAGTTGGGGTTGCACTTCTCGCCGGCAAAGACGGACGGTCCCGGATTGACGCTGACATAGAAGCCGCCGGATTTCATGACGGTCGGCTGCACGGCGGCAAGCACGTTGGAGAAGTTCACGCCCGTGAACAGCTTGACGCCCGACTGCACCAGACGGTCTGCCGACTGCTTGGCATTGGCCGGCTTCAGGCCATCGTCCTCGACCTCGAGCACCACCGGCGTATCGCCCAGCTTGCCATCTTCGCCGATGGCCAGCATGAAGGCGTCGCGGATGTCCTCGCCAATATAGCCGGCCGGTGTCGAAAGCGTGGTGATGAAGCCGATGCGCAGCTCTTCCGCCGATGCCTGCGCAGCCATGACCGTTGCCAGCGCGGTGGCCAGAAGACCGGTCCGCCTTGCCTTGCCCTTAAGTCCCATTGTCATGTTCTCCTCCCTTGAATTGCGCGTACGAAGCCGGGTCATCCGGCCTTGCGCTGACGTGAGAAATCATTGCCGACCGCCACAACCGGATGGCGGATCGTGCCGATGCCCTCGACACAGGCTTCCACCACATCGCCAGGCCATAGCCATTCCTGCGGATCGCGGCCCGCACCGACACCTTCGGGCGTGCCGGTGGCTATGATGTCGCCGGGATCGAGCGTGATGGCGGCCGAGATGTCGGAGATGAGCGTCGGTATCTTGAACAGCATGTGCTTCGTGTTCGATCCCTGCTTGCGCTCGCCATTGACGGTGAGCCAGAGGTCGAGATCGTGCGGGTCTCCGATTTCGTCGGCAGTGACGATGCAGGGACCGAATGGCGCAAAGCTGTCCTGTCCCTTGGAATAGATCCACTGACCGGCGCGGCGGTTGTCGCGCGCACTGACATCGATCATCACGCTGTATCCGAACACATAGGAAAGCGCATCTTCCTCGCTCACCTTGGTGGCCTTGCGCCCGATGATCGCGGCAAGCTCCACCTCCCAGTCGAGCTGCTGCGTGATCGAGGCATTGTGCTCGATTGGATCGTCCGGCCCGACAACCGCCATGGGCGGCTTGCTGAAAATGACCGGCTCCTTGGGCAGGTCCTTCGACGTGTCGAGCGTGCGGCTCGATTCCTCCACATGCTCCACATAGTTGAGGCCGATGCCGAAGATGTTCTTGCGGGGCCGCGGGATGGGTGCAAGCAATCGCACATTGGCGAGCGGAACGGTCGTGCGCACCGGCCATGCGCCGCGCGCCTCGTCCAGAAGCCGCTTCAGCGCCGCCAGCCCATCCGGACCGAGATCGATCAGCTCCAGCATGGAGGCGGGGAAGTCCTCGCCAAAGGCAATGCCGAGCGCTTCCACATCGACAACGCTCTCGCCCTCGATGACGCCGAGACGCGCAGGCGCCTCGACCGTGGCCCTGTAGGTAACCAGTCGCATTCAGATATGTCCTTGATCAGTCTTGTGGTTGGTGACCGCCATTGTCGGCCAGCGCTTCTTCCCGGTAGAGACCGAGCGAACGCATCACCGGAAGGTCGTTGAAACAGAACAGGCAGGCATCGTCGCTGTCGGACAGATTGGCGTGTTCGTGCCATGCCCAGGACGGCACGCAGAAAATGTCGCGTTCCTGCCAGTCGAACCGCCTGCCGCCGATGATCGAGTAGCCCTTGCCCTTCGCCACCTGGTAGAGATAGCTGCCGGTGTGACGGTGTGCCTTCGTCTTTTCGCCGGGGCGCAGCATCTGCATGCTGGCGCCGATGGTCTGCATGACGGGGCCGGAATTGACCGGGTTGACGTACTCCATCATGACGCCGTCATAGGGCGAGCCGTCGGTCGCGTCGGCATAGCGCTTCAGCGCTTCATAAGTGCGCTCCCACTCATATTTGTAGAGCGGAGAATAACCCTTGTCCCAGGCGCCACCGCCCGGCGTCAGACCCGGATTGCCCCAGGTCTTCGTCATGTCATCGACAGCAAAGCCGACGGCCTGCCGCAGGTCCGGGTGGACTTCATAGAAATTCGCTTCGAGCGTGTTGACCAACGGGATATCAAGCCCGTCCTGCCAGATGCAGGGGCTGCCGCTTTCCTCAACGCCGTGTTCGTGCCAGGTGCCGTTTGGCGTCAGCACGAAGTCGTTGGCATTGAGCGTCATCTTGTGGCCATCGACGATGGTGTAGGCGCCTGCACCCTCCATGATGAAGCGCAGCGCCGAGGCCGAATGCCGGTGCGCTGAAGCAGCCTCGCCCGGATGCATCACCTGAAGCCCGGAATAGAGCCAGCCGACAGCGGCGGCGAATTCGCGACGACCCGGGTTGTTGAGATAGATCACACGGCGACCGGCTTTTTCCGGTGTTACCAGCTCGACCGAACGCAAGACGTGCTCGCGCAGATCGCGATAGCGCCAGATCATCGGCACGGACGAGGACTGCGGCTCCCAGGGCTCGATCTTGTTGGCGACGGTCCAGAGCGCCCCCGCCTCCAGCGCCTCCAGCTCGTCGTAATAGGCCAGAAGCTCCGGCGTATCCTCCACATTGGCGCGGCCCGCCACGTCCTCGCGGTAGTTTTCCCTGCCTGACGACATCTCAACCTCCACTCTTCAATGACGGAAGGATAACAGCCGGATTTTCGCTGTAAATAGATATTTTCGAAAATCTTGATTTTTTCGTTTGTTGCGCAAGACGCTGTGCTATGCTGTTCTCCTGAAAAACCGAAGCAGCAATGCCGGGGAGAAGACGTGTCGGGAAAGAAGAACCCGCGTGAAACCACGCTGACGGAAGAGGCCTATCAGAAGCTACGCTGGGACATTGTCAGCGGCACGCTGGAGGCCGGCAGCCCGTTGCGGCTTGAAAACCTCAAGCAGCGCTACGGGCTGGGCTATTCTCCCCTGCGCGAGGCGCTGAACCGCCTGCACAGCGAGCGTCTTGTCATGTCGGTTGCGCTGCGCGGCTTTACCGTCGCGCCGCTTTCGCTGACCGAGATGTGGGATGCGGTCGACACAAGGATCCACATTGAGGCCGAGGCATTGCGTCGCGCCATCGAGTTCGGCGATGACGATTGGGAAACGGAGGTGATCTCGGCTTTTCACGGGCTCTCCCTTAAAGCCAAGAAACTGGAGCAGATGGACGCGCCACCCATGGATGAGATGAAGGCGCTCGAAGACCGGCATCACCGGTTTCACCGCGCACTCATCAGCGCCTGCCGGTCAAACTGGCTTCTCGATTTTTCGGACAAGCTCTATGTGGAAACCGAGCGTTATCGCTTCCCGGTTCTCGGCGGCCCCCGCGCCCGCCCCTCACGCGATCTCACGCTGGAGCATCAGGAGATCATGGACGCGACCATCGCGCGCGATGCCGAAAAGGCAATCGCCCTGCTGAGCCGGCACTATCGGCGCACCGGGGAAACGCTTTCCGCCCGATACCAGCCGGACGCGAAGCCGATGGCCGCCGGCGCAAGCGCTTAGCGCCGGCAATATGTGCGGCCACTGCCGGCCGCACACGTTTTCGAGCCACTGCTATTCTGCGGGCACCGGGCGCGCTTCCGCCGCCGCCCCGGCTTCACGCAGGGCCAGCTCTTCCGCCTTCGGCACCGACAGCCATACCGCCAGCATGAAACCTGCCGCGCCGCCGAGCAGCTTGCCGAGCATCAGCGGCAGGATCATCGTCGGCTGGAAATTGGCCGAAAATGCCAGATGATCGCCGAAGGTGAATGCCGCGCATACAGCAAATGCGATGGCCAGAACCTTGTCGCGCGGCTGCATCTGGCCGACCAGGCGGTACATGGCGAGAATGTTGGCGCTTGCCGCCAGAAGCCCCGCCGCACCTTCCGGTGAAACGCCGATGCGTGCGCCGATCACCTGCATGGGCCCCGCCAGATATTTGGTCAGGAGATAGACCATCGGAAACGCACCGGCGAGCATGATGCCGATATAGCCGGCGATCTCCAGAGCGCGGAACTGGTCCTGTTCATCGGCAATGATGGGATCAAAACCCCAGGAGCCGAACACGGTGGAGAAAAAGCCGGTGAAATATTCCACGATCGAAGCCACAAGAACCAGCGTGATGCCGGCATACATGATGCGACCGAACCAGAGGAAACCGGTGATCATGGCGTCGGGCGCGAAGCGCAGGCCAAGGGCGATGGCGACGCAGAAAACGATCAGCGGCAGAAGATTGCGCAGAATGTCGACGACTGTCAGCGCAATCTGATAGCTCGCCTCCGAGCTCGTGGAGACATCGGGCCTGATGTCGAGCCCCGTCATGGCGATCAGCGTACACGCGATGAAAACGCCGACCGGCACGCTTAAGATGCCCGACATGATGCCGAGCGCCATATATTTGTGGTCGGATTTTGCCAGCATTGCCAGCCCGACCGGAATGGAGAAGATGATCGTCGCGCCCGACATGTAACCGACGACGGTCGCCATCATCCAGGCATCGCGCGACTGTGCCAGCGCGTCGGCAAGTTGATAACCGCCCATATCGACGGCGATCACCGTCGTTGCCGCGATGGATGGATCGGCCCCGATCATCGCAAAGAGCGGCCCGGCGACCGCCCGGATAAACTCCGAAAGATAGGGGATCGCGGCCATGATGCCGGCCACGGGTATGAAAATCGGGCCGATGGAATGAAGCCCCTCGATGAACTCCTTGCCGAGCCCCGTTTCCGGGTTGCGGATCGAGGCGATTGCGCCGGCGACCGCGCATGCCATGATGATGTAGATGACGTAGGTACCGATTGAAGCCATTTGCCTTCCCTCCCAGTGTGCGAAATGCGCCCCGACATCTTTGTGCGCCGGTTTTTCGATCAGCCCTTCACGCGTTCCCCCGGCGGATCGTAGAGCGGCGCCAAATGAAGCGTGGCGGCGAAGCGTTCGTTCGCCACGATGAGTTCGTACTTTCCCGATGCCAGAAACGCGTCGTCGACACCGTTTTCCGAGCGCACATAGCCATAGCCGATGGGCTTCCCGACCGTGTAGCCATAGCCACCGCTGGTCAGATAGCCGACAGGCTCGCCATCGCGCAGGATCGTTTCCCGGCCAAGCAACACCACGTCCGCGTTCTCGGTCGTGAAGCAGGCCAGTTGCTTTGTCAGCGGATTGGCGGCCGCCATCTCACAGGCCTCGCGGCCGATAAAAGGCGTGTCGCGGCGCAGTTTCACCGCCCAGCCGAGCCCCGCCTCGAACGGGTTGTCATTCGGCGTGACGTCCGAACCCCAGGCGCGATAGCCCTTTTCAAGCCGCAGCGATTCAATGGCGCGATAGCCGACCGGGCGGATGTCATGGGCGCGACCCTTCTCCATCAGCACATCGAAAACGTCGCCGGTCCCCTCGATGGGCACATGCAGTTCCCAGCCCAGCTCCCCCACATAGGTCACGCGCATGGCGCGCACCTTATGACCGGCAATCTCGATCTCCTGCACGCGGCCAAAGCGGAAGGCGTCGTTGCTCACATCTGCATCCGTCACCGACGAAAGCACGTCCCGCGCGCGCGGCCCCATCAGCGAGAGTGTTCCGAAATCCTCGGTCACGTCGACAAGCCGGGCGTCCGCCCGCGCCGGAAGATGTTCCCTGATCCAGCCGAAATCATGGGTGCGCGAACCGGTGCCCGTGACGATGTAGAAGCGGTCATCGGCAAGGCGCGCCACGGTGAGATCGCATTCGATGCCACCGCGCGAATTCAGGATCTGCGTATAGGTGAGGCGCCCGGCAGGCTTCGCCACGTGGTTGGCACAGATGCGTTCAAGCGCATCCGCCGCATCGGGTCCGGTCATTTCATATTTGGCAAAGGACGACTGATCGAACACACCGACCTTCTCGCGCACATGCGCATGCTCCTCGCCCACCGGACCGAACCAGTTCTGACGGCCCATGGAATAGTCGTCACGAGGCTCCATGCCTTCAGGCGCGAACCAGTTGGGTCGCTCCCAGCCGAGCTTCGAGCCGAGCACGGCGCGGTGCTTTTTCAGACGTTCGTAAAGGGGCGAAACGATGCGCGGCCGGCCGCTTTCATACTCCTCGTGCGGGAAAGCCACTGTGTAGTGCTTGCCATAGGCTTCGAGCGTGCGCCCCTCGACCCATTTGCGGTCTTCATGAAGCGTCGAGAAGCGGCGAATATCGACCACCCAGAGGTCGAGCGGAGCTTCGCCGCGCACGGCCCATTCGGCAAGCACCCAGCCCGCGCCGCCGCCAGCGGCGATGCCGAAAGCATTGAAGCCTGCGCCGACAAACATGTTGGCGCATTCGGGTGCCTGTCCGAGAATGAAGTTGCCGTCGGGCGTGAAGCTCTCCGGCCCGTTGATCATCTGCCGAACGCCCACTTCGCCAAGGGCGGGCACGCGCTCGATGGCCTGCGTCATGTGCTGTTCGAAATGATCGAAATCATCGTCGAAGAGCTGGAACTCGAACTCGTTGGGCACGTCGCCCCCCGGCAGCCCGGTCACCCAGCTTTGCGGGTTCGGCTCATAGCCGCCCATCACCAGACCGCCCACCTCTTCCTTGAAGTAGATGCGCCGGTCGGGGTCGCGCACGGTCGGCGTGTCGGAGGTCAATCCGTCGATCTTTTCGGTCACGATATACTGGTGCTTGACCGGCTGCAGTGGCACCGAGACGCCGGCCATCGCGCCGATCTGGCGCGCCCACTGGCCGCCGCAGTTCACCACCGTCTCGCAGACGATACGCCCGCGATTGGTCTCAACCGCCGTGATGCGGTCGCCATCCATTTCGAAACCGGTCACGCGCACGCCCTCGAAGAGACGCGCACCATGCATGCGCGCGCCCTTGGCGAGCGACTGGGTGATGTCGGAGGGGCTGGCCTGACCGTCGGTCGGCAGCCATGACGCACCCAGAAGATCGGACGTGTCCATCAGCGGCCACATCCGCTTCACCTCTTCGGGACCGACCAGTTCCATGTCCATGCCGAAACTGCGTGCTGTTGTGGCAAGCCGGCGAAATTCGGTCCAGCGGTCCTCATTCGTCGCCAGCCGCAGGCAGCCCGTCATCTTCCAGCCGGTCTCAAGACCGGTTTCTTCATGCAGTCGCTTGTAGAGATCGACCGAGTATTTCAGCACTTTCGTGATTGAGGCCGAAGACCGCAATTGCCCGACCAGCCCGGCCGCATGCCAGGTGGAGCCGGATGTCAGCTTGCCCTGTTCCAGGAGAACGACATCCGCCTTGTGATCACGGGCGAGGTGATAGGCTGTCGAGCAGCCGATGATACCGCCACCGATGACAACGATCTGGGCATGGGAAGGAAGAGGCTGGGTCATCAGGAGAGGCGTCCGTATTGAGAATAGAAAGTGTCCAGTGCAGCCTCCAGCCGCGACAGGTTCTCATGCGTATAGGCGACGTAGTCCGTGCCGGGCGCATCGAGATAGAGTTCGGAGACCATGCTCCACATGGCCTCCCGCAGAAGCGACGCGCATTGCATTGCCGCCATTGAGCGGCGCAGCGGTGTCTCCGGCGTGCGGTCGAAATAATAGCCAAGCAGCGCCGCGCTCTCCTCGTCGGAGAAGCTGGCATTGGAGGAAAGGCCCGCGAGGTCGAACATCGGCGTCGAGAACCCGGCATATTCGAAATCGATCAGCCAGAGCCTTTCGCCATCATCGAGGAGATTGGCCGGCAAGAGATCGTTGTGGCCGAACACGATGGGCAGTGGCTCCTGCACCGCTTCCAGTTCGTCGGCAAGCGCCAGATAGGCGGGCAATTGCTCCACCATCCGGCTCTTGCCGTTCTCCAGCGTGCGCGCATAATCGCGGATCACATGGAAAGGCCAGAACATGAAGCCAGGCCCCGAAACGTGGTGCGGCATCTTGCGATGAAAGGCGCGCACGATGAGCGCCACCCGCTCGATATTGGCGCGCACATCGGCCTCGGCGTAGGTCTTGGCATTGAGGTGCCGACAGACCATGACGCCGGGTTCCGCATGCTCGACTGCAGGCGCGAGAGCCGCTTCTTCGGCAGCACGCGCCGTCATCAATTCACGGTCGCGGAGAACGTGGTGAAAGGGGTAATCCTTGCCGAAACGGACGACATGCCCGCCCCTATTGTCGGTGACGAGCCAGCTTTCGTTGCTGATCCCGCCGACCATCGGCTTGATGTCGATAGCCCCGCTCCAGATCGGCAAGGCAGCGATCTGTTCAGAGCGCGCGGTGGTGATATTCCGAGCGTCCACCATATCTCCTCCCGCAGCCTTTGGCCGCCTGTTTTGCGGAAAGAATTGATGTCAGCCAATGGGAAGTCAACACAAAAATGTGGTTATTTGACCGATTTTCTCATTTTCTGGAATCATTTTCAGGCTAAATCGGTCAAAATACGTTAGAAACGGTCATCTCACACAGAGAGAAAACATGAGCTATTCACCGCGCCATGGTCAGATCCTCGACCTTCTCACGAAGGAAGGCACGATGGGTGTGAACGACCTCGCCCAGCATCTGGACGTTTCGGTCGAAACGGTGCGGCGCGATGTGAAAGCGCTCGCCGGACGCGGTGAAATCGTGCGCATGCACGGCGCGATCGCCCTGCCCTCCGTCGTCAACGAAGCACCGTTTGAGCGCCGGATGCGGGAAAACCGCGAGGCGAAGGAAACCATTGCCCGGCTTGCCGCCGCGACGATCCGCGACGGGGAATCGGTGATGCTCGACACGGGCACCACGACAAGCCTTCTGGCGCGCGCGCTGCTCGACCACCGGCAACTCACCGTGGTGACCAATTCATCCGACATCGCCCGCACGCTAGCGACCGTCAACGGCAACAAGGTCTATATGGCAGGCGGGGAGCTGCGGAGCGACAGCGGCTCGGCGCTGGGCTTTTCAGCCATCGAGTTCATCAGCCGCTTCAGCGTCGATCACGCCATCATTTCCGCCGGTGCCGTGAACGCGGTTACCGGCATTATGGACTACGATCTGGAGGAAGCGCAGTTCGGCAATGCCGTGCTTGCCCGCGGTCGGCGCCGCGTCGTTGTCACCGACGCTTCCAAGTTCGGGCAGAAGGGGCTCGTCCGGGTGTGCGCCCTCACCGAGGTCGATGAGTTGATTGTCGACCGCCCGCCACCGGCCGACCTTGCCGATGTGCTTCGCCAGGCCGAGATCAGGGTGACAAGCGACACATGACGCGCTCAGGCCTTTTCCTGTGAAGCGGTTTCATTGCTGGAAGCGGCCCGCCGGTCCCTTGCGGGCGTGAAGCTGACCACGCGATCATCGACAGATGGCGTTCCCGCGGCACCGGCGGCAAAAACGATCTTGCCGGAGGGTTTTACCCACAGAAGCACAATCGTCTCTTCGGCCCGGCTTTTCAGATAGGCATCGTAGTCGAACTCATCGCTGAGCTTCGTTGCCTGAAAGGTCCAGCCCTGCCAGTGCCGTTCGCGCAGGGTGCGGAAGTCCACGCCGTCTTCGGTAAGCGGACGTCCGCCGAGGGTGAAGTTGAGCGACATGCGCTTCGACTGATCCGCCCCGCGTCCGAGCTGATAGACGTGCGAGCGTCCAAGTTCCGGTGCGAAATCGGTGCAGACGAGCGAGTTGTATGCGTCATTATCGGTGACGGCGATCAGCGTCGAAAACCGCTTCGGGTCGATGCTGTGATGCGCTTCTTCCGAGAGGATGTCGCCGTAGAACACGGGTATTTCGGAAAGACGCGCTTCCGCGATATGGTTCCAGTTCGGGTCTGCGATCATGACCGGCACATCCATATCGCGCAGCTTGCGCGCCAGATCGATGGCCCATCTCGGCCCGCCGGCAATCAGGAGGCCGGGCTTGTCAGCGCTTTTCAGGTTCAGAAGCGAAGCCAGCGGACCGAGTGTGAAACCGTGCAGCACGATCGTTGTGACAACCACGGCGAAGGTGAAGGCCACCATACGGTTTGCATCGGCGATCCCTGCATCTGCCAGGGCGCCGCCAAACAGGCCCGACACGGCGACGGCCACGACACCACGCGGCGCGATCCAGCTTGAAAGCGTGCGCTCAGCAAGGGTTGCGCCGGATCCGGCCGTGGCGGTCATGATCGCCAGCGGGCGCACGATAAAGAGAACCGATCCGACAAAAAGCACCGCGCGCCAGTCGAGACTACGGAAGTCGTCGACGGTGAGCGAGGCCGTGAGCAGGATGAATATCCCGGAGACCAGGAAGACCGTGATCGTTTCCTTGAAACGCCGCATCTCGGCGAGGCTCGCAATGCGGGTGTTGGCCAGGACGATGCCCATGACCGTGACCGTCAGGAGCCCCGCCTCCTCGAGCACGAGATTGGTCAGTGCATAGGCCAGGAGCACCGTGGCAAGCAGGATCGGCGCCTTGAGGAATTCCGGCACAACACCGCGCACAAACGCCCAGCGGATGGCCCGCGCCGCCAGATAACCGCCGGCAACCGCAACGACGAAAGCTGCCGCCACCACATAGGCGAGGCTCCCGCCCTGATGCTGCCCGATCAGTACGAGGATGACCTCGAACGCAACAACGGCAAAGAGCGCTCCGATCGGATCGTTGACGATGGCCTCCCATTTGAGCAGCGAGGCCGGCCGCGCGGCGAGCTGCGCCTGACGCAGAAGCGGCGTGATGACGGTAGGGCCAGTCACCACCAGAATGGCGCCGAGCACAACGGCTGTCGGCCACGAAAGCCCGCCAATATAGTGTGCCGAAAGCGCGGTCATCACCCAGACCATCGGGCCACCGATGATGATAATGCGGCGCACCGCCGTCGAAGTCTCACTGATCTCCTTGAAATTGAGCGTGAGCCCGCCCTCGAACAGGATAATCGCGACCGCAAGCGAGACGAGCGGCCGGTAGATGGCGCCGAAATCCTCGGTCGGGTTTACGAACCCGGTGGCCGGCCCGGCGAGAACGCCGGCGAGCAGCAGAAGCACAATGGCCGGAAGACGCAGCCGCCAGGCGAGCCACTGCGCGCCCATGCCCATCACGCCGATCAGCGCGATCTTCAATCCAATGTCATGCATGGAGCAAATCCGTTTATCCGAGAGAGATTGGGGCAGCCGGGCGGCCAGTGAGCATCACAGCGACAATAACCAAACTTCCGGCTCCGGTCGCGGATCAATTGCGGATATGGGCTTCTCCGGCGCAGATCAGCAGATGATCACCGGACATTGCCCTGCGCATCTGGGGTCAGGTGGTGACGACTGTCCGGCCTATGGTGCAGATCATATGTCCGGCTGCAACCCCGTCACGACAGACTTTTGTCTGTGCCCCTGTGGAACGATGCCAAATTTTCCGTTCGCCACGGTCAGGATGCACCCAGCCGTTGCAATGTCATTTAATATGACTATAAAACTCCAATTAATTTTCAAAAGCAGGATGTGTTCATGACCACGCATGGTTCGTTCCGCGCACAGTTACGCCTCCCATTCAATCCGGAAAAGCAGTTGCTGGAGGCCCTCGCGGCAGGCGATGCAGGGGCGGTGGTGGAGGAAACCACGACGGGATGGCAGTTGCAGCATTCCCTCGGGCGCATCGCCCTAAAGCCGCAGTCTTCCAACATGGACATCCTGCTTGACGCCGAAGACCGAACGTCCCTCGCCTATCTTCAGCTCGGAATCACCCATCGCCTGCAATCCCTCGACAAAGATCTCGATCTTGACTGGCAGAGCGACAACACACCCGGCATGCTGCTTCCCTATTTTCGGGAAATGCGCGTCGTCTCCGCGGAAAACCTGACACCATTCATGAAGCGGGTCCGGCTTGCGGGGGAAAACCTTGCCCGTTTCGCACGTGGCGGCCTTCATATGCGGCTTCTGTTTCCTCCCGTCGGCACCGCCAGCCCTTCATGGCCGTGCATCGGAAAGAACGGTGAAGCGATCTGGCCCGACGACGAGAACAGGCCAGTCGCCCGCGTCTACACGATCAGGGCAATCGACGTGGACCGGGGGCATGTCGATGTCGATATGGTCCTCCATGAAGGCGATGCCTATCCGGGTGCTGGCTGGGCCGCGCAGGCGAAACCGGGCGACATTGTCGGCATGACGGGCCCCGGAGGCGGTGAGGCGCCCGAGGCGCACAGGCTGGTGCTCCTGGGCGACGAGACCGCCCTGCCGGCAATTGCCCGCATTCTGGAGGGGTTGTCCAGCCAGACGAAGGCGATCGTTCGCGTGGAGATTGCCAATCAGTCCGAAACCCAGCCCCTGGCGACACGCGCGGAACTCGATCTCGAATGGCTGGTGCGCGATGACCGGGCAGCCGGCAGCACGACGCTTCTGGAAGAAGCGGCAAAGGCGTTGCCCATCAAAGGAGACGACCCTGACCTCTTTGTCTGGGCCGGATGCGAGTTCTCCGCCTTCAAGGCCATACGCGGCCATCTGCGCAAATCGCTACGGCTGCCGAATGCGCAGCATCTGGTTGTGTCCTACTGGCGGCGTGGTGTGGCTGGTGTGCATTGAGCCGCAACCGAAAGCAGAGGGAAACCGTCTGGTGGAACGGTTTTAAGTTGACTCGTATTATCAGGTAAAAATATATAGCACCGCTATTTAAAATCGCGGATGAGATCAGATATGCGCAGGTCCAGTTCCTCTTTACCCACCAGCCGTCTGGCGGCAGCACTGCTTTTGTCAACGGCGCCCATATTCACTGCACATGCACAGGACGGTGCGGAGAAAAGCACCACTTTGGAGCGTCTTGTGGTCGAGGGTGACAGCATGTCCGCTTCACCCGTGGGGCCAGATGACGGTTTCGTGGCAGATAACAGCGCCACAGCCACCAAGACGAACACGCCGATCGACCGCGTGCCGCAGTCGATCTCGGTCGTCACCCGCGACCAGATGGACATGCAGGGTGCCGACAGCGTCGGCGCGGCGGTGCGCTATACGCCCGGCATCCGCAGCGAGGCGTATGGTGCCGACACGCGCTATGACTGGTTCTTCATGCGCGGGTTCTCGGCCCAGGCCCGCGGTCTCTATCTGGACGGCCTGCAGCTGCGCTCGCAGGCTTTCGCCAATTTCCGCGTTGAGCCCTACGGCCTCGAGCGCCAGGAAGTGTTGCTCGGACCGAGCTCCGCACTGTTCGGGGCGGGAAGCCCGGGCGGGCTCATCAATCTGATTTCCAAGCGCCCGCAGGAAGACACGTTCTATCGCGCGTCGGTCGCGGGCGGCTGGCCAAAAAAAGGAGAGGTCGCCCTCGACCTCAACGCCGCCCTGCCCGGCCATGACGGGGTCTATGCCCGCTTCACTGCGCTCGGCCGCCTTGGCGAAACGCAGGTCGATCATGTCGACGACAACCGGCTCTATCTCGCCCCTTCCATAACCTTCAAACCGCAGGCGGGAACCGAACTCACCATCATGGGCAAGTTCCAGATGGACCGCACCGGCACGGTGACGAGCTTTCTGCCCTACGACGCGACCGTGCGCCCGGCTTCCTTCGGGCGCATTCCGACCGACTTCTTCAGCGCCGACACGAATTTCGACCGTTACGACCGCAATCAGATGATGCTCGGCTACGAGTTCGAGCACGAATTCGAGAACGGCCTGAAACTCTCGCAGGATTCGCGCTATTCCTACATTTCAACCGAATACGAAACGCTCTATGGCGTAGGCCTCGTGAGCAGCTACCTGCCGGGTTACCCCGACAATCTGCTCGCCCGCCAGGCGCTTGCCACGGATGACAGCATCGGTGCCTTCCAGACCGACAACCGCATCGAAAAAACATTCGACACGGGCCCGGTAAGTCACCAGCTTCTGGCCGGCCTGGACTATCGCTACGAGGTCTTCGACAACCGCTCCGGCTATGGCGACGATCCGAGCGGAAATTTTTACATTATCGACATTCTCAATCCCGTTTACGGGATCAACGTCCAAAGACCCGCCTACTCGACGGATTCGACCACGCGCTCGCACCGGATCGGCCTTTACGTACAGGATCAGATTGCACTGACCGACCGCCTCGATGTGACGGCGGGCCTGCGGCACGACTGGGTATCGAGCCGGTTTGACAACCATCTGACGGGATCGCGCACCGATCGCGACGACACGGCGCTCACCGGCCGCATCGGTGCAAGCTATGAGGTGCTGCCGGGTCTGCGCCCCTATGCGAGCTATGCGACCTCGTTCGACCCGCTGTCCGGCACCGACATCAACGGCAATCCGTTCGACCCGGAAACGGCTGAGCAATATGAGGTCGGCGTTAAATATCAGGATCCGCTCGACCGGTTCCGCCTCACTGCCGCCTGGTTCGACCTGACGCGCGAAAACGTTCTGACCAACGACCCGGCCAATCCGAACTTCAAGGTGCAGACCGGCGAGGTGCGATCGCGCGGCATCGAACTGCAGGCGCAGGCAAACCTCGCCGAACGCTGGGACATCGTGGCCTCCTACACGAATTACGATCTGGAGATCACCCGTTCCAACAATGGCGATCAGGGCATGGTGCCGATCGGTGTCCCGCAGCAGATGGCCTCGCTGTGGGTCAACCATCGTTTCGGCGGGCAACTTGAGGGCCTGCGCGTCGGTGCGGGCGTGCGCTATGTGGGCAAATCCTACGCCAACGCCGCCAACACGCTGACCGTGCCTGACCATGTGGTTGCGGATGCGAGCATCGGCTACCGGTTCGACAGGACCGAGCTGTCGCTCAATGTGAGCAACCTCTTCGACAAGCACTATGTCGCCGCCTGCGCCGGCCAGAACGCCTGTTACTACGGCGACCGGCGCAATGTGAAAGCCAAACTGACCTTTGAATGGTGACCGGCGCGCCGGCGCGCGCTTTTCACCCAAACGCTGATGGAATGCCGATGAATGCACACAGTCTGACGGGATTTGAGGTTGAAAATCTGGAATTCCGGCCAAACGGCCGGGCCATTCTCAGCGGTCTCAACGCTTCTTTCAATTGCGGGCGCATCTACGGCATCATCGGCCCCAACGGCGCGGGCAAGAGCACGCTGATGAAACTCCTTGCCCGCCACCTTCGGCCGACCTCAGGCAAGGTCCGCTTTGCCGGAGACGATGCGAATGGCTGGAACGGCCGCGCCTTTGCGCGCGAAGTTGCCTATCTGCCGCAGAGCCTGCCGACGGCCGAACACCAGACCGTGCGCGAACTCGTCGCGCTCGGTCGCTATCCCTGGCACGGTCCCTTTCGCAAGCTCTCATCCGAAGACCGGAACGCGGTCGATACCGCACTCGATGAAACCGGCAGCCGCGAGCACGAGAACCGGCTGGTGGGTACACTTTCGGGCGGTGAGCGCCAGCGCGCGTGGATCGCAATGGTGCTGGCGCAGGCGCGCCACTTCCTGCTGCTCGACGAACCAACCTCCGCGCTCGATCTGGCGCATCAGGCACGCATTCTCGCCCTTCTGCGCGACATCGTTGACAGGCGCGGCATTGGCGTCGCGCTGATCGTGCATGATCTGAACATCGCCGCCCAGTTCTGCGACCGCATCCTGGCTCTGCGCGATGGCAGGCTGATCGCCAGCGACGCGCCCTCGCAGATCATGACACCGAAGGTTCTGACGGATCTCTACGATATCCCCATGGAGGTGTTCGCGCATCCGGCCGATGGCCGGCCAGTGGGATATATCGCGTCATGAGGCGTATCGTTCTCGCGCTGGCCCTGGCGCTTTCCGCGACAATGGGTGCCGCAGCCGGAGAAACCGGCAAACCACGCCTCATCGCGCTCGACTGGGGTCTTGCCACCACGCTGCTCGGCATTGGGGTCAATGTCAGCGGTGTGCCGGAGAAACCGGCCTTCCTCGACTGGGTTCAGGACCCGGCGCCCGCCCCTTCCTCTCCCGATCTCGGACTGCGCCTTGCACCCGACATGGAACGGCTCGAAGAGGCAGACCCCGATTTCATTCTCATATCGCCTCAGTTCGCCAGTATCGAAAAGCGCCTCGAAAGCATCGCTCCGGTGCGCTCTTTTGCAATCTTCACGCCGGAAAAGACGCCGCTGGCCAATGCACGCAGCGTTACACGCGCGCTTGGCGATCTCGCAGAAAATCCCGAAGGGGCCGAGGCCCTTATCGCCGACACCGACAGGGCAATTGCCACCCTGCGGGAGAAAGCCGAGGCGCAACGCAAAACCTGCGGGTTTCTCGTCGTCAACTTCGTTCGCGGCGGGACCGTTCGCGTCTTCGGTGAAGGGAGCCTTTACGGCGGGGTTCTGGAAGAAGCCGGCCTCTCCAATGGCTGGACCGGAGCGACAAATTTCTGGGGGTTTGCCACCGTTCCGGTCTCCGAGCTCCTCCACCACCCGGACGATGAACTCATCATCGTTTCACCCGTTCCCGTCGAGGTTCGCCAGATGCTCGCGGCAGAGGACGACCTCCTTTCAAAGGGACTTTTTGGAAAGATTCCCGCGCTCCGCAAGGGCCGATACACGATGATGCGGCCGGTATGGTCGTTTGGCGGGCTGACCGAAGCGCGCACCTTCGCGCGGGAACTTTCCGCAACAGACCTGCCGGACTGCAGCAATGACAATTCGTAAGAGCCGCCCCCTTCCCCTTTTGCTGGCGCTGGCAAGCCTTGTGCTGCTTGGCCTCTTCATCGCCGGGAACACGACCGCAATCCGCGGTGAAGAATCGCTCACCGCGCTCATTTTCGGGCAGACGGAGAACCCCTCGGTTTCCATCGAATACTGGTATGCCTATCTGCCCCGGCTTTCCGTGGCCCTGCTCGCCGGTGCGGGGCTTGGCATCGCCGGTGCGGTGTTCCAGCAGATTCTCCAGAATCCGCTCGCCTCTCCGGCCACGCTCGGTGTGTCATCGGGTGCGCAGCTTGCACTGGCCTTGGCCCTTCTGGTCGCCCCCGAACTGCACGCCGACCACCCTTTCCTTGTCGCGCTGGCCGGCTCCTTTCTGGCCTGGGGGCTCGTCAGCCTTCTCGTGGGCCGGCGCATGGACGATCCCGTCAGCCTCGTCCTGACAGGCATGGTCGTGAGTTTCACGGCCGGGGCCGTGACCACCTGCCTTTTGCTGCTCAAGAACCAGTATCTCACCAGCCTCTTTCTCTGGGGCTCGGGCGATCTGACCCAGTATGACTGGCAGGGCGTGCATTTTCTCCTGCCAAGGCTGGTGCTGGGCGCTGCCGCCCTCCTTCTTCTCAGCCGCCCTCTCGCGCTGATGGGGCTCGGGCGGGAGAGCGCGCGTTCTTCCGGGCTTTCCACCGGCCTGTTCAGCTTTCTCGCTCTCGGGATTGCGATCTCTCTCGCATCGGCGGTGACGGCGACGGTCGGCCTGATCGCCTTTGTCGGTCTCGCAAGCCCGCATCTGGCAACGATGCTGGGCATGCGCAGGATCGGCCCGCGTCTGCTCACGGCAGGCTTCGTCGGTGCACTGCTTCTCGGCCTTGTTGATCAGGGCATGCAGTTCGGCCTGAGCGGCCTTGGCCGCTTTCTGCCCGCGGGCGCCCTGACCGGGATTCTCGGAGCGCCGCTGCTGCTCTACCTCCTGAAGCGCCTGCCGCCGGCCAGCGCATCCTCGGCCGGGGAAGTCCTGCCCGTTTCCGCCGGCCTTTCGGGTCGCGCCGAACGCTACTTCCTTGTCCTTCTCACGACGATCCTCGCGCTGGCGATCCTGATTGCGCTCGGCCTGCCCTCGATAAGCTTCGAAACCATCATGGACTGGCGTGCCGCGCGCGTGTTCGCGGCAGCCCTTTCCGGCGCTGCGCTCGGCCTTGCCGGCTGTCTGGTCCAGCGCCTGCTTTCGAACCCGATGGCAAGCCCGGAGATCATCGGTGTTTCCACCGGTGCCGTCATGGGCGTGATCGTGGTCATGATCGCGCTCCCTGCCGCCACGGCCGCCATGCAGATGACCGGCGCCCTTTTCGGAGCGCTGGCAATCCTCCTCACAATCCTCGCCTATGCACGCAGGCACGATCTCGAACCGCGCCGGCTCATTCTCGCCGGTATTGCCATCACCGCCTTTGCCGACGCACTTGTGCTGACGTTTCTGGCAACGGGCGACCCGCGCGGCAATTCTGTGCTGGCCTTCATGTCGGGGTCGACCTATCGCGTCGGCATGGGTGATCTGGCCCTGCCCGCCATCATGGCGATGGCAGGCGCCGGCATCGCGCTTTCAACGCTGCGCTGGCTTGATATTCTGACGCTTGGTGGCGCTGCGGGCCGTTCGCTCGGTCTGCCGCTGGGTCCTGCGCGTTTTTTCATCATCCTCGCAACGGCACTCCTGACAGCATCCGCCTGCCTGTTTCTGGGCCCGATCAGCTTCGTCGGACTGACGGCGCCGCACATTGCCCGCCTTTGCGGATTGCGCCGAACAAGGGTGCAACTGCCCGGAGCCGCCCTGACAGGCGCCATTCTGGTCGTCATGGCCGACTGGACCGGCCGCCAGATCTTCAAACCGTATGAGCTCCCGGCGGGCCTGCTATCGGTTCTCCTGGGAGCACTGATCCTTGGCATAATTCTGTGGCAACACGGAAAACGCGCGCAACCACACACCCGCGCCCAATCGGCTGCCTGAACGATCCTTGAAGAGATTTCCACCGACGGCAAGATCGCGTAGAGATTGACCTTTACGGATAAGGATGCGAGCCCGTTGGATCAACGTGACGTCAAATCGCTCGAAAAGCAGACCGCACTTGCACTCGAGCGTCTCGCCATAAAACTGGGGCAGTACCGTCCGGCCGAGGCGCGCGCCCACCGGCTGAGCAATCAGCAGGTCATCATCATGGCCGTGATTTTCGACAGGCCGGGATGCAATGTAAAAGCGATCACCGAAGAGACCGGCATGTTTCAATCGACGATCAGCCGCAGTCTGGAAGGGCTGATCGCGAGTGGACATGTCCGGCGCGGACGCTCAAATCTCGATTCCCGCATGACGGAGCTTCACCTGAGCGAGACAGGAAGCGACATACTGAAGGCGGTGCGCGGCGAATGGCGCAGCCGCGTTTCCGCGCTCCTATCGGGCCTCCAGCCCGCCGACAGACGCGCCGCGGCAGCGGGCATTGAACTGCTCTCGAAGGAGCTGGACCTTCAGTAAGGAGCCCGCCAAACCTCGGGTCGCCGGTTTCATGCCTCGCCCGCAGCAATCACGTCCAGCGCCCTGCGCTGCCGGTGCATCTCCAGAAAGACGCGATAATCCCGGTCGAGACGCTCCCGCGCGGCGGGGTCCGGTTTCCGTGCCCTGCCTTTCCGGGCCATGGCCACGCAGGCATCCCCCAGACTGTCGTAAAGCCCGGCAGCCGTGGCCGCCGCCATCCCGGTTCCCAGAAGCATCGCGTCTTCGGCTCCCGGCTCCACCACCGTGCAGCCGGCAGCGTCCGCGTAGAGCTCCATCAGGAGCGGGTTCTTCGTGTGCCCGCCCGTGACATGAAGCGTGTCGATCGCATAGCCCCGCTCGTTGAGCGCATCGAGGATGTGGCGGATACCGAAGGCGATGGCGATGGCGGTGCGCCAGTAGAGACGGCAAAGACTGTCGAAAGAGGCATCGAGCGTCAGGCCCGATATGACGCCAACCGCGTGGGGATCGGCCAGTGGCGAGCGATTGCCGTGAAAGTCCGGCAGGACATGCAGCCGGGCGGCGAGCTCGTACCCCTCGACCGCGCGCATCTCCATGATGCGATCACAGATGCGCCTGTGGGCCTGCGCGTTGGGTTCGCCGCCGGCGGCATGCCAGCGAATGATGTGATCAAGCAGCGCGCCTGAAACGGACTGGCCGCCCTCGCCAAGCCAGCAGCCGGGCAGCGCCGCGCCGAGATATGGCCCCCAGACGCCGGGCACCGGGCGCGCCTCGCGCGAAAAGGCCATGACGCAGCTCGATGTGCCGGCAATCAGCGCCATGTGCCGGTCGATGCTTTCGAGCTCGCCTGCAAAACCGCCCAGCACGCCAAGCGCCCCGCCATGGGCGTCGATCAGCCCGGCACCGACGCGACACTCTTCCGTCAGGCCGAGGGCGTCGGCTGCCTCTGCGGTGAGCGGCCCGAGGTCGGTGCCGATGGGGCTTGCGCGCTCGGGCAATTGCCCGCGCCCGGGCATGTCCGGAATGCCGACGGTTTCAAAGAAATCGCCCTGCCAGCCCGGTTCCTCATGGGCGAGGTAGGTCCATTTGCAGGTCAGTGTGCATTGCGAGCGCGCGAGGGAACCCGATGCCTTCCATGTGAGGAAATCGGCCAGATCGAAAAAATGGCCGGCCGCGTTCCAGCATGCGGGCAGATTGCGCTTCAGCCACATCAGCTTGGGCGTCTGCATCTCCGGCGACATGACGCCGCCGATATAATCAAGTACGCGATGGCCGGTTTCCGTGCATTCATCCGCTTCTGCCAGCGCACGATGATCAAGCCAGACCACCGTATCCCAGCGGGGTTCTCCATCCGGCGACACACTCACCTGTCCGCCATCGCGGCCACGCACCACCAGGGAGCATGTGGCATCGAAACTGATACCGGCAACGCTTTGCGGCGTGACGCCCGCACGTTCCATCGCAGCGCGCACCGAGGTGCATACCGCATTCCAGATTTGTTCCGAATCCTGCTCGGCAAAATCAGCCGCCGGCTGGTTCATCCGGATCGGATGCTCCGCCCGCCCTAACAGTCTGCCTTTACGGTCAAGAACACCAGCGCGGGCACTGCCCGTGCCCACGTCCACCGCCACCACAAAATCACGCATCAATTCTCTCTGGACCTCCCCACCCGGACAAGGAGGTCCGGCAGTTGCCGCATCCTGTCAAAAAATGCCTCAGGTTCCAAGCACTCTCCGCACTGGAAACACCGCCAGGGGTAACCGGAAAAGCCGATAACAAGACCTGGCGTCATCAAAGGTCGTATTGACAGATCCGCTCCGGCAAAGAAACTTCGTAAAAGATCACCAACAGGCCCGGCAAGGGAAACGGCGTGGAGGACGCCAGCGGGGCATGGGAGGAAAACCATGGATGGACGTGGCCTGTCATATCATGCTGACAGGGTTCTGGCGGCGGTGGACTCCGATCGCGCAGCCAAGTCGGCGCTTGTCGCTTCGTGGCAGCGTTCGTGCCGGCTGCACCGGCTCGACCCGGCCGAGCGGCGGGGGCCCGAGCGCATTTCCGATGCGGAACTGACCGCCGCCCGCGCGCGGCTGGAACCGCTTCTCCGCTCCGCGCAAACCCCGCTCGACCAGCTTTTCCTTGCTGTCGGCAGTTCCGGCTGCTGTGTGGTTCTCGCCGACCGGCAGGGCATCCTCATGGAGCGGCGCGGTACGCCGGGCGATGACGAGACCTTCCGTCAGTGGGGGCTGTGGACCGGCACGGTCTGGAGCGAGCAAAGCGAAGGCACCAATGGCATCGGCACCTGCCTTGTGGAGCGCCGCACGCTCACAATCCACCGCGACCAGCACTTCCACTCCCGCAACACGCTTCTCTCCTGCACCACCGCGCCGGTCTACGATCATGAGGGCCATCTGGCGGGCGCGCTCGACGTTTCCTCCTGCCGGGCCGACCTCACAGAGGGTTTCGTCAGCCTCATCGCCACCGCAGCCGGCGACGCCGCCCGCCGCATCGAGGCGGAAGCGTTTCGCCTCGCCTATCCTCAGGCGCGCATCATGCTCCTGCCAGCGGCAGATCCGTCAGCCCTCATCGCGGTCGACAGCGACGATCTGGTGATCGGCGCAACCCGCACGGCCCGCGCGCTTCTGGGCCTCCCAGCTGGCCCGCTTGCCAATCCGCTACCCGCATGCGACGTGCTGGGCGGCCCGCAAGTCACGTCGCCCGGCCTTGCCGGGGCCGAGCGCAGCGCCCTCCAGCGCGCGCTTGTCAGCGCCGGCGGCAATGTTTCCGAGGCCGCCCGCCAGCTCGGCATTTCCCGCGCCACGATGCACCGCAAGATGGCCAGGCTCGGCGTCGGCCGCACCCATTGAGGCTTTCCGGGACGTTTTTTACGCCCAACCTGTCGCAGTTCTGAGACAGGTGACGCATGCCCCCGCTCTTCCCCCTCTGCCGCACCGGAAAACCCGCGCCTAACCTTCCCTTCATGCCGCATGACGCGGTCTGAATTCGGGAGGATTTCATGAACAAGGTTGAATTCGCGCGTAGTGCCAAAGTGCCTTTCGCCAAACGCTACGACAATTTCATCGGCGGCGCATGGGTGGCGCCGAAATCCGGGCGCTATTTCGAAAACACCTCGCCGGTCACCGGCCAGCCCTTGGGCGAAATCGCCCGCTCCGACGCAGCCGACGTGGAGCTGGCGCTCGACGCCGCCCACAAGGCCAAGGACGCCTGGGGCCGCACCAGCCCGGCCGAACGCGCCCTGATGCTCAACCGCATCGCCGACCGGATGGAAGAAAACCTCGAGCTTCTGGCGCGCGCGGAAACCTGGGACAATGGCAAGCCGATCCGCGAAACCACCGCAGCCGACCTGCCCCTTGCCATCGATCATTTCCGCTACTTTGCCGGCGTCCTTCGCAGCCAGGAAGGCTCCATCTCGCAGATCGATGACGACACGGTCGCCTATCATTTCCACGAGCCGCTGGGCGTGGTCGGCCAGATCATCCCGTGGAACTTCCCGCTGCTCATGGCCTGCTGGAAGCTTGCGCCCGCGCTTGCCGCCGGCAACTGCGTGGTGCTGAAGCCCGCCGAGCAGACCCCGGCCTCGATCATGCTGTGGGCCGATCTCATCGGCGACATCCTGCCGGAAGGCGTTCTGAACATCCTCAACGGTTTCGGCCTTGAAGCCGGCAAACCGCTCGCATCCTCCAACCGCATCGCCAAGATCGCCTTCACCGGCGAAACGACGACCGGCCGGCTCATCATGCAGTATGCCAGCCAGAACCTGATCCCGGTCACGCTGGAGCTGGGCGGCAAGTCGCCCAACATCTTCTTCAAGGATGTCACCGCCGAGGACGACGACTTCTTCGACAAAGCCATTGAAGGCTTCGTGATGTTCGCGCTCAACCAGGGCGAGGTCTGCACCTGCCCGAGCCGCGCCCTCATTCACGAGGCGATCTATGACGAATTCATGGAGCGCGCGCTCAAGCGCGTGGAGCAGATCGTGCAGGGCGACCCGCTCGACCCTGCCACCATGATCGGTGCGCAGGCCTCCTCCGAGCAGCTTGAGAAGATCCTGAGCTATATCGACATCGGCAGGCAGGAAGGCGCGGAAGTGCTGACCGGCGGCGAGCAGGCGCATCTGCCGGGCGATCTGGCCGGTGGCTACTACGTCAAGCCGACGGTCTTCAAGGGCCACAACAGGATGCGCGTCTTTCAGGAAGAGATTTTCGGCCCCGTCGTCTCGGTCACGACCTTCAAGGACGACGCCGAAGCCATGGCAATCGCCAATGACACGCTCTATGGCCTCGGTGCCGGCATCTGGAGCCGCGACGCCAACCGGCTTTATCGCTTCGGCCGGGGCATTCAGGCAGGCCGCGTGTGGACCAATTGCTACCACGCCTATCCGGCCCATGCGGCCTTCGGCGGCTACAAGCAGTCCGGCATCGGCCGCGAAACGCACAAGATGATGCTCGACCACTACCAGCAGACCAAGAACATGCTGGTGAGCTACAGCCCCAAGAAGCTGGGCTTCTTCTGAGTTCAGGCAATACGACGGTGTCTGACCGGTTCCCCGCAGATCAGGCATTGCGAGATGCTTCTTCCCGTTTCGGGAAGAAGCTGCCCCGGCAGGCGGGAGGCTTTAGCCGCCAGCTTTCGGCCCCCCGCCTGCCATTCTCCGAGAGGGTTTGCGCATGTCCATAAACGACAAGGTTTCAGCAACGCCCGAAGCACGCGAGCTTCTTGCCGAGATCATCGCCGATCACGGCCCCGTCCTCTTTCACCAGTCGGGCGGCTGCTGCGACGGCTCTTCGCCCATGTGCTACCCGCGCGGCGATTTCATCGTCGGCGATCAGGACGTGCTTCTTGGCCATATCGGCGACACGCCGGTGTTCATCAGCGCATCGCAGTTCGAGGCGTGGAAACACACCGACCTGATCATCGACGTGGTGCCCGGGCGCGGCGGCATGTTTTCGCTCGACAACGGGCGCGAAAAACGCTTTCTCACCCGCTCGCGCGTCTGCGCCGCACCCGTCCGCGAATAGGCGCTATTCGGCGGCTTCCGAGTAGGAGGCCGGCAGATAGTTGAGCACCGGCCCGAGCCAGCGCTCCACATCCGCCACGTCCATGCCCTTGCGCGCCGCATAATCTTCCACCTGGTCGCGCTCGACCTTGGCAACGCCGAAATAATAGCTTTCGGGATGCGAAAGGTAGAGACCCGATACCGAGGAGCCCGGCCACATGGCCATGCTTTCGGTCAGTTCCACACCTGCATTCTTCTCCGCATCCAGAAGCCTGAACAGCGTCACCTTCTCGGTGTGGTCGGGCTGCGCCGGGTAGCCCGGAGCCGGGCGGATGCCGAGATAGGGTTCGGCAATCAGCTCTTCGGGCGTGTAGCTTTCATCGCCCGCATAGCCCCAGAACTCCTTGCGCACCTTCTCATGCATGCGTTCGGCGAAGGCTTCCGCAAACCGGTCGGCCAGCGCCTTCACGAGGATCGAGTTGTAGTCGTCGTTTGCCCGCTCGAAGCGCTCGGCAATCGCCACTTCCTCGATGCCCGCCGTCACGACGAACCCGCCGATCCAGTCCGGCTTGCCGCTGTCCACCGGCGCAACGAAGTCCGACAGCGCAACATTCGGCTTGCCGCCGCGCTTGGTAAGCTGCTGGCGCAGCGTGAAGAAGGAGCCAAGCTCCTCTTTCCGCGTTTCATCGGTGAAGAGGCGCACATCATCGCCCACGGCATTGGCCGGCCAGAACCCGATCACGGCGCGCGGCACGAACCACTTTTCGTCGATGATCTTCTTCAGCATTGCCTGCGCGTCGGCAAAGAGCTGCCGCGCGGCCTCGCCCTGTTTCTCGTCCTCGAGAATTTTCGGATATCGCCCCTTCATCTCCCAGGTCTGGAAGAAGGGTGTCCAGTCGATATAGCGCGCAAGCTCTTCCAGATCCCAGTTTTCGAAAACCTTCGTGCCGGTGAAGCTCGGCTTCGGCGGCGTGTACGCCGCCCAGTCGATCCTGT
Organism: Nitratireductor lacus; assembly: GCF_056431025.1. Classification (NCBI taxonomy): domain Bacteria; kingdom Pseudomonadati; phylum Pseudomonadota; class Alphaproteobacteria; order Hyphomicrobiales; family Phyllobacteriaceae; genus Nitratireductor; species Nitratireductor lacus. The sequence continues at coordinate 77,237 of NZ_JBWKMB010000006.1, read as the reverse complement.
GCGGATTGGCGCGGGCCTTGTCGATCGGCAGGCGCTGCTTGTCACGCTCGGAGCGTTCATGCGCTTCCGTCACCTTGCGATATTCCTCGCGCAGATTTGCAACAAAACCGTCGCGCGCTTCCGGCGAAAGCAGGTTCGAGACCACGCCCACCGCGCGGCTCGCATCGTTCACGTGAACCGCCTGCCCGCGATCATAGCTCGGATGGATCTTCACCGCCGTGTGCACACGGCTGGTCGTCGCGCCACCGATCAGAAGCGGAATGTCGAACCCTTCGCGCTCCATCTCTGCCGCCACATGCACCATCTCGTCGAGCGACGGGGTGATGAGACCGGACAGACCGATGATGTCGACCTTCTCTTCGCGGGCGGTCTCAAGGATCTTTGCCGCCGGCACCATCACGCCAAGATCGATGATCTCGTAATTGTTGCAGGCGAGAACCACGCCGACGATGTTCTTGCCGATGTCGTGCACATCGCCCTTCACCGTGGCCATCAGGATCTTGCCGGCGCTCTCGCGCTCGCCGCCGCCATTGGCGCGTTTTTCTTCCTCCATATAGGGAAGAAGAACCGCCACGGCCTGCTTCATCACACGTGCGGATTTCACCACCTGCGGCAGGAACATCTTGCCCGCGCCGAACAGATCGCCGACCACGTTCATGCCGGCCATCAGCGGCCCTTCGATCACGTGCAGCGGGCGCTCGGCGTTCAGCCGTGCTTCCTCGGTGTCCGCGTCGATATATTCGGTGATGCCGTTGACCAGCGCATGCTCCAGCCGCTTCTCGACCGGAAGCTCGCGCCAGGAAAGGTCCTTTTCCTTGGCCTCGCGCCCGCCGGTGCCGCGATAGCGTTCGGCGATCTCCAGCATGCGCTCCGTCGCCGTGCCGCCGGCCTTGGGCGCGCGGTTGAGCACCACATCCTCGCAGGCCTCGCGCAGCTCCGGATCAATGGCGTCATAGACGGCCAGCTGACCGGCATTGACGATGCCCATGTCCATGCCCGCCTGAATGGCGTGATAGAGGAACACCGCGTGCATTGCCTCGCGCACGGGCTCATTGCCGCGGAACGAGAAGGAAAGGTTCGACACACCGCCCGAAATATGGACATGCGGCAGGGTGCGAATGATCTCGCGCGTCGCCTCGATGAAGTCGACACCGTAATTGTCGTGCTCCTCGATACCGGTCGCCACGGCAAAGACGTTCGGATCGAAGATGATGTCTTCCGGCGCGACGCCGGCCTTCTCGGTCAGAAGCTTGTAGGCGCGGGTGCAGATTTCCACCTTGCGCGCCTCGGTGTCGGCCTGACCGGTTTCGTCAAAGGCCATCACGACCATTGCTGCCCCATACATGCGGCACAGATTGGCCTGATGCAGGAACGCCTCCTCGCCTTCCTTGAGCGAGATGGAGTTGACCACCGCCTTGCCCTGAACGCATTTCAGGCCGGCCTCGATCACCTCCCATTTGGAGGAATCGATCATCACCGGCACACGCGCGATGTCGGGTTCCGCCGCCACCAGGTTGAGGAACTCGATCATCGCCTTTTTGGAGTCGATCAGGCCCTCATCCATGTTGATGTCGATGATCTGCGCGCCGCCTTCCACCTGGTTGCGCGCGACATCCAGAGCGGTCGCATAATCACCCGCGGTGATGAGCTTGCGGAATTTTGCAGAGCCCGTGACATTGGTGCGCTCGCCCACATTGACGAAGGGAATGTCGTCGGTCAGCGTGAAGGGCTCCAGCCCCGAAAGCCGCATCAAGGGTGCTCGCTCGGGGATTTCGCGCGGCGGATGGTTCGCCACCGCGTCGCGGATCGCGGCGATGTGCTCCGGCGTCGAGCCGCAGCAGCCGCCGACCACGTTGATCAGCCCCTCGCGCGCGAATTCCTCGACCTGCTCGGCCATCATCTCCGGGCTTTCGTCATACTGGCCAAAGGCGTTCGGAAGACCGGCGTTCGGATAGGCGCAGATCAGCGTATCGGCCACGCCCGAAAGCTCCGCCAGGTGCGGGCGCATGGCCGCAGCGCCCAGCGCGCAGTTCAGACCGATCGTAATCGGCTTGGCGTGCCGCACCGAATGCCAGAAGGCCGTGGGCGTCTGGCCGGAAAGCGTGCGTCCGGAAAGGTCGGTGATCGTGCCGGAGATCATCACCGGCAGGCGAATGCCACGCTCTGCGAAGATTTCCTCGCATGCGAAGATCGCCGCCTTGGCGTTGAGCGTGTCGAAGATGGTTTCGATCAGCACGATGTCCGTGCCGCCATCGAGCAGCCCGCGCAGCTGTTCGCCATAGGCAATGCGCAGATCGTCGAAGGTCACGGCGCGGTAGCCGGGATTGTTCACGTCCGGCGAAATGGAGGCGGTGCGGTTGGTCGGCCCGAGCGCGCCGGCCACGAAACGGCGCACGCCGTCCTTCTGCTCGGCGCGGATCGCCGCGCGGCGGGCAAGCCGCGCACCATCGCGGTTCAGCTCATAGACCATGTCTTCCATGCCGTAATCGGCCTGGGCGATGGTCGTGGAGGAGAAGGTGTTCGTCTCGAGAATGTCCGCACCCGCCATCGCATAGCGGAAGTGTTCTTCCTCGATCGCCTTGGGCTGCGTCAGGTTGAGCAGGTCGTTGTTGCCCTGCTGGTGGCAGGCGCAGCCGGTGAAGCGGTCGCCGCGGAAATGATCCTCGTCGAAGCCGAGCCCCTGAATCTGCGTGCCCATCGCGCCGTCGAGGATGAGGATACGCTCGCGCGCTGCCTTGTGCAGCGCGGCGAAGATTTCCGATCCATCCGGCTTTTCGCCAACGGGGCCAAACAGTTCATCGATAGACGACATATGCGACGCTTTTCATCCTTGATACGACAATGGACCTGCATCACATAAAGATATCTTTATGTCAACATGCACGCGGCGTCATATCACGGCTCAGCGTTGCACCGGCGCGGGGCCGAACATCCCTATTCGGCCCTTGTCACCGCCTCGAAACTCTCTTCCAGAACGCCGAGCAGATGGTCCGCATTGGCTCTAGAAAAGATCATCGACGGGCGCATCTTCAGCACATTGTCATAGGGGCCTTCGGTGCCCATCAGCACCCCGCGCGCCCGCGCCTCGTTGCAGATCGCGCGCGCTGATGCCGTGGCCGGCATCTTCGTCTCACGGTCCTCGACAAGCTCGATGCCGAGGAACAGGCCCATGCCGCGCACATCGCCGATCAGCGGATAGCGGTGCTGAAGCTCGATGAAGCCCGCCTTGAGATACGCGCCGATTTCCGCCGCATTCTCCCGCAGGCCGTCACGCTCGATCGTGTCGATCACCGCGAGACCCACCGCGCAGGAAACAGGGTTTCCGCCGAATGTGTTGAAATACTCCATCCCGTTGTGGAAGCTTTCGGCGATCTCCCGACACACCACCAGCGCGCCCATGGGATGACCATTGCCGATGGGCTTGCCCACCGTGGCGATGTCCGGCACCACGCCCTGCGTCTCGAATGCCCACCAGTGGCTGCCGATGCGGCCAAAGCCCACCTGCACCTCGTCGGCGATGCAGATGCCACCCGCCGCGCGCACCATGCGGTAGACTTCGTCCAGATAGCCTTCCGGCATGAACACCTGCCCGGCAACGCTCGGGATGGACTCGGCGATGAAGAAGCCCGGAGCCTCGCCCTTGGCCGCCATCGTGTCGATCTGCTCGGCAACACTTGCCGCAAACCGCTTCGCCAATTCTTCCTGCGGCCAGTCGGCCGGCGCGCGATAGGCGTCGGGCAGGTCGGCCACATGCACATGCGGCTTCGGCCCCTGCCCGCCCTTGCGGCGGAACTTGTAGGGGCTGAGATCGATCAGTTCCTGCGTCGTGCCGTGATAGGACCAGTCGAGAACGATGGCGTTCTCCCGGCCCGTATGCGCCCGCATCATGCGCAGCGCCAGACTGTTTGCCTCCGAGCCCGAATTCACGAAGGCCGCAATGGAGAGCTCCTTCGGCATGGTCGCCGTCAGGCGTTCCGCATAGGCGACGATGTTGTCGTGCAGGTAGCGCGTGTTCGTGTTGAGCGTCGCCGCCTGTGTGGCGAGCGCCTCCACCACCGCCGGATGGCAGTGGCCCAGATGGCAGACATTGTTGAAGCAATCGAGATAGGCGCGACCCCGGTCATCGATCAGCCACACGCCCTCGCCCTTCACGAACTTGATCGGCTCCTCATAGGAAATCGACAGGTTCGGCAGGAGCAGCGACTGGCGTTTTTCCACGATCTCGGCCTTGGAAAGCCGGCCCGCATCAACCGCCACAAGCCCGGCAAAGTCGCTGGCGTCGGGGAAGAGTTCGCCCCACGTTTCCAGATAGCGCGTCTCGCCAACGCCCAGAATGTCGTCGGCGCTCATCGTCGTGTCGCAGGCGATCTGCAGATGCAGATGCGGCATCCAGCCGCCATTTTCCTTCGGCCCGCCCATATGGGCCAGAAAGGCGCCGGCCTCGACCCGGTCGCCCACCTTCAGCCGGTCTGCAACCTCATGGGCAAGATGCCCCCACAGCGACAGGAAGGCCGGGCCATCTTCCGGCTCATGCTCCAGCACCATCACCGCGCCATAGCCAAGCCGCGCAGCCTCGACGCCCACTTCCTTCACCGTGCCGGCAAGCGGCGCATAGAGCGCGGCTCCCGCCGGCAGGAACAGATCGAGCCCCAGGTGACGCCTGCGGCGCTCGCCGGCGATCAGACGGGATTCGAAAATCTCGCTCGTGTAGACGCTGCGTTCCTCGCCCCATGGGCCAATACCCAGAATGCGCGTCGCGTCGCCCACCGCGTCTTCCCAGAGCGCCTGCGCCTCGTCCGGCCGTTCTTCAGCCGAGGCGATGGCAATTGGGTCGCTCTGGTCGCCAAGCGGCACATGGGCGGTCGGATAGCTCGCCGCCGCGCGCACCAGCACCGGCGCGAAATTGCGGCGATTATTCGCCAGCCAGCTTTTCACCGCGCGTGCGCCCGGCATCGCCTCGAAGCCACAGGCATTGCGCAGGATCGCCGTGGCGAAACGCGGGTCCATCGCGCCAAGCCGGCGCAGCAGGTCCCAGGCAGGCTTTTCACTCACCGCGAGATAGGGATTGTCGGCCACTTCCGACTGGCGGCTGGCCGAGATCGTCACCGAGGTGACGAGCCGCATGGCAACGAGATCGAACAGGAGATCGACCTCTTCTTCACGCAGCGGATACCGCGCATGGAAACCGGCCGCCAGCGCGCCGATGGCCCCCAGCGGATCATCGCAGTCGAGCGCGCCATAGGCGCCGGCAATGGCCACTTCGCAGATCAGCGCGCTGTAGAGCGCATCGCCGAAATCGATCAGACCGCAGATCTTCGTGTGGTCCGCCGGATCGACCAGCACGTTCCAGTCATTGGCGTCGTTGTGGATCACCCCGCCGCGCAGGCGGTTAAGCTGCGGCAGAACAGAAACCTCAAAACGGTCGATGAAGCGCTCTGCCAGCGCGCGGTCGTCCGCATCCCGGATCCTGTCCAGTCGCGCGCGGCTGTTGCCGGCAAGGCGCAGATCCCAGTCCAGCGGGCGCACCGCGCCGGGATGCATGAAACCGTTGAGCGCATTGTTGAACCGGCCAAGCAGTTCGCCGAGGCTCTCCATGGCCGCCTCGCTGCGTGGCGCCTCGGCAAGCGGCATGCCCTCAATCCAGCTGACAAGCCGCAGCCGGTGCGTTCCGCCACTGGCGGAAACCGCCTCGCCAAGCGCCTCACCCTTCAAGGTCGGCAGGAGCGCCGGCACGGGCAGGTCGGGCGCGTGCCGCGCCATGTGCTGCAGGAGCGCCGTCTGGAAATCGCTTTCCTCGACGGGTTCAGCCGCATTGATGATCTTGAAGATGAATGCGCCGTCCGGCGTCTTCACCCGGACATTCTGGTCCCGCTCGCTTTCCAGCACCGACAGCGCGCCTTCGATGCCATAGATATCCAGCAGAAGCCGGCGCACCTCTTCCTCGGAAAAGCGCGGAACCGTGTCGAGAATTGCAGTCATTCGCCCTAATCTCCCAAGCGCAGCTCTGGATCGCCCTGCGTCCACCCGGACGCATATGAACGATCCGGACCGGGCGGCAGACCTGTCATCCACCCATGCCTGCCCGGCCCGATGCCGCTATCCGTTTCACGATGCGGCCCCGTTCGCAAGCCGCCCGGGCGAAACGTCACACAGCTTTCGACTGAAGTTCCGCGATCAGCTCCGCCGTCGTCACCTGCCGGCAATAGCCCTTGATGGTGCGCAGCGAATTGTCGTGGCGCTCCTGGCTGTAGGTCAGGCAGGCATCCGTCACCTGTGTCACCAGATAGCCCAGATCGCAGGCATCGCGAATGGCGCTCTCCACGCACTGATCGGTGATCAGCCCGCAGATGATGAGCTGCTTCACGCCGAGATTGCGCAGAATGTAGTCGATATGGGTCGAGACGAAGACCGACGAGGAGGATTTCGGCAGCACGATCTCGTCTTCGCCCGGCGCGATCTGGTCGATCACCTTGCCGTCCCAGGACCCCTTGGCCACGTTGAAGCCAGTGATCTTGTAGTCGAGGCTGCGGTCGCGCCCGTCCAGCGTCAGGCTTTCAATGGTGGTGTACATCACCTCCACGCCGGCGCTGCGGCAGGCCGCCTGCAGTTCCTGCATGCGCGGGATCACGTCTGCGTCGAGCCGGTCGAAATACCAGCGGTATTTTTCTTCAAACGTCTTCTCGTCGAGATCGGCGAATTCCGCCCCTTTCCTGTGGGCGCTGAAATTCTGCACATCCACATAGAGGATCGCTGCCTGGCCCGGCTCGATGGGAACGTTGCGCGTCAGTTCCATTCCTATAACTCCGTTACGAAGCGATGCACGACGGCGGTCATGAGCTTGGCCCATTCTGCCTGCCCGCCGGCATCTGCGATGAGATCGTTGCGAATTTCAATAAGGCTGTGCGGCAACCCGCTTTCTTCTCCATGACGCGGCACAAACCAATCCGACTCATCATCGATCTGGTAGGGCTCGTTCATGCCAATGGTCAGGTCCGGCGCATTCTCCAGCACGAGTTGTCGCAGGCGCTCGGAGGTCGCTGTGTCCTTGCGATAAAGGAAGCTGATTTCCCAGGGGCGCGGAACACCGTCCTGTAGCTGCGGGTTGAAACTGTGGATCGACAGGATCGCCCGGCAGTGCGGCGCTTCGCGCATCATCGTCACCGCCGCATTGAACGGCTCGAATATCTCCTGCGTGCGGTGGGCGCGCGCATCGTCGCTCAGGGAGCGGTTGCCCGGCACGATCACGCCATCGCTTACCTCCGGCATCGCGTCGGGTGCTTCCGGCGGTCGGTTGCAGTCGATCACCAGCCGGCTGTAGCTCTGAAACACCGCCGGCGCACCCAGCTGTTCGGCCATCAGCCGCGTGACGGCGGCGGCCCCGATGTCCCAGCCGATATGCGCCTCGCGCGCATCGTCCGGAAGACCGAGACCGTTCAGGGCTGCCGGCACCGTCTTGCCCGCATGCTCGCAGACCAGCAGCACCGGAAAGCTGCTTTCCTGATTGATAATGGTGACCGGATCCGGATCGAGCGGCGACAGAAGCCGACCGCTTTCCCCGATAGATGTGTGAAGGCTCATACTTTCTCCGCCTTGAGGGCTGGCGACGGGATAAGGCCGTTCGGGCGGAAGATCAGCACGAGAACGACCAGGCAAAGGGCGATCGGATCACGGAACTCCTGCATGCTGGCCGGCAGATAGGCGGCCAGATAGATTTCGATGAAACCGAGCAGGAAGCCGCCGGCCACGGCACCGCGCAGCGAGCCGAGCCCGCCGAGAATGGCCGCGATGAAGGCCTTGAGAACGGGCGTGAAGCCCATCAGCGGATCGACCGAGGCGCGCTGGCTCACCCAGAGAACGGCGGCAACGCCGGCAAGGAAGCCCGACAGTGCGAACGCGCCGGCAATCACCGTGTTGGCGCGAATGCCCATGAGGCGCGCCACCGAGAAATCCTCGGCTGCCGCCCGCATGGCGATGCCGATGCGGTGATGCTTCATGAAGCGGTCGAGGAAGATCAGCATGACGATGGTGGTGGCGATGGCCGCAATCTTGTTGACGCCGATCACCAGCCCGCCGAAGCGCACGCTTTCAGACAGGATTTCCGGCACCAGAACGGCCTGCGAACGGGCGGAAATGAAGTTCTGGAACAAAACCTGGAGGATCATCGAGACCGCGAAACTGGTCACCAGCATGGTCGCGCCGGAGGCGTTTCTGACCGGCCGGAAGGCAATGCGCTCCATCGCCACGGCGGCAAGCACCGCCGCCGCAATGGCCAGCAGAATGGAGAAGGCGAAGGGAACGCCCGCCAGCCCGCAGGCCATCAGGATATAGCCGGCGATGGTCATCAGCTCGCCATGGGCGAAGTTGATCAGCCCCATGGTCGAGAAGACCATGGCAAGGCCCAGCGCCAGCAGCGCATAGGTGCCGCCCAAGGCAAACGCATTGACGGTTTGCTGTAGAAACAGATCCATTACTCGGCCCCCAGATAGGCAGCTTGCAGCGTGTCGGAATTGCGCAGTTCGGCGGCCGTGCCGGAAGCTGCGATGCGGCCGCTGGCCATCACGTATCCGCGATCCGCGACCTCGAGCGCCATCGAGACGTTCTGCTCGACAACCACCATGGTCACCCCCTGCTTGCGCAACACGGTGATCAGCTCGAAAACCTGCTCGACGATCTTCGGCGCGAGCCCCAGCGACGGTTCGTCAAGCAGTAGAAGACGCGGATTGCTCATCAACGCGCGGCCAACGGCCAGCATCTGCTGCTGGCCGCCCGAAAGCGTTCCAGCAAACTGCTCACGGCGCTCACGCAGGATAGGAAACAGGTCAAAGACCCGTTCAAAAGCCGTTTTCACCTCGGCCTTGTCCCGCATCGAATAAGCGCCCATGAGCAGGTTTTCCTGCACGCTGAGCGTGCCGAAGACGCGCCGCCCCTCCGGCGACAGCGTCATGCCAAGGGAGGCAAAACGCTCCGGCGCGCTGCCGGTCACATCCTGCCCCCTGAAGGTGATCCTGCCTGCGCTGGCCGGTGCCAGACCGACCAACGCATTGAGCGTCGAGGACTTGCCAGCGCCATTGGCGCCCAGAAGCGCGATGATTTCGCCTTCACGCACGTCCAGATCGATACCGCGCACCGCCTGCACGGCACCGTATTGCACCTGGAGCGACTGGACTGTCAGTAGCGCAGACACGTCCTGCCTCACTGAACGCGGGGTTCGGGGATGAGCGCGGCGTCAGGCGTCGGCTGGCCGATCAATTCGCGCCCGCCATCCTTCACGCGGATCAGGCTCACCTCGCGCAGGGGCATGCCATCCGTGCCCTTGTAGGTGATGGTGCTCGTCGCGCCCTGGACGTTCTCCAGATTGGCGATCGCATCGCGCAGCGTTTGCGCATCGGTGGAACCGTCCGCTGCGATCACCGCCGCCTCGATGACCTTGATGAGGTCGTAGCCAACCGCGTTGAACACGGTTTCTGGTGCCTTGCCGTTCACCTCTTCAAACTTCTTGTTGAAGGCTTCGAGCGGGCTACCCTCGGTCGGGTGACCTGCGGTGGTGAAGACAAGTCCTTCGGCCACCGCGCCAAGCGAGAAAGTGGTCGGGCTGTCGATGCCGTCGGAACCGATGATCTGGCTTTCCACGCCCGCCGCACGCAGCGCCTTCAACATGGAGGGGAAATCCGGCTCATAGGTCGAGGTCATGATCACATCGGGCTGCGGGTCGAGCGCAGCGATGCGGGTCGCGATGGCCGAGAAATCCTGCTGGCCGATCGTGTGCGTGTCCTCGCCCAGCATCTTGCCGCCAAGCTTCTCGAACACTTCGGCGAAGTAGAGCGGCATGGTCGTGTACTGCGTGTCGGGCGAATAGATGATGTAGGCGCTGCGGTGGCCCTCGTCATAGGCCCATTTGGCCGAAACGGTGGCCTGCACATTGTCGCCCGGGAAGTTGGCGAACATGTAGTCGCCGCCGATCTGCGGCAGGGTGGGCGAAGAGGCACAGGTGGAAATGGCCGGGATCTGCGCTTCGGTCACAACGCCGATTGCCGCCAGCGCCGGGTCGGCATCGCAGGGCAGCACGATCACGGAAACGCCCTCATCCACCAGTTCCTGGGTGGCAATGGAGGTCTGCGCCGCGTCGGAACGCACATCCTTTTCCAGAAGCTCGATCTTGATCTTGCCATCGATGCCGCCGGCCTCGTTGATTTCGTTTACTGCGATGTGAATGCCGTCGATCACGGGCGTATCAAAGGGTGCGAGTGCGCCGGTCTGTGCGGTTGCGACACCGACGCGCAGCGTTTCTGCCGCAGCCGGAAACGCCATCGCACTGGCGAGAAGCGTGGATATGAGCAGTTTGTTCATGTCAGTTCCCTCTTTCTTTTTCGTTCGTTTGTCAGGCGGCCTTGCCCGGCCCGAGATATGCCTCGATGACCGCCGGGTTCTCCCGAATGGCAGCCGGGGCGCCATCCGCAATGAGCTTTCCTTCGTTGAGCACGACAATGCGGTCGCACAGTTCGTTGATCAGCTTCAGATCGTGGTCGACAAGCACGACGCCCAGTCCCAGATCGGCCGATAGCACCTTCAGCCGTTCGATCAGATCGTCGGTCTCTTCGCGGTTCATGCCGGCAGCCGGTTCATCGAGCAGAAGCAGCGTCGGTTCGCAGGCGAGTGCGCGCGCAATCTCCACCCGGCGCTGCTCACCATAGGAGAGTGTTCCAGCATCCTCGCCGGCGCGTTCCTCGATGCCGAGGCGCGCGAGTGCGGCACCGGCCCGCTCCTCCGCATTCTTTCCGCCATGGGTGGAAAGGGCCGCTGCCAGAACGTTCTGATAGACGGTCAGCGTCGGGAACAGGCGAATGTTCTGGAATGTGCGGGCGATGCCTGCGTCGGCAATCTTCTCCGATGCCACGCCGGTGAGCGATTTCGAACCCAGCACCACATCGCCTTCGGTCGGCTTCAGCACGCCGGAGATGATGTTCAGAAGCGTCGTCTTGCCAGAGCCGTTGGGGCCGATGAGGCCCAGAATTTCGCCCGGATTGACGGAGATGCTCACATCGTCCACCGCTCGCAGACCGCCAAACTGCATCGAAACATGCTCGACCTTCAGAAGGTCGTCGCTCGTGCGTTTGCCGAGCGCTTCGGCCCGACCTCGCTTCGGCCTGAACGGGAAAGCGCGCTCTTCCCATTCCTTGAGCCCCATCACGCCTTCCGACATGCGGAACATGGCAAACAGGATGAGCAGGCCAATACCGATCTGTGTCGTGCCGAACACGGCAGGCAGCTCGAAACCGCCAATGGAAAGACCGCTTTCAAAGCGGCGCAGGATTTCGGTGATAACCGTGATCAGGATCGTGCCAGAGATGGCGCCCGTCACGGTGGTCATACCACCGACGATCAGCATCGCCAGAAGCAGGAACGTGTCGTGGAAATAGAACTTTTTGGGACTGAAAGCGCCCAGAAAATGGGCGATCAGCGCGCCCGAGAGCGCCATGATGGCGGCACTCAGAACCCATGAGACGAGGCGTTCGCGCTGCACATTGATGCCAACGGCCTTGGCCGCAATGGCGTTCTCACGGCCCGCCCTCAAGCGTAGACCCGAAAGGGAATCGCGATACCAGCGCGCCGCGATCAGCGCGATCACACAGGCCACCGCGGCGATGATCAGCGTCGTGTCACGCGGAACGCCGAAAAAGGACTGCGCGCCACGCGTCACGTCGCGCCAGCCGATGATCACGCCATGCACAATCACCAGCAGGCCGAGCGTGGCGATGGACGCCGCCGACCCTTCCAGCCTGCCGATGGCAATGCCGATCAGAAGCGCAATGACCGCCGTCACCAGAACCGCAACGATGATGGCCGGGATGAGCGAAAGTTCGGTTGCAGCAAGCCAGTCCGGCAGCCCGCGCAGCGTCGCCATTTTCAATCCCGCCGGCAGCGTCAGAAGGCCCGACACATAAGCACCGATGCCCATGAAGGCCACATGACCGAAGCTCAGGATTCCGCTGTTGCCGCTATAGACGCCAATGCCCGTCACCGCGATCAGCGAGATGAAGAAAACAGTCAGCACGCGCTCGGCAGCGGCACCGAAAAGACCGGCAACGACAACCCCCGCCACCGCCAGAACGATAATGGCGAGAGCGGCTGCAGTGAAATGCTGGCGCGATGACGTGAACATGAATTCCCCTCTGGCTCCCTTCCCCCTAGCTTTGATATTATTTTTTCATAGTCAACCAGAATTTTTCATATTGACTTATGATTTTCAAAATCGTCTCTTCGCCTCGGAGGAGATCAATGCAAGTCAGACAAAGGCTGGAGAACCTGTCGAGCGAGCTCACGGCGACCGAAAGGAAGCTGTGCACCGCGCTGTTGCTCGACTATCCCTATGCGGGTCTCGACACGATCCAGGATCTCGCCAGCAAAACCGGCACCTCATCGCCCTCCATCTCGCGTTTCGTCACCAAGCTCGGCTTTCAGGGCTATCAGGATTTCCAGCGTCATCTGATCGACGAGATACGGCAGGCGAACCGCTCTCCGCTCGATCTCCATGTGGGCGACCGCCCGATTCAGGGAGACTTTCTCGAAGACTTCGTCTCCCGCGCCGTCAACCTTATCTCGGCATCGGCATCCGCAATCACCAGCGCGCAGTTCGAGCGGGTCTGCGATCTTCTTGGCGATGAAAAGCGCAACATCTATCTGATCGGCGGGCGCATCAGCGATGCCATCGCGCTCTACGTCTCGCGCCATCTGCGCCAGGTGCGCAGCGGTGTCTTCCACCTGCCGGCGGACCCGGAAATCTGGCCGGAATACATGCTGCGCATGCGTTCGAAAGACGTGCTGTTCATGGTGGATTATCGCCGTTACCAGCGCAATCTGGCCGAGCTTGCCCGGCGCGCCAAGGCGCAGAGCGGCGTCCAGATCGTTGTCCTGACCGACAAGTGGATGTCGCCCGCCGCCAATCACGCCAATGAGGTCTTCGCCACCCCCATCGAAAGCGGCACCGTCTGGGACAGCTATTCCGGCGCCATGGTGCTGATGGAGGCGATGCTGACCCGCATTGCCGAAACGAACTGGGACAAAACCCGCAAACGCATCGAAGCCTGGGACTCGCTCCGCTTCGATCATGGAGCACGCGACGATGATCAGTAATCCCTTGATGTTTGCCGCCACCTCGGACTTTTCCGGCATCACGCGCGGCAAGGCCTTTCCCTTGAAGGAAATGGAAAAGCGCTTTCGTCAGGGCGTGGGCTGGACACCCACCAATGTGCAGATCACCTGTTTCGACACAATTGCCGAGAGCCCCTTCGGCTCCTTTGGCGATCTGATCCTCGTGCCGGATGCCGACACGGCCGTCACGCTCGATCTCGAAGATGGGGGCCCCGTCGAGCGCTTCGTGCTCGGCGACATCCTCCATCTTGAGGGCGATCCATGGAGCTGCTGCACCCGCTCCATCCTCAAGACCGCGCTGAAGCGGCTCGAAGATGTCTCCGGCCTGCGTCTTGTCGCGGCCTTCGAGCACGAATTTCAGTCCCGCAATCCATCACAGGGCCCTGGCGAAGCCTTCGGTCTGGCCAGCTTCGGCAAGCACCGCGCGTTCGGCGAAACGGTCATGGCCGCGCTGGAAGTGGCCGGTGTGAAGCCGGATACCTTCCTGAAGGAATACGGCTCCGACCAGTTCGAGGTCACCAACGGGCCCGATCTCGGCGTTACCGCCGCGGACACCGCCGTCAAGGTGCGTGCGGTCACAAAGCTTGTCGGCGAGCGCATGGGCGAGCCTGTAACCTTCGTGCCCATCCGCGATCCCGCCGGCGTCGGCAATGGCGTCCATGTGCATATGAGCTTCGTGGATGAAAACGGCGCACCCGCCACCTACGACCCCGACGCACCGTGGGGCATGGCGCAGAAGACCGGCTCCTTCATCGCCGGCATCCTGAAATATATGGACAGCATTGTCGCGCTGACCGCGCCGTCCGCCATCTCCTACACACGCCTCACGCCGCACCGCTGGAGCGCAGCCTTCAACAATCTGGGCTATCACGACCGCGAGGCCGCCGTGCGCATCTGCCCGGTGACGAGCGCCAGCGCGGAAAGTGCCGCAAAACAGTATAATTTCGAGTATCGGGCAGCCGATGCAACAGCCTCCCCCTATCTGGTTCTCGCAGCGCTTGCCCATGCCGGCGCGCAGGGCATCGAAGAAGGTCTTACCGCACCGCAGGTGACGGAAGAAGACCTCTCCGAACTGCCCACCGCAACACTCGCCGAGCGCGGCTTGGTACGTCTGCCGCAGTCGCTCGGTGAAGCGCTGGAACGCCTCGAACAAAACCCGCGCGTGGCCGAGTGGATTGGCGCGGAAGCGCTCGACGTCTACCTCAAGCACAAGCGCGGCGAGCTTGCCCAGACCGCCGACCTCAGTGAGGCGGAACGCTGCGCGCGCTACGAAGCCGTCTACTGATCAGCCGTCCAGGGAGGGAGAACCAGAATGACCGGTCTCTACGAACGCGAAAGCCGCAGCGTTTCCACGCTCGCTCATCTGCGCTTTTTCCCGCAGGCGGTGACGGGCGGCAAGGGCTCGATGCTGCGCGGCGATGATGGACGCAACCTTCTCGACGTCGCCGCCTCCTGGGGGGCGGCCAGCCTCGGCCACGGCCACCCCGCACTCGCCGAGGCCGTCAACCGGGCGCTGTCCGACCAGGCCGGAGCCAGCTATCTCTCCACCGCCAACGAGCCCAGCGTCCTCCTTGCCGAGAAGCTGCTCTCGCTGGTGCCGGAGCGCGCCGCCGGCCGTGTCTGGTTCGGCCATTCGGGCTCGGACGCGAACGAAACCGTCGCCCGCGCGGTGGTTGCAGCAACCGGCCGGCCGCGCATCATTTCCTTCAAGGGTGCCTATCACGGCGGCACGGTGGGCTCGGTGGCTATTTCCGGGCACCCCGCACAGGGCGGCATCGAAAAGGCGGCTGGCCTCAGCCTCGTCCCCTATCCGGATTCCTATGCATCGGGCAGCCCGGAAGCCGCATCGGAGGCAGGGCTCGCCCATATTGAAGAGCTCTTCGCCACCTCCGTCTCACCGCAGGACGTGGCGGCCTTCTTCATCGAGCCGATCCAGTCGGATGGCGGAATGCTTGTGCCACCACCGGGCTATTTCAAGGAAGTCGAAGCGCTCTGCCGCAAGCATGGCATTCTGCTTGTCTGCGACGAGGTGAAGGTGGGTCTCGCGCGCACCGGACGCCTCCACGCCTTCGAGCACAGCGGCATCGAGCCCGATATCGTCGTGTTCGGCAAGGGGCTTGGTGGCGGGCTGCCCATCTCGGCGGTCGTCGGCCCCGAAGCCATCATGAACCACGCCTCGACCTTTTCATTCCAGACCCTGCATGGCAATCCGGTCTGCGCGTCGGCGGGCCTCGCCGTGCTTGAAACCATCGAGCGCGAAAATCTGGTCGAAAACGCCGCCAGAGTCGGCGACACGATGCTTTCCGCCCTGCGCGCGCTGCAGGAAAAACACCCCCTCATTGGCGATGTGCGCGGCCACGGGCTTGCCATCGGCGTCGAGCTTGTCAGTGACCGCGAAGCCCGCACGCCCGCCATCGAGCAGACGGCGCTCACCGTCTACCGCGCCTTCCAGCTCGGCCTCGTCATCTACTATGTGGGCCTCAATTCCAACGTTCTGGAATTCACCCCGCCCCTGACAATGAGCGAGGACGAAGCCCTTCGCGGGATCGCCATTCTCGATCAGGCTCTGAGCGACGTGGAAGCCGGCAGGGTGGACCCGCAATTGCTGGAGCGCTTTGCCGGCTGGTAAGTGCGTCAGGACTGGGCGATGGCCGAAATCTGCTCCAGTTCGGCATAGCTGCCGCCGGTGGCCGCGAGCACACGCGCCGGTGCGTGGAAACCATCGCGCGGGAAAGGCAGAACCGTGCCACCGGCCTCGCTGACGAGGCAATAGCCGGCCATGCAATCCCAGGCGTTCATACTCGGCTCCGCATAGCCGACCAGCCGGCCCGCCGCCACATAGGCAAGCATCAGCGCCCCCGAACCGTTGCGGATGAACGTTCCGCCGATCTCGAAAAGGTTTTCCACGATGCGCGCGGCAGCAGCCGGCTCGACGCGATCATTGGAGCCAAGCCCCACCACGCCGTTGCGAAGATTGAGCTGGTCCGCAACACGGATCGGCTTTCCGTTGAGCGTCGCCCCACCGCCACGGCGGGCGCTGTAGCACTCGTCGAAGCAGGGCGCGACAATGACACCGAGCACCGGCTCGCCATCGATCGCGGCACCCACGGAAACACACCAGTTCGGCATGCCGTTCAGGAAAGCGCTGGTGCCGTCGATCGGATCGATCACCCAGGTCAGGCCGCTTGTGCCTTCGGTCAGCCCGTACTCCTCGCCAAGCACGCCGTCCGAGCCGAAGTGCTTCGCGATCTCGGCGCGGATCAGCTCTTCGACCTTCTTGTCGGCCTCGGAAACCAGATCCTGCGGGTTGCGCTTGGTCTCGATGACCAGTTCGTCGCGCCGTGTGAAATAGTCGAGGGCGGCAGCCCCCGCAGCCTTGGCCATGGTCTCGGCAAAACCCAGCCGTTCGGCAAGGTCGGTATCGGAAAGGGACACGCGGTTCTCCTGAATGGTCGTTGTCATACGGTTATCAAGGCTATGCCGCGATCGCGGAAGCCGATGGAAACATCGGTCGCCGGCGGCAGCGGGTCGGTCGTCGCATTGTCGACGACGAAGATTGTTCCGGATGCGAGTTCCACCTCATATTCGACATGGTCGCCGAGATAGGCCGAGCTCTGAATCCGGCCGGGCAGGCTGGCATCCCCGCCCGCCTCAAGGCGGATGGCGTTTGCCCTGACGGCCAGTTTTGCCGGGCCGGGGCGTGCCGCCTTCCGTGTCGGCAGCGTGTGCTGCAGGCCGCCCACCTGAACCGTCGCGCGCCCCTCTGCAATGTCCAGCACCTCGCAGGCGAGCACATTGGCCTCGCCCATGAAGTCCGCGATGAATTCGGAAGCCGGTTCCTCATAGAGTTCGCGTGGCGGGCCTTCCTGCGCAACCAGTCCGCTTTCCATCACCACAATCCGGTCGGAAACGGCCAGCGCCTCTTCCTGATCATGCGTCACATAGACGGCGGTGAAGCCGAGCCGCTGCTGCAGCTCGCGGATTTCGGTGCGCACACGGCGGCGCAGCCTCGCGTCGAGATTGGAGAGCGGCTCATCGAGCAGAAGCACCTGCGGCTCCAGCACCAGCGCGCGGGCAACGGCGACGCGCTGCTGCTGCCCGCCGGATAGCTCCGCCGGCAGGCGCGCGCCAAACCCTTCGAGGCCGACCAGCGCCAGGCCCGCATGCGCATTCTCCCGCGCTTCGGCCTTCGACTGGCCGCCTGCCTCCAGCCCGTAGGCCACATTGTCGAGCACGCTCATATGCGGGAACAGCGCATAGGATTGAAACACCATGGCCACGTCGCGCTCATTGGCCGGCAGGCGCGTCACATCATGCCCGCCGATCTCGATGGTGCCCGCACTTGGCGTCTCCAGCCCGGCCAACATGCGCAATGTGGTGGTCTTGCCGCAGCCCGAGGGGCCCAGAAGCGTGACCAGCGTGCCCGGCTCGATCTCCAGATCGAGATCGCGGATTGCGGTGAAAGATCCGAAATCCTTGCGCACATTGCGAAAACGGACGGAACCGCGTTGCGAATTGCTCATGCCTTTGCCTCCAGACTGGAATGGGCGCGTTTTTTCGCGGCCGGGCGACTGACTGCGTTTTCCCGTCTCAGCCGGCGCTCGCCGACAAGAAGCTGGAACCCGCCTATCACGGTGATCATGACAAGGATGAGAACCGAGGAGTAAGCGATGGCGATGCCGTATTCGCCGTTCTCCACCAGCCCCACGATATAGGCCGTTGCCATGTTGTATTTGGCGCTCACCAGGAAGATGACGGCGCTGATCGAGGTGATGGCGCGCACGAAGGAATAAACCAGTGCCGCCATGATCGCAGGGCGCAGAAGCGGCAGGATCACCCGTCGGATCGTGCGCGGGCTCCCTGCCCCCAGCGTGATCGACGCCTCGTCCAGGCTCTTGTCGAGCTGGCTCATCGCCGCCACGCCGCCGCGCACGCCAACCGGCATGTTGCGGAACACGAAGCAGGCAATCAGGATCAGCGCCGTACCTGTCATTTCGATGGGCGGCAGGTTGAAGGCCATGATGTAACTGATGCCGATCACCGTTCCGGGGATGGCGAAGCTCATCATCAGCGCGAACTCGAAGGCGTTCCGGCCAAAGAAATTCTGCCGGACGATGAGATAGGCCGTCAGCAGCCCCACCGCCGCCGTCAGCGGCGCTGCGATCAGCGCGATTTCCATCGTGGTCCAGAAACTGTCCCACGCAACGCCGGTCCATGCCAGCGCCCCTTCGCGCCATTCGACCGAGAAGCCGCGTGCATAGTGCTCCAGCGTCAGCGTGTGATCGAGGCCCCAGGTGGTGACGAACCCGCCAAAGATGATCATGCCATAGACCGCCAGCGTGAAGATGATCCACGGCACCACGATTGCATAAAGCAGGGCGACGAGTGGACCGGGCAAGGCGGCGTGTTTGCCTGAATCTCCCTTGCCCGTCACCGTTGCGAAATTGCGGCCGGCGAGCCACACACGCTGAAGCAGGAAGGCGGAAAGCGTAAACGTCAGAAGAACGATCGCCAGCACCGCCGCGCGCGACGGATCTGTCTGCGCGCCGACCACGGCGAAGAATATCTCGGTCGAGAGAACCCCATGGCTTCCGCCCAGCACCAGCGGATTGCCGAAATCCGCCATGCTCTCGATGAAGCCGATCAGGAAGGCGTTGGCGAGCCCCGGTGCCATCAGCGGCAGCGAGACCTTGCGGAAGGTGCGCCAGCGCCCCGCCCGCAATGTCTGCGAGGCCTCTTCCATGGATGGGCTCACGCCTTCCACCACACCGATGAGAACGAGGAAGGAAATGGGCGTGAAGGAAAGCACCTGCGCGATCCAGATGCCGGTCAGGCCGTAAAGCCAGCGGCCGAGCTCTATCCCCGTCAGCGCCTCGATCCACCCGGTCACGAGCCCCGAGCGGCCGAGCATCATGGTCAGCGCAAGACCGATGACGAAGGGCGGCGTGATGATGGGCAGAATGGTGAGAAGCCTGAGGCCCTTCTTTGCCGGAAAGCCCGTTCGGGTTGCCACCAGCGCGAAGGCGAGACCAAGCAGCGTCGAGGCGCTTGCCGTCATCACGGCCAGAAACAGCGTGCGCCAGGCCACGCCGCACCGCGCCCCGCCAATCACGCAGTCCAGGCTCCAGATGGCCGGGTCCTGAATGTTGCGAATAAAGCCGTCCGGATTGAAGGAGCCGTCGAAATCCTGAAAGGAGCCGGCGAACATCGAAATGATCGGATAGAAGACGAAAACGCCCACGAGCGCGATCAGAAGGATGATGGAGCCGACCGTGAAGGCGTCGCCCTTCATGGCTCCGCGTTCGGCCAGCCCGTAGGCGATGAGGGCCAGAAAGCCCAGCGAGAGAATGACCGCGCCCGCGCCAAAGGCCGGCTGGCCTGGCTCCAACGGACCGAACAGTGCATCGCCGATGCCCCAGGCCCACCCCCAGAAAGTGATGGCAAGCCCCTGCAGGACCATGAAGCCGACCCCGATTGCGCCGATGAGCGCGAGCCGCCCTCCACGCGCATTTCCGGCGGGCATGATAAACCGTGTGGCAATCGCTGCCGCGAACAGGGCGAATGCGATCAAGAGCCAGAAGCGACCAAGAAAGAGCTGCAGAAATCCGGGATAGAGATCCGGTTCGCCTGCCATCTCCCCCACCCATTCAAGGGCGAAGAACCCACCTTCAACCCTGTACCAGGGCAGAAGGCAAATTGCGGCAAGGCCGAGCCCGAACGTTATGTCGAGCCGACGGTTTTCGCGCGTCATCATGTGTAGTCCTGTGCGTGAGAAGCGCCTCGGGTTCCACCCCAATGGAACCCGAGGCTCCGGAACGCGAGATCAGTTGGCGATGGCGCCAATCTCACGATCCCAGCGCTCAAGCAGCGCCTTTCGCTTTTCCGAGCTGCCATAGGTGGTGAAGTCGTAGTCGATCAGCTTCACCTCATCGAGGCTCGGAGCTTCCTCAGGAACCTCAGCCGAGGCATTTGACGGAATCTGGAACGATTTCGCTTCCTTCAGGAGCGATTGCACATCCGGCTTCAGCACCCAGTCATACCAGGTCTTGGCTTCTTCGATGTTGCGGGCGCGCTCGACAATCGACATGGAGCCGATCTCGTAGCCCGTGCCCTCACAGGGCGCGACGACCCCCACCGGGAAACCTTCGACCGCCTGCGAAACCGCATCATGCATGAAGACGATGCCGATCCCGGTTTCACCGCGCGCCGCAGCCTTCACCGGCGCGGAACCCGACTTGGTGTATTGCGAGACGTTGTCGTTCATCTTCTTGAGGAATTCGAACGCCTCGTCTTCGCCCATGAGCTGCACAAGCGTCGCCAGCGCCGTGTAGGCTGTGCCCGACGAGTTCGGGTTCGCCACCTGGATTTCGCCTTTCAGCGCCGGGTTCAGCAGATCCGCCCAGCATTTCGGCGGCTCGATGCCCTTTCCGGCCAACACCTCCTTGTTGTAGCCCCAGCCAAGCGCGCCGGAGTAAACACCAACGGTCTTGTAGTCGGCACTTTCGGCCTGCTTGACCGCCCAGGGCAGAAGCTCATCCAGCATCGGCGACTTGTACGACATGGTCAGCCCGTCGGCTGCTGCCTGAAGATGCGGATCGCCGGTGCCACCCCACCAGATATCCGTCTTCGGATTGCGCGCTTCCGCGCGAACCTTTGCATAGGCTTCGCCGGACGACAGCCGCACCATGGAAACGTCGATGTCGTGCTGGGCTTCGAACGTTTCGACGAGCAGTTCGCAGATCACCACATCTGCCGAGCAGATAAGGTTCAGTTCAGCCGCATTCGCCACGGCCTGCGACGCAAGAGCCGAACCGGCAGCAAGCGCAGCCGTGGCCAGATAGTTTTTCCTCATTAAAGCCTCCCTTGGTGCGTATCGATCTTTTTTTGCACACGTGTGCAATGTTCATCCGGCTTTGCCCTGCTGTCAACGTGTTTCGTCATAAAAATTTCACCTGAAATTATATTTTGAAACGAATGTTCTATTTTCCTTCCGTGGAGCCGGGTTATAATCCACTCCTTCAAAGCCCGCATTCAGGGCCCGCATTCAGGAGCGAAAGTGCCGGGACGCAAGAACTCTGTCAGCGCAAAGGATGTGGCCGCACGCGCCGGTGTTTCGCGGGCGGCGGTCTCCCGCACGTTCACCCCCGGGGCGAGCGTTTCGAAAGAAACCCGCAGCAAGGTTCTCGAAGCCGCGGAAGCACTTGGGTATCAGGTCAACCACCTGGCCCGTGGCCTCATCAGCCGGAAGACGGGCATCGTCGCGCTGATCGGGGCTGACCTGGCCACTCCCTATCGTTCCGAGCTGATCCGCGTTCTGACCGAACGGCTACAGGCCTCCGGGCGCGTGGCAATCCTTATCAACACCGACCGTTCCGACTCGACAGTCGATGTGGCGCTGCAACAGGCGATCCGTTACCGGGCCGAGGCTGCCGTGGTGCTTTCGGGCATGCCGGACAGGTCGATCAGCGAACTCTGTCATCGGAACGGGTTACGGCTCGTTCTTATCAATCGGGACGATGCACACTCGGGCTCGGTGCAGATCCGCCTCAATGATGCGGAAGCGGCGCGGGTGGCGCTGGCTTCGTTCCTGCGTGCAGGATGTCGCCGCCTGGCGCTTGCCTCGTCACAGGCCGGCACGCCAAGTCTTCTCGATCGGGAGAACGGTTTTCTTGCCGAGGCCGAAAAGCGCGGCCTCCCCGTGCTGTGCGAGCGGCTTGGCCCGACCAGCTATGAAAGCGGTCTCGCTCTCGGGGAGCGGCTTCTGATGCGGGCGGAGAGGCCCGACGCGGTGTTCTGCACCACCGACCTCCTCGCATGCGGGGTCATGGATGCCGCCCGACACCGTTTTTCTCTCTCGATCCCGAACGATCTCTCGGTCATCGGGTTCGACGACATTGAGCAGGCGAGTTGGGATGCTTATGCGCTAACGACCTTCCGGCAGCCGGTTGAAGAGATTGGCGCTGCCGCAGTCGACTGGCTTTCCGATGGCGACGCGGCCGATGGACCCCGCATCATTCACCTCACGGCGCCCATGTCCTGGCGGAAATCGGTGCGCGGCAATGGAAAATAGCGGCTGTTCTTAGAGATAGTGCAGGCCCAGCCTGTGCCCTTCCACTTCCCGCACCTGCACCGCCGTATCGTAGATGTCCTGCAACACCGCTTCCTGCATCAGGTCACCCGCCCCGCCCTGCAGCATCACGCGTCCATCACGCATCGCCACCACGTGGTCAGCATAGATGGAGGCGAAGTTGATGTCGTGGATCACCACGGTAATCGATCGGCCAAGGTCGTCGGCGGTGCGCCGAAGGAGCTTCATCATCGCCGCTGCATGTTTCATGTCGAGGCTGTTGAGCGGTTCGTCGAGCAGCACATATTTCGTGCCCTGCGCCAGCACCATGGCGACAAAGGCGCGCTGGCGCTGACCGCCCGATAATTCGTCCAGAAAGCGGTTCCGCAGATCGTCCAGCCCGAGATAGGAGATCGCCTCGTTGATGTGCCGCTCGTCCTCGACGGTCGGGCGACCGCCCGAGTGCGGAAACCGGCCGAAGGCGACCAGTTCACTCACCGTCAGCCGCATGCCGACCTGGTTGTTCTGCTTCAGGATCGCCAGCCGCTTTGCAAGCACCGCACCCGGCGTCTCCTGTACGTCGAACCCGTCGACCAGCACCCGGCCCGATGTTGGCGGGATCAGCCGCGCCACCATCGACAGAAGCGTCGACTTGCCCGCACCGTTCGGGCCCACGATCGCGGTTATGCCGCTCTCCGGCAGGGCGAGACTGACGTCGTCGACAACCGTTGCGTCATCATAGCGCTTGGTGAGATTCTGGATTTCGATCATCGTTTCAGATTCCGGTAAAGCAGCAGCATGAAGGCCAGGCCGCCGGTAAATTCAATGATCACACTGAGCGCAGTGTCGAAGCCGAACACGCGCTCCATTATTGTCTGCCCACCCACCAGCGCTATGACCGCGACCAGCGTTGCGGCCGGCAGCGTGTATTTATGCCGGTCCGTGCCCACCGCCTGATAGGCAAGACTGGCCACCAGCAGGCCGAAGAACGTGACGGGACCGACGAGAGCGGTCGATACGGAAACCAGAACCGCGATCACGGCAAAAAGCATCATGACCACACGACGATAGTCGATGCCGAGATTGATCGCGGAATCGCGTCCCAGCATCAGAACATCCAGCTTTGCCAGCAGACGACGGCTCACCCAGGCCGTAACCAGCACAATCACCGTCGAGACCGCCAGCAACTGCCGGTCGATCGCATTGAAACTGGCAAACAGCATGTCCTGCAGGGCGATGAACTCATTGGGATCGAGAATGCGCTGCATCATGTGCGAGAGACTGCGGAAGAAGACGCCGAACACCAGCCCCGCAAGCACCACAAGATGCAGGCTGCGCTGGCGACTGAGAAACAGCCAGTGGAAGAGCGCCATCGACATGGCCACCATGAGCACCGCCTCCAGCACGAAGCGCAGACGGATATCGACATTCGCCAGGTCCCGCGTGCCGAGAAAGAAGACCAGCGCGGTCTGGAGCGCCACATAGAGGGAATCGAACCCCATCACCGCAGGGGTCAGAATCCTGTTCTGTGTGACGGTCTGGAACAGCACGGTCGCGGTCGCCACCGCATAGGCGACCAGAACGAGACCAAGCAGCTTTCCACCACGAAAGGGCAGCACGAAATCCCAGTTGCCTCTCGCGCCCACGGTCATGAAGGCCGCCATCGCCACGATTGCGCCAAGGGCGAGAACGGCCAGCGCCAGGCGCGGTCTTTGCCATGAAGCCTGCTTAGCCAAAGCGCGCCCGCCGCCGAAGGAGGAGATAGAGGAAGATGCCGGAACCGAAGACACCCGCCACCGTGCCGACCGGAATCTCATAGGGGAAACGCAACACCCGTCCGACAATATCGCAGGCGAGCAGAAAACCCGCACCCGAAAGCGCCACCCACGGGAGGGCGCGCCGCAGATTGTCGCCCACGGTCAGGCTGACGACATTGGCAACAATAAGCCCCAGAAAGGGCACCGTGCCAGCCGTCACCACCGCCGAAGCCGAGACCATGGACACGATAACCAGACCGAAGGCGAGAATGCGCCCGTAGTTCAGGCCGAGATTGCGGGTGAAACTCTGACCGAGCCCGGCCACGGTGAAGCGATCCGCCGCCAGATAGGACAGCACAGCCAGACCGCCTGCAACCCACAACAACTCGTAGCGTCCCCTCAGAACACCGGAAAAGTCACCGTTGATCCATGTGGCGAGCGACTGAAGCAGATCATAGCGATAAGCGAAGAAGGTTGTTACCGCGTTGATCACGCCCCCGAACATCAGCCCGAGGAGCGGCACAATCAGGCTGGAGCCGGCTGGAATTTTCGAGACAAGACGGAGGAATATGAAGGTCGCTGCCAGAGCGAAACCCGAGGCGACAACCATCTTGTAGAAAATGGGCAGGCCCGGCGCGAGCAGCGCCACCACCAGCAGGCCAAGGCTTGCCGCCTCCACCATGCCGGTGGTCGTCGGCTCCACGAAGCGATTGCGGAACAGCATCTGCATGATGAGTGCAGCAACCGCCATGGACATGCCCGAGAGCACCAGTGCGAGCGTGCGGGGTATGCGGCTGACAAGGAGAAGCTGAATGGCCTGCGCGCTGCCATCGCCGCTTATGAGATCGCGCAGCGGCATGTCGGCCACGCCTATGAGAAGGCTGATGACGGCCAGAACAGCAACGCACCCGGCCGCCAGCACCAGGCCGGCGACAGGGCGAAAACGGACGGACATGCTGGCGGCGGCTTGCATGGCCCTGTCAGTCGACCGCGTTCATTGCCTTGGTGATCGCATCGACTTCCGCCTGGAGGGCAGTCATGCCGCCACCGACCAGATACCAGCGGACCGCGTCGGCATAGTAGATATTGCCTTCCCTGGCGGCCGTGGTGGCGGCGACGAGTTCGTTGTCGAGAGTCTGTCTGGCCGACTGGCCATCGCTGCCAACAGCCGAATCGCGGTCGACGACAAAGAGCCAGTCCGGGTTGGTCTTGAGGATGAACTCGAAGGAAACGGCCTCGCCGTGAGTGGCCGCCTCGA
Organism: Nitratireductor lacus; assembly: GCF_056431025.1. Classification (NCBI taxonomy): domain Bacteria; kingdom Pseudomonadati; phylum Pseudomonadota; class Alphaproteobacteria; order Hyphomicrobiales; family Phyllobacteriaceae; genus Nitratireductor; species Nitratireductor lacus. Next base: position 52,006 of record NZ_JBWKMB010000006.1, on the reverse strand, counting down.
CATCCTCGACGGCAGGCAGCACGCCAAGATCGTCATGCAGCCAGCCGAACCGCGAGCCGGGGCCGTAGGCCGACACCTTGCCGCCATTTGTCAGAATGATGAGGCCCTTGCCGGCATCCTTTGCGCTCTCGCGCAGCGCGGCAACGGATTTGTCGAGTTTTTCGATCAGTGCATCCGCAGCGTCTTCTTTGTCGAAGATCACACCAAGCTTGCGCGCATTCTCTTCAGCGCCCTGCAAAAAATTGTCGGGATCAATGGTCAGGTCGATGGTTGGCGCGATCTTCGAGAGCGCCTCATACTGCGCTGCGGATCGAGCCGCCACAATGATGAGGTCAGGCCCTGCCGCATTCACGGCCTCGAAATCGGGCTCGAAAAGCGAACCGATCTTCGCGTAGTCGCCCCCCTCATATCTCGAGAGATAGGCCGGGATCAAAGCACTTGGAACGCCCGCAACCTCGACACCCAGCGCATCAAGGGTGTCCAGTGTGGCAAGATCGAATGTCAGCACCTTCTTTGGCGTGTCCGGCAAAACGGTTTCGCCCTGTGCATGTTTGACGGTGATCTCCCCGGCATTGGCATAACCCGGCAGGAACGCCGCAAGCGCGATGGCAGAAGCCAGGAAACGCCCGGCGAGTGAGTTGAATTTCGAGATCATCGACATGCTCCAAATGTCTGGGAGGATGAAAGGAGAAGCCTGCCGACCCATGATCCGGCCAGCCGACAACGCCCTTGTCAGCATGTCGGTTAGCAAATATGATTGTGTTATTCAACTTATCTGTATGGACAATCTGCCACACAGTTTCAGCATTGTTTTTTCTCGGAGACATTTCTCATGCTGCAATCCAAAGCCGTCGTGATCACGGAGCACGCTTCGAAATATCTGCAGCAGCTTTGCAAGCATTTCGCCCACAAGGTCAGCGTCGATTACGACGCCGCGCAGGGCAAGGTGGATTTCCCGTTCGGTGACTGCATCATGCGTGCGGATGAAGCAGCGCTTACCATCGAGTGCAGCGCCAAAACGGACGAGGAGCTTGCCCGTGCTCAACATGTGATCGACGATCACCTCACACGTTTCGCCTGGCGCGAAAAGCCGGAGATTGCCTGGCAGGCGTGAGCGACAATCCGAATTTGACAGAAAACAGAAAGGCGGCGGAACGCGAGCATTGAATTCCGCCGCCCCTCCTTACTCGGCCGCCTGTGGCAGCGCGAGTTGTTCATTGTCCTGGACTGCAATCCCGGCATCGCCCCCCTGCTCCGCGCCCGGCCTCCGGACGCGGTAGAAGGCGGCGTAAAGCGCCGGCACGAACAGGATCGTCAGCACCGTCGCGGCGGTCAAACCGCCCATGATGGCAAAGGCCATCGGCCCCCAGAACACATTGCTCGAGAGCGGCACCATGGCGAGGATGGCGGCAAGCGCCGTCAGAACCACGGGCCGTGTGCGGCGCACCGTCGCCTCGATGATCGCGGTCCATTCAGGCATCCCGTCTTCCTGATCGGCCTTGATCTGATCGACCAGGATCACCGTGTTGCGCATGATCATCCCGGCAAGCGCGATCAGCCCGAGCAGAGCCACGAAGCCGAAGGGCTGGTTGAAGATCAACAGCCCGAACGCCGCGCCGATGAGACCGAGCGGGGCGGTGGCAAAGACCAGGGCGAGCCGCGAGAAACTCTGGAGCTGGATCATCAGGATGGTGAGCATGGCCAGCACCATGATCGGGAACACATCGAACAGGGCAGCGTTCGCCTTGGCGCTTTCCTCGATGGCGCCACCCATTTCGATGCGGTAGCCCACCGGCAGGTTCTCCATCAGCGGCTGAAGGGTCGGCCATATCTGTGAGGAAACATCCGGCGGCTGCACGCCTGCAGGCACATCGGCGCGCACCGTGATCAGCATGTCGCGGTTCTGCCGCCACAGGATCGGTTCTTCATGCCCATAGACCACCCTGGCCACCTGCGACAGCGGCACCGGCGCTCCGCCGCGCGTGGCAATCGTCAGGTCGCCCAGATGCTCGATGTCGAGCCTTTCGCTCTCCACCGCGCGCGCCACCACATCCACCTGTTCGATGCCATCGCGGACCGAGGTCACCGTCAGGCCTGAAAGCAGGGTCTGCAGCGTGCGGCCGATATCCTGCGGTGTCAGGCCGAGGGCCCGTGCACGGTCCTGATCGACCTCAAGCCGGATGGACTTCGCCTGTTCGTTCCAGTCCAGATTGGGATCGAGCGCGTTGGGGTTCTGCGCCATCACATCGCGCACCTCATAGGCGATGCGACGCACCTCCAGCGGGTCCGGGCCAATGACACGGAACTGAACGGGGAAGCCCACGGGCGGGCCGAACACCAGTTCCGTGACGCGCACCCGCGCTTCGGGCAGACCGCCATCGGCGATGTAGGTCTGCAGCCGCTCCTTGACCCGGTCGCGGGCTGCCGCGTCCTCGGTGTACATCACGATGATCGCGTAGTTCGGCTTCGGCAGCTCCGGGTTGGAAGCGAGGAACCAGCGTGGGGCACCGGCGCCCGTGTAGGTGGAGTAGGTCAGCACCTCTTCGTCAGCCGCAACCACCTCTTCCATCGCACGGGCAGACGCTTCGGTGGCCTTGATCGGCGCGCCTTCCGGCAGGCGGATTTCCACCATCAGTTCGGGGCGGGGCGAGGTCGGGAAGAACTGCTGCTGGACAAATCCGAAAGACCAGATCGAGATGGCGAAGAGCCCGATCACCGCAGCGATGACCACCCAGCGCCATGACACGCACCAGTCGACGATCCGGCGCAGCGCGTTGTAGAGGCGCGTGTCGTAGATATCGTGATGATCGCCACCCTCTGCCACGGCAGCGCCGTGCTTGTGAAAATCGGGCAGGAGCTTGACGCCGATATAGGGCGTGAAGATCACCGCCACGAACCACGACGCCACCAGCGCAATGCCGACCACCCAGAAAATGCCGCCGGCATATTCGCCCGCTGTCGACTGCGCAAAGCCGACCGGCAGGAAGCCCGCCGCCGTCACCAGTGTTCCCGTGAGCATGGGAAAGGCCGTGGAGGTCCAGGCGAAGGTCGCCGCTTTCAGCCGGTCATAGCCCTGCTCCATCTTCACCACCATCATTTCGACGGCGATGATCGCATCGTCCACCATAAGACCAAGCGCGATGATGAGCGCGCCGAGCGTGATGCGTTCCAGGCTCATGCCCAGAATGTCGAGCACGATCATCACGATGGCCAGCACCAGCGGCACCGCCAGCGCCACCACGATACCCGTGCGCCAGCCAAGCGACAGGAAGCTCACCGCCAGCACGACGGCCAGCGCTTCCAGAAACACCTTGATGAACTCGCCGACGGAGTCCTGCACGACTTCCGGCTGGTTGGCGATCATGTCGAGTTCCAGACCGACCGGAAGATCGGCCTTGATCCCGTCCATTGCCTGATCGAGATTTTCGCCCAGGGTGAGAATGTTCGCGCCTTCGGCCATGACCACGCCAATGGCGAGCGCCTGCTGTCCCTCATGGCGTGCGGTGAAGGTCGGCGGGTCTTCATAGCCGCGACGGACATCGGCGATATCGCCAAGACGGAACACGGTGCCGTTTACGGCAACAGGCACAGAAGCCACGGCTTCCACGCCCTTCAGCGCTCCTTCCACGCGCAGGAACACCCGGTCGGACGCCGTCTCGATCTCGCCCGAAGGTGTCACAGCATTCTGTGCCGCGATGGAATTGAAGATCACCTGCGGGTCGATGCCCAGAGTGGCAAGCTTGGAATGGGAAAACTCGACAAAGATGCGCTCGTCCTGAGCGCCGTAAAAGCGGACCTTCTCCACATCCGGCACGCGCAGAAGCCGCTGGCGAATGTCTTCCGCCGCGTCCTTCAGATCGCGCATCGTCGCGCCATCGCCGGTCAGCATGTAGAGCGCGCTGTCCACATCGCCGAACTCGTCATTGAAGAAAGGGCCGATCACGCCCTGCGGGAGGCTCGCGCGAATGTCGCCGACACGCTTGCGGATCTGATACCAGATGTCGGCCACCTCGCCCGGCGGTGTCGTGTCCTCAAGCTGCACCTGCATGAAGGTGGAGCCCGGTTTGGAATAGGTGCGCACCTTGTCGAAATAGGGCACTTCCTGCAGCGTCTTCTCGATCGGGTCGGCGACCTGTCGCTGCACCTCCTCGGCCGTGGCGCCCGGCCAGATGGCATTCACCACCATCACCTTGATCGTAAAGCTCGGATCCTCCGCACGACCGAGTCGCGCATAGGAATAGGCTCCGCCCAGCGAGAGAACGATGATCAGGAACAGGACGAGCGTCTGGTGAGTGACGGCCCACTGCGAAAGGTTGAAACGCTGCATGTTGGCCTCCGGTCAGTCAGCGCTGGCAGACTGGATTTCGGCGAGCCGGACGCGTTCACCATCCTGCAGTTTCTGGACACCGAGCGTGACGATCCTGTCGCCATCCTCAAGGCCCTCCGCAATAATCGCATTGCGCGACTGATAGGCCTCGACGACGACCGGCCGGCGTTTGAGTTCGTTCGAGGGGGGATCGACTACGAACACGACCGGGCCCCGGCCATCGTCGAGAACCGCCGTCATCGGTATGCGCGCGACCGGTGACGGATCTCCTTTGGTGAGCGAAACGGTGGCGGTCATGCCGAGCCGGACATTCGCATCCGCCTGCGGCACGGAGAAGCGCACCGGATAGGTCCTGCTCGTGCCGTTGGCCTCCGGCGCGATCTCGCGCACCTTCGCGGCGTAAAGGCCGTCGCCGGCCCACAGCGAGACCTCCGCAGTGGAGCCCTCCAGGTCGGTGAGACGGCTTTCGGGGATCGAAACCTCGACCTCCTTTTCATCCAGCCGCGCCACGCTCACCACCATCTGACCGGGCGAGACGACCTGGCCCGCCTCCACACCCACGGCACTCACCACGCCGTCGGCGGATGCCGTGAGTTCGGCATAGCCCATCTGGTTTTCGGCAAGGGCGACCGCGCGCTCGGCCTGCTCGAAGCGCGAGCGCGTTTCGTCAACCGCCAGCGCCTGTACATCGAGCGCTGCCTGGGTCACGTGCCCGCGCTTGAACAGCGTGCGCGCCCGCTCGAGATCGGTCTCGGCCTTGGCGAGGCTTGCCCGCGCTGCCGTAAGTGCTGCCCGCTGCTGCTCAAGCTGCAGGTTGAGATCGACCGGGTCGAGCCGCGCCAGAACCTCTCCGGCCTTGACCGCGTCCCCCACATCCACACGGCGTTCAGCCACCTTGCCACCGACGCGAAACGCCTCGGCGACTTCCGTGCGCGGCACGATGGTGCCCGTATAAGTGCGTGTCTCCGCAAGCGGGGAAAGCCGCACCGTCGCCACCCGCACGACGGGATCGGGACGCTCGGCCACCTCCTCTTCCTGGCAGGCGGCCAGTGAAAGCGCCATCGCGCCCAGAAGAACAATCCGTTTCGGTGTCGTCAGCGGCATGAGCCCCTACCTTATAAACGTTGTTAACTGATGATTCTCAATATTTATCACTATTTGAGCGCGCGCATTCCAATGCCGCCACAGCTTTGGGCGCATCAGCCTATGCCCGCTTGCCCAGTGCTTTCAGGATAAAGCGCAACTGCTCGCGCAGACCCTGCTCGGTGTCCTCGCCGTGCTGTATGCAATGTTCGATCAACAGGGGGTGGAAAAACGGCACAAACGCCGTTTTGACGCAGCGCGCCGCCTCTGCCGGATCGTCGACATCGAAATCGCCCGCCTCGACACCCTCGCGGATGATGCCTTCCATGATCGTCGTCATGCGCTCGATATGCGCCTTGATGATCGACCAGTTTTCCTGCATCGCAACCGCAACCATCTCGTGGGTGCGCTTTTCCTTGATCAGCGTCGCCTTGTTGTGCTCGTGGATCGACGTCAGAAGCCGCGACAGCTTCTCCGGCGCCGGCGCGTTGGTCCGCGCGATGGAAAAGGCGATCGCCGCCACTTCCTCGACGATCCGCCCGCAGATGCACTCGTTGATCGCCCCTTTTGAAGGGAAGAATCGGTAGACATTGGCCGGACTCATACCCACTTCCGCGGCAATATCGGCAACGGAAGTCTTCTGATAGCCAATGCTGCGGAAGAAATTCTCGGCCACCTCCAGAATGCGGCTGCGGGTTTCCTCCGGATCGGTGCGGGTGCGCGTAATCTGTTTCATCATCCTATTCCTGATGATTTTCAATAATCGTCAGAATTCAGGAAGTCAACAGCTATTCGCCCCGCAAGGCCATGGCGTCCGGCCTATCGCGCATCCTCGAGGATCATCGACGCCGCCTTTTCCGCGATCATCAGCGTCGGCGAGTTGGTGTTGCCGGAAACGATGGTGGGCATTACCGACGCATCGGCGATGCGCAGGCCATCGAGCCCACGCATTCTAAGCCGCGGATCGACAACCGCTCCCTCATCCGTCCCCATCCGGCATGTGCCGACGGGGTGGAAGATCGTCGTGCCGATCTGGCCAGCTGCCTCAACCAGTTCTTCCTCGCTCTGGTAATCCGGTCCCGGCTTGAACTCTTCGGGCCTGTAGCGCTGCAGGGCCGGCTGGGCGACGATGCGGCGCGTGAGCCGGATTGCGTCGGCGGCCACCTGCCTGTCACCCTCGGTGGAGAGATAGTTGGGCCGAATGGCCGGCTGTTTCCGGAAATCCTTCGAGGTCAGATGCACCGAACCCCGGCTCTCGGGCCTGAGATTACACACGCTTGCCGTGAAGGCCGGGAAGGGATGAACCGGATCGCCGAACCTGTCGAGCGAGAGCGGCTGCACGTGATATTGCAGATTGGCCGTTTCGCGCGTTTCATCAGAGCGTGTGAAAAGGCCAAGCTGGCTCGGCGCCATGGACATGGGCCCCGACCGTTTCAGAAGATATTCCAGCGCAATCGCTGCCTTGCCGGTCAGCCGGCTCGCCTGCTCGTTCAGCGTGCGGATGCCAGACACTTTGTAGGCGCAGCGCAGCTGCAGGTGGTCCTGCAGGTTTTCGCCCACCGAATTCTGCTCGAAGACCACGGGAATGCCGGCTGCCTGCAAAACATCCCCGCGCCCGATGCCCGACAGTTCGAGAATGTGCGGCGAGCCGACTGCGCCCGCCGACAGAACGACCTCGGCCCGGCAATGCGCCTCGCGCGCCACCCCGTTCTGCTCGTAGGCGACGCCCGTGACACGCCCCTCCTGGACCAACAGACGGCGCACATGCGCGCCTGTCTCAACCCGCAGGTTCTGCCGGTGCCGCACAGGCTTCAGGAAGGCTTTGGAAGCGTTCCAGCGTATGCCGCTGCGCTGGTTCACCCGGAAATAGGACGAGCCCTCATTGTCACCCCGGTTGAAATCGTCGACCTTCGGGATGCCGAGCGATTCGGCCGCATCCTGAAACGCATCCAGAATGTCCCAGCGCACGCGCGCCTCTTCCACGCGCCACTCGCCGCCGGCGCCATGCATGTCGTCGGCGCCCCGGTAGTAGTCTTCGGGCTTCTTGAAGAAGGGCAGCACATCGTCCCAGGCCCAGCCCGTGCAGCCCATCTGCCGCCAGCGATCATAATCGCGCGCCTGCCCGCGCATGTAGATCATGCCATTGATGGAGGAGCAGCCGCCCAGCACCTTGCCGCGCGGATAGGCGAGCGAGCGCCCGCCCAGCCCAGCCTCGCTTTCGGTGGTAAAGCACCAGTCGGTGCGCGGGTTGGAGATGCAGTAGAGATAGCCGACCGGGATATGCACCCAGGCGTAATTGTCCTTACCGCCCGCCTCCAGAAGCAGCACCGAGACCTTCGGATCGGCGGACAGGCGGTTGGCCAGAAGGCATCCCGCCGTCCCCGCGCCGACGACGATATAATCGAACTTGTCCGTCATGGCGGTCAGCGCACGTCGCCCTCCCCGCGCGAAAACCGCGCGAGGATTTCGCCCACAATACCGCGACGGAACAGAAGCACGCAGATCATGAAGATCGCGCCGGTGATCACCGTCACCGGAAACTCCGACGTGGCAAGATAGTTCTGCAGTGTGACGACCAGCCCGGCGCCGACAATCGGGCCGAGCATCGTGCCGATCCCGCCAAGCAGTGTCATGAGGATCACCTCGCCCGACATCTGCCAGGTCACATCCGTCAGCGTTGCGAACTGGAACACCAGGGCCTTCATCGCGCCGGCAAGCCCCGCTAGCGTGGCCGACATCACAAAGGCGGCAAGCTTGTAGCGCGCAACGCTGTAGCCGAGCGAGATTGCGCGATTCTCGTTCTCGCGGATCGATTTCAGGATCATGCCGAAAGGCGAATGCACGATGCGCCAGACGGCAAAGACGCCGATCAGGAAGCCGCCCAGCACGAAGAAATACATGTTGAGCGGCACGCTCAAATCGATGAACCCGAAGAGATGCCCGCGCGGCACGCCCTGAATGCCGTCCTCGCCCTTGGTGAAAGGGGCCTGAACGCAGAAGAAATAGAACATCTGCGCCAGCGCCAGCGTGATCATGGCGAAATAGATTCCCTGCCGCCGGATGGCGAAAAAGCCGATGATCAGCCCCAGCACCGCCGCGCCAAACACGCCGAGAAGCACGCCGAATTCCGGCGTCCAGCCCCACTCCTTCACCGCATGAGCGGTGAAATAGGCCGCACCGCCAAAGAAGGCCGCATGACCGAAGGAAAGCAGGCCCGTATAACCGAGCAGCAGGTTGAACGCCGCCGCAAAGAGCGCGAAGCACAGCATCTTCATCAGGAAGACGGGATAGAGGAAGAACGGTGCGGCGATCAGCGCTGCAATCCCCAGCCCCACGAGAAGCCATTCGGTGCGGGCACGGGTCTGCCGGTCGATGCCGGTACTGGTCAGTTCAGCCATGTCACGCATCCTTCCCGAACAGTCCGGCCGGTCGCACCAGAAGCACGATCGCCATGATCACGAAGATCACGATGTTGGACGCTTCGGGATAAAACACCTTGGTGAGCCCTTCGGCGAGACCGAGCATATAGCCGGTGACGATGGCGCCGAGGATCGAGCCCATGCCGCCCACCACCACCACGGCGAACACCACGATGATGAGGTTTGAGCCCATGAGCGGGCTCACCTGATAGACCGGTGCGGCCATGATGCCGGCAAGACCGGCAAGTGCCGAGCCAATGCCATAGGTCAGCGTCAGAAGCAGCGGAACGTTGACGCCGAAGGCCTGCACAAGGGTCGGGTTTTCCGTCGCCGCGCGCAGATAGGCGCCAAGCTTGGTCTTTTCGATCAGAAGCCATGTGCCGATGCAGATGATGAGTGAGGCAACCACCACCCAGCCGCGATAGTTCGGCAGGAACATGAAGCCAAGATTGGTGCCGCCGGAAAGCTGCGGCGGCGGCATATAGGATTGCCCCGATACACCATAGAAATAGCGGAACGCGCCTTCCAGAACGAGGGCCAGCCCGAAGGTGAAGAGCAGGCCGTAGAGCGGGTCCACATTGTAAAGCCGGGACAGCGCGACCTTCTCGATCGCCATGCCGCTCAGCCCCACCAGCAAAGGCACCAGGATAAGCGCCGGCCAATAGCCAATGCCCAGATGCGCCAGAAGCAGATAGCCGATGAATGCACCCAGCATGTACTGCGCGCCATGGGCGAAATTGATCACCCGCAAAAGGCCGAAGATGATGGCGAGCCCGAGGCTCAGCATCGCGTAGAACGAGCCATTGATGAGGCCGACCAGCAATTGGCCGAGAAAGGCCTGGATCGGGATTCCGAAGATCATGGTCATGTCATCAAACTCCAATCACCTCGTGCAACTCCTCCATGCGCTGATCCAGCTCGGATGCCGGGAAGCTCGCCGTTATCTGGCCGTGTTCCATCAGGTAGAAACGGTCGGCAACGCGGCTGGCAAACCGGAAATTCTGCTCAACCAGCAGGATCGTCATGCCGCGCGCCTTGAGCGTTGCCAGCACCTCGCCGATGCGCTCCACGATCACCGGTGCGAGGCCTTCGGTCGGTTCATCGAGCAGAAGCAGCTTCACGCCGGTGCGCAGCATGCGGGCGATTGCAAGCATCTGCTGTTCGCCGCCGGAGAGCTTTGTGCCCTGGCTGTTGCGTCGCTCTTTCAGATTTGGGAACAGCTCGAAAATCTCTTCGATGCTCATGCCCCCGTCAGAGACAACAGGCGGCAGAAGCAGGTTTTCGTCCACCGAAAGCGTGGCAAAGATGCCGCGCTCCTCAGGCACGAAGCCGAGCCCCGCATGCGCCGTGCGGTGCAGCGGCGTGTTCATCAAATCCTGACCGGCAAAGTCGATCACGCCCTTGCGCTTGCGGATGATGCCCATGATCGCGCGCAGCGTCGTCGTCTTGCCGACACCGTTGCGGCCAAGCAGCGTGACCGTTTCGCCCTCCGCCACATCGAGGTTCACACCGTGCAGTGCGTGGCTCTCGCCATACCAGGCATGCAGATCGCGGACGGAAAGAAGCGGCTTTTTGCCGTGCTCATGCGTCATGGGCCGTCCCCATATAGGCCACCTTCACCTGTTCGTCCTGGCTCACGGTGGCGTAATCGCCGGCGGCAATGATCTCGCCACGCTGGAGAACCGTGATCCAGTCGCAGAGATCGGCGACGACCTTGAGATTGTGCTCGACCATGAGGACGGCACGGTCCTTCGCCACATCGCGGATTATGTCGGCAACCGTCTCCACATCTTCATGGCCCATGCCCGCCATGGGCTCGTCGAGCAGAAGAACCTTGGGATCGAGCGCCAGCGTGGTGGCAATCTCCAACACGCGCTTGCGGCCATAGGAGAGATCGCCGGCCATCCTGTGGCGTTCGTTCTGAAGCCCGACCGTCTCCAACAATTGTTCCGCGCGCGGGGTCAGGAGGTCGAGGCTGCCGAGCGAGCGCCAGAACTGATAGCCGAGCCCGCCCGGACGCTGCAGCGCGACGCGCACATTGTCGAGCACGCTCAGATGCGGAAAGATCGCCGAGATCTGGAACGACCTCACCAGCCCCAGCCGCGCCACCCTGGCGGGCGGGGTGCTGGTGATGTCGCGCCCCATGAACTCGATGCGCCCGGCACTGGGCGCCAGAAACTTGGTCAGAAGATTGAAAACGGTTGTCTTGCCGGCCCCGTTCGGGCCGATCAGCGCGTGAATCTTCGCATGATGCACGTCGAGATCAACATTCTTGACGGCAACGAACCCGGCAAAATCGCGCCGCAGACCGCGGGCGGAAAGCACCACCCGCGGCTCTGCATCACTGGCGGCGCCGGAAACCGGCGCTTCTATCATGGCAGCCTCCGTCACTGGCTGACCAGGGAGCAGCCGCTTTCAGACGGTTTGATATAGGCTTCCTCACCCGGAATGGTGGCAAGGACATTGTAATAGTCCCACGGTTCCTTGCTGTCGGCGGGCTTCTTCACTTCCATCAGATACATGTCGTTGAGCAGACGCCCATTGGGGCCCACAGTCGCGTCGCGGGCGAAGAGGTCGTTGACCTTCATCTCATGCAGCTTTGCAGCGACCGCTTCCGTCTCGTCCGTACCGGCTTCCTTGATGGCTTTGAGGTACTGCATCACGGCAGAATAGGTACCAGCCTGGATCATGTTGGGCATACGCTCGGTGCGTTCGTAGTAACGGCGGGCGAACTCGCGCGATTCATCGTCGCGATCCCAGTAGAAACCTTCCGTCAGCGTCAGCCCCTGCGCGGCTTCAAGGCCAAGACCATGAACCTCGGCCAGCGTAAACAGAAGCGCTGCCAGGCGCTGCCCGCCAGCCACGATGCCGAATTCGGCGGCCTGCTTGATCGCGTTTGCCGTATCGAGACCGGCATTCGCCAGACCGATCACCTTGGCGCCCGAGGCCTGAGCCTGAAGCAGGAAGGAAGAGAAGTCGGTGGTGGCGAGCGGATGGCGTACGGCACCCAAAATCTCACCGCCCTTGGACTTGGCAAAGTTGCCGGTCTGCTCTTCCAGAGAATAGCCGAACGCATAGTCTGCGGTCAGGAAGAACCAGGTGTCGCCGCCCTGCTCCACCAGCGCGCCGCCGGTGCCGACCGCGAGAGCATGCGTGTCATAGGCCCAGTGGAAACCGTAGGGCGAGCACTGTGCGCCGGTCAGTTCCGTGGTCGCCGCGCCGGTGACCATGTTGATCTTCTTCTTCTCTTTCGAGATGCCCTGCACGGCCAGAGCCACCGACGAAGTCGTCAGCTCCATGATCGCATCTACCTGTTCGGTATCATACCACTGGCGGGCGATATTGGCGGCAATGTCAGGCTTGTTCTGGTGGTCGGCGGTGATGACCTCGACGGGCTTGTCGAGAACCGTGCCGCCAAAATCCTCGACCGCCATCAGCGCGGCCTCATAGGACCATTTTCCGCCAAAGTCGGCGTAGACACCCGACTGGTCGTTCAGGATGCCGATCTTCACCTTTTCATCGGAAACCTGGGCCATGGCCGGAATGGCGGTGGCCGTCATCAGGGCCATGGATGCAAGCGCAAGTAACTTCATAATCGATCTCTCCTCCCAAAACGGTGATCCGCAAGCCGGTGCTGCGCGCCCGGCGGCGGTTATCCTGAACCGCAGGGCGTGCTCGTGCTCCTCCGCACATCTCCCTGCAGGAAATCGGCATGGCAATTATGGGGGCTGGAGCCGGTGCGAACCGGGCCTCCCTTCCCTCATGCACGACCATGCCTATAGTCATAGCATTGACCTTTCCGTACACAACTCATTATTTTTGCACAAATACGGTGCAAAAACGTACAGAGCGATGCGACCATTTTCCTGGGACGACCTGCAATACTTCCTCGCCGTCGCGCGAACGGGGCAGCTTTCGGCAGCGGCGCGCAAGCTGAGAACCAATCACGCCACGGTTTCGCGCCGCATCGACAGGCTTGAGCAGGCGCTGGGAACACGGCTCTTCGAGCGCAACCCGCGCGGCTATCTTCTGACGGCGGCGGGCGAAAAGATGGTGGAGCGGGCCGAAGTGATCGAGCGCGAAGCCGCTCACGTGCAGAGCGAACTCGCAGGTGACGCCACCTCGGTCAGCGGCGTTGTGCGTATCAGCACGCTGGAAGGGTTCGGCAATTTCTTCCTGGCCGACCGCCTGCCCGATCTCGCCAGTTCCCTGCCTAGCCTGTCTATCGAGCTTCTCATCATCCAGCAGATCGTCTCACTGTCACGCCGCGAGGCGGATATGTCGGTGACCCTGTCCACCAACCGGGCGGGCTCACATCACTATGAAAAGATCACCATGTACCGGCTGTTTCTTTATGGAACCCGCGAGTATCTGGAAAAACACCCTCCGGTGCGCCGCAAATCCGATTTGGCGTCCCATCGCATCATCGGCTACATCGAAGACATGATCTTTACGCCGGGCCTCGATTACCATCGGGAGATCCTGCCGGGTGCCCGCGCATTTTACCAGAGCTCCAGCATTCATGCGCAGCTCGCCGCCACGCGCAAGGGTCTGGGGCTGTGTGTGATGCCGAACTTCATGGCACGCCACTACCCCGATCTTGTTCCGGTCATACCAAAAGAGATTCATCTCGAACGCTACTACTGGTGCATCGCCCATCAGGACGTCGCGCACACACCGCGCATTCGGATGCTGACGGACTTCATCAAGACCGAAGCGGAGGCCGCGAAGGACGATTTTCACGGGCAAAATCTTTTGACGTAAAAACACGTCGTTTTCCGGAAAACGAAAGCGTTTTACCTCAAATTCCGGAATTTCCGGGACTTTTCGGCAATTTTGTCGCAAGCTGAATTGTCACATGGCCACGCAGTCTTCTTTCGATGAGACTGCACCCTGAAATGGAGAGGCCGCGATGAAGAACGCCCAGTATACACCCACCGACAACCCGATGCTGACGGGGACCCTTGGCCGCTGCCCGCAATGCCAGCAGGGTCACATCTTCAAGGGCTATCTCCAGCTCGCGGAAAGCTGCGAGGTCTGCGGGCTCGACTACTCCTTCGCCGATCCGGCCGACGGTCCAGCCTTCTTCGCCATGACCATAGCCGCCGTTCCCGCGCTCGCCTTCGGGGTGTGGTTCCAGATGGCATTCGAACTGCCGCTTTGGGTCCACGTTTTCACGACCGTGCCATTGACGATCCTGAGCTGCATGGCGCTTTTGCGCCCGCTCAAGGGCTGGCTCGTCTGCTCGCAATATTTCCACAAGGCCGAGGAAGGCTCCATCGACCACGCCTGGCACAGCGAGGCGGCGGCCAAGAAGGCCGATCAGGCCTAAACCATCAGGCTCTCCGCCATCATTTCCTGAAGCGCCTCATAGGCGGCAAGCACCGTCCGGGTCTGCGCTTCATGGGCGAGCCGAAACGCATCACCATAGACCGTCTCGTCCGGATATTCGGTGATGAGCGTCATCGGCGCGTCGTGGCGGTCGACCTCCGTGATGGTGATCGGGAAGCCGTTCAACACCTCGAACTGAAGTGCACCAGCGTGGATCTCGTAGAGCCGCATCTGCGCTTCATTGAAAGCGACGAGGCCCGGAACCTTTGCAAGTTCAGCCGTCACCTTTTCGATGAGGAGACGCGTGCGCTCGGCCCAGCCGGGCTTGTGACGGGCGACCAGAAAAAAGCCCTTCGGCACCGTCCACATCTCGAACCCGCGTGGAATGTAGCCCGTCAGCGGACGGGTCCATTCATGCGAGGGGTAGCCGTGCAGATTGACGTGGAGCACGGCCTTCGTGCGTGAATAGGCTTCGCGGCGAATGGCTTTTTCATAGAAGGGTTCGGCTTCCCGATATTCCAGATCGTCGCCAAGCGCGGTGTAGCGGGCCGCGTGGTGCATGTGGTGCGGCTGGCTCTGGCATAGCGCATAATGAAGCGCGTAGCCGTCCGGGTTTTCCAGCGGGGAAACCGTGAAATGCGCGCCTTCACGCCCGGCCAGCAGCGAAGCACCGCGCAACGCGCCTGCGACACCGGAAATCTCGTTGGGATGCTGTCCGCCGCTCAGCATGATCGGATGATCGGTTCCGCGCACATAGCGCGCCGGAACCGGGCGGCCGGAACGCGAAACCACCTCGAATGCCTCACCGCCGATCTTTTCAAGCGTCTCGGCGACCATCGAGACGGAGAATGGCCCCGTGGCTTCGTGCAGCGGCTGCGCCGGCCAATGGGCGGGTTCGGTGGTAAGCGGCCGGGTTTCAACCCTGACGGTGAGCGGCCCCTCGCCTGCCGCGATCACCGGAATGATCTGACCGGGCTGGAGCCCGCGCGAACCGAGCGGACGGCCGGACTTCTTCTGGAAAAGTTCAAGCAGCGAGAAATAGAAATCCTCGTGCAGCGCCTCATGCAGGCTGATCGCTTCCTCGCCAACCGGGAGCCGTGTGTCTGCGCCAGGCATGGACACAGCAATATGCAGCGCGTCGAAAAAGGGTTCGCTGTCTCCCCATGGGTGCGCATCAATGGCCTGAACCGTTTCGTGAAACAGGCGCTCGAAATCGGTTGCGAGCGCTTCGTCAACAACGCGGCCATCCGGGTGACGCACGCGCAGCCAGCCGCAGGGCGAAAGAAGCTTTTCGCCGATATGATCGTCGGCAAGCCGGTTGGGCGCGAAGACCGCATGGCGTGAAACGGCGCCGTCCGCCGCCGTGATCTCGACACCATATTCGAGCGGGCCATCGACCGGAGCGGGGGTGAAGCTGATCTCGGCTGCGCCCACCATCCCTGCCAGAGGATAGGCTTCCAGAAGGAAACGCTGCTCGGGCGCAGCAGCGCTCACCGGATAAGTGATGGCGATGCGCGGCGCGGCGGGCGCGTCTTCCAGAAAGAAATGAACCAGCGGCTTGTAGGCGCTGTGCAGCCGCGCCTTAATGCCCGCTGCCGCAAAGCGCTTTTCGGCACCGCGGCGCGCCGCCTCATCCTCGAAAAGCCACGCCTCCAGCTCGCCACCGCGCCATGCCTCAATGGCGTATTCGGCAACCAGACGGTCGAGCGTGCGGTCAAAGGTCTTTTCGAAGATCGCGGTCATGTTTCTGTGCGTCCCGTTGGATCGAGAAGATCGCGCAGCCAGTCGCCAAGCAGGTTCAGGCCGAGCACGGTGAAGAGGATTGCGAGGCCCGGAAAGACGCTGACCCACCAGGCGTTCTGCAGATAGGTGCGGCCATCGGCCAGCATGCCCCCCCAGCTCGGGATGGTCGGATCGACACCGAGGCCAAGGAAGGTTAGCGAGCTTTCCAGAAGAATGTTGGTGGCGACGTTGAGCGTCATCAGAACGATGACGGGCCCGGCGAGATTCGGCAGAAGGTGCTGAAACAGGATCTTGAAATCCGGCACGCCGATGGCCTTGGCCGCATGGATGAACTCACGGTCGTTGAGCGACAGGACGGAGCCGCGCACAAGGCGGGCATACTGAACCCATTGCGACACGATGAGCAGGATGATCGTGTTGGTGATGCCGCCGCCCACAATGGCGATGAAGGTGATGGCAAGCAGGATGAAGGGAAGCGCCAGCTGCACGTCGGCAAAGCGCATGACGAGCATGTCCCAGAAGCCGCGATAATAGCCCGAGATCAACCCCATCACGACACCGACCACCACAGCGCCGGCAACGGAGGTGAAGCCGACCAGAAGCGAGATCTTGCCGCCAGTTATCACGCGCGCCAGCACATCGCGGCCCAGCGGGTCGGTGCCCAGAATGTGCGCCCAGTCGGTGAACGGTTTTGTGAGACGTGCCGTCAGGTTGATCTGCTCACCGCCATCGGGAAAGAGCAGCGGTGAAAGCAGGACCAGAAGCGTCATCGTTCCGGCAAGAAGAATGCCCAGAATGAACTCGATGTTCTTGAAGTGACGCAAACGCGAAACAGCCTGTGCCATGATTGCGTCCTTTCTATCGGTTGCGGATGCGCGGATCGACCAGCCCATAGGCGATGTCGACCAAAAGGTTGACGCCGATGATGAGCAGCGAGAGCACGGTGATGACTGCCTGCAGGACCGGATAGTCGCGGCCCGCCACCGCATCGAAGGCGAGCGTGCCGAGGCCCGGCCAGTTGAACACGCGCTCAATGACGACAATGCCGCCCAGAAGGCCGCCAAACTGGAGGCCGAAATAGGTGATCAGCGGAATGGCGCAGTTTCTGAGCGCATGCTTGTAGAGCACCTTGCTCTCGCTCAGGCCTTTTGCACGGGCGACCTGGATATACTGTGAACGCAGCGTCTCAAGCATGGCCGTACGCACGAGCCGCACATTCGTGGCGGTGAGAATGACACCCATGGTGACTGCCGGCATGATGAAGCTGGCAAACCCGCTCATGCCCGACGGCGGCAGCCATTGCAGCATGATCGAGAACACCAGAACGAGCATGATGGCGAGCCAGAAATTCGGGAAGGAAAGCCCGACCAGAGACAGGATGCGGATCACCTGATCTGCGGTCTTGCCCTTGTTGACCGCCGCGTGGATGCCAAGCGGAATGGAAATCGCGATGGACACCAGCATGGAGGAGAAGGCCAGTGCCAGCGTGGCCGGCAAAGCCTTGGAAATGAGCAGGGATACCGAGGTGCCTCCGAGGAAGCTGCGGCCGAAATCGCCGACAAAAAGCCCTTTGATGAAATCCCAATACTGGGCGATGAACGGCTCGTTGAGGCCGAGCGCCTGACGGATATTCGCCAGATCCTCTTCCGTGACGCTGCCCGCACCCTGAGAAAGCATGAGCGCCGGATCACCGGTCAACCGGATGGCGAACGACACCGTGAGGGTGACGACGAAAACGACGAACACCGCCTGCAGGATGCGTTTGAGAAGAAAACTGGCCACCAGAGCCTCCGGGTTAGGTTCTGCGCGCTCGCGCAAAGTTCACGGGCTCGGGGGCGGCGCGAGCCGCCCCCGACATCTATGTCCTGGGAGGACTATTCGACTTCAACCTCGTTGAGGCGCATGCGGCTGTCCGGCGGCGCGATGAAGTTTTTCACCCGCTTGTTGACGCCATAGAGCGCATTGAGGTTGTAGAGCGGCATTTCGAGAGCGCGGTCGGCTGCGTAAGCTGCGATTTCCTGCAGCACCTTCTCACGCGCGTCGACGTCGATCATCGGGCGCTGCGATTCCAGAAGCGCATCGAGCTCCTTGTCGCTGTCATACGGGTTCCAGCGCTCGCCCGTGTGGTACATCAGGTAAGCGGTGTTGTCGTAGTCGAGCGTCCAGCCGCCCCAGCTCTGCTGGAACATTTCGCCGGTCTTGCCCTGCGGGATGATGTCGTTGAGCAGAACGTTGGTCTCGTACGGCTTGATGGTGGCGTTGAGGCCGACCATCTGCAGGTAGCTGGCAACCGCCTGGGTGACTTCACCGAAGGTGGCGTCATTGCCGCGAATGTCGATCTGGACCGGTGCGCCGGCAGCAACGCCCGCTTCCTTCAGAAGCTCCTTTGCCTTTGCCTGATCGAAGGGCAGCGGCTCCATCTCCGGGTCGTAACCGAACGACAGTTCCGACTGGAAGGATGCGATCTGCTTGGCCTGACCGCCGAGAACGGCATCAATGATGGCCTTGCGATCCACGGCCATGATCATGGCCTTGCGCACGCGCTCATCGGCGGTGATGCCGTTGCCGGTGTTGAAGCGCAGGGCATAGACCGTCGGGCTGGTGACGGAGCGGATTTCGAGTTTCTCATCCGCCTCGATGGTGGGAACCATGGAGATCGGAATGGTCGGCGGGATGACAATGTCGACACGGCCGGCCTGCAGCTCGGCGACGGCTGTGGCCGGCTCCGAGATGAAGCGGTACTCGACGGCGTCGAGCTTCGGTGCACCGCCCCAGTGATCGGCGAAGGCCTCAAGCTTCACGCCGACCTTCGGCTCGTAGGAGGTCATCTTGAACGGGCCGGTGCCAACGGGATTTGCGTTGACGAAATCTTCCTCGTTTTCGGTGACGTATTTCGGCGGCACGATCATCGCGCCATAGCCGGCGAGCTTGGTGATCAGCACCGGATCGGGCTGGGTCAGAACCAGATCCACCGTGAAATCGTCAACGATCTCGACCTTTTCGATGACGGCATAGTTGGAGCGCTGCGGGCCCTTCTTGCCTTCTTCGCCAAGCAGGCGGTCGAAGGTGAATTTCACGGCGTCGGCGTTGAAATCCTCGCCATTGTGGAACTTGACGCCTTCACGCAGCTTGAAGCGGAGACGCTTGCCCTCGTCGAGCACTTCCCACTCGGTGGCGAGGCCGGGGACGATCTTTGTATCGGGACCGCGATAGACCAGGCCATCATAGATGTTGGTGGCGACGGACGACCAGTTCACCAGAAAGGTGTCGATCGGATCCCAGCTGCCCGGATCCTGCGGGGAAGAGATGGTGAGCGTGCCTGCGGCCTGCGCCGGCATGACGCCGAACGGCAGAGCCGCCAGCACGGCGGCGAGTAATGCGCCGCGTGTATTGCCGAGTTTCATGGATAAGTCCTCCGTTTCTTTTGCGTTTGTGTTCCAGTGATCAGCCCGTGGCGCTCTGCGCGACCAGATGGTCGGGCGCGATCTCCACCAGAGGCTGAATTTCGGGCTCGTCGCCGACCCTGCGGACAGGGCTCGGGATTTCGCCTTCGAGCATGGGCCGGTCGGGCCGCTTTGTCGGGTCGGCGATGGGAACCGCCGAGAGCAGTTTCTTCGTGTAGGGATGCGTGGCGCGCTCGAACACGGCCTCGCGCGAACCCGCCTCCACGATCTGCCCCAGATAGAGCACGGCGACGCGGTGGCTGACCTTCTCGACCACGGCCATGTCGTGGCTGATAAAGAGGTAGGACAGGCCTTCGTCAGCCTGCAGCTCCATCAAGAGATTGATGATCTGCGCCTGCACCGACACGTCGAGCGCGGACAGCGCCTCATCGGCAATGATGAGCTTGGGCCGCGAGGCAAGCGCGCGGGCGATGCAGATGCGCTGACGCTGGCCGCCGGAGAATTCATGCGGGTAACGGCGCGCATGCTCGGCCTTGAGGCCGACGCGCTCGAGCAGTTCATCCACGCGCTTCTGCCTGGCGGCGGCGCCTTCGATCAGGCCATGTGTGACGATGGGCTCTGCGATGGAGAAGCCCACCGTGCGGCGCGGATCGAGCGAGGCGAACGGGTCCTGGAAGACATACTGCACCTTCTGGCGCAGGCTGTGACGCTCGGCCGATGACATGGCGGAAATCGCCTTGCCCTCAAAGAAAATCTCGCCGCCGGTTGCTTCCTGAAGCTGCTGGATGGTGCGGCCGATGGTGGACTTGCCGGAGCCGGACTCGCCGACCAGCGAAAGGGTTTCGCCCGGCCAGATGTCGAGGCTGACCTTTTCCACCGCGTGAACGCGGTGGGTGACGCCGCCGAAGAAGCCCTTCTTGATGTCGAAACGGGTTTCGAGGTTTTTGAGGCTCAGGATCGGGGACCGATCGTAGCGCGCGGTGTCCTGCAGATGCTCCTCGCCCACGAGGCGGGGCGTTTCGCCATCCATGACGGCAACCGGCAGGCGCTTGGGATATTTCTCGCCGGCCATGGAGCCGAGCGTGGGAACGGCGGACAGAAGGGTTTGCGTGTAGGCGTGCTGGGGGCTGGCAAAAACCTGCTCGACCGGGCCTTCCTCAACCTTCTTGCCGCGCCACATGACGACCACCTCGTCGGCCACCTCGGCCACCACGCCCATGTCATGCGTGATGAAGATGACGGCCATGCCGAGCTTTTCCTGCAGGTCGCGGATGATGGACAGGATCTGCGCCTGAATGGTGACATCCAGCGCGGTGGTGGGTTCGTCGGCGATGAGGAGTTTGGGCTTGCAGGCGAGCGCCATGGCGATCATGACGCGCTGGCGCATGCCGCCGGAAAGCTGGTGCGGATAGCGCGAAAGCAGCGCGCGGGCATCGGGCAGGCGCACCATTTCGAGCAAATCACCGGCCTGACGCAGCGCCTCTTTCTTCGAGACGCCTTCATGCAGCATCAGCACTTCGGTGATCTGGTCGCCGATGGTGAAGACCGGGTTGAGCGAGGTCATCGGCTCCTGGAAGATCATGGCGATGTCCTTGCCACGAACCTTGCGCATGGTTTCGACCGGCGCTTTCGCCAGATCGACCGGGCCGTTGCCGCCATCGAACAGGATCTCGCCACTGGCGATGGTGCCGTTCATGTGGTCGATCAGACGCATGATGGAGAGCGAGGTGACCGATTTTCCGGACCCGGATTCGCCCACAATGGCCAGCGTGCGACCGGGCGCCACCCTGAAGCTCAGATCGTCCACGACCCGGCTGGAGCCGAATTCGACAGCGAGTGAACGAATATCCAGTAACGTGTCCTGTCCGAGCTGCGGCATAGATACTCCCATCTGAAGGACAGGCCGAAATGTCCCATTGAACCCGGCTACGTCTGGCCCTAGTCTTTAGACCAGTCCGTTGGCAGACGCTTGATTTCCGCGCTTTCCTGAGCGCCCCTCCCGGCAAAAGAAAACATTTCCAGACATTTTGTCAATAAATTATCATTGAAGAAACACGAAATCCGCACGGCATCTGCCGGATACGGCTTTCGCCAACCACGGGTTCGCGCGGAAGCGATTGTCGCGGGGCGGCTTGACAGTTTCGTTTCGCCAGCTAGGCTTGAGGCATAATAAGATTTTGGCATCTGGGCCTCGCCGGGAATATTGTTGTTCCCGTCGGGGCCCTTTGCGTTTTGGGGAACGGGTGTGAACACTTATCCGATCGGCGTTCTGTTTTCGCGTAGCGGTGGCTACAGTCGGCCGGCCGAACAGGGCTATTTCGGCGCCCTGGCGGCGGTGGCCGACATCAATGCGGATGATGCCTATCCGTTCAGGCTCGAAGCCCATCACGCCGACCCGAAGGGCAATGCCGACCGGTATGCGGAGCTTTGCCGCGATCTCATCCGCCAGACAGGCGCGCAGCACATTGTCGGCTGCACCACCTCGTGGAGCCGCAAGGAGGTGATCCCGGTTGTCGAGAAGCTCGATGCTTTGCTGTGGTACCCTTGCGTCTATGAGGGTTTCGAGGTTTCGGAAAACCTCGTCTACATCGCCGCCTGCGCCAACCAGCAGCTCGTGCCGCTGCTCGATTATATCGTGCCGCGCTTCGGCGCGCGGGGTTTCCTGACAGGCGCGAACTATATCTGGGGGTGGGAAACCAACCGCATTGCGCGCGATGTTCTGACCCGCTCCGGCGGCAGCGTTCTGGGCGAACGCTACGTACCCATCGGCGATGATGATATCGACCATCTGATCGAGGAAATCCGGGAGAAGCGGCCTGATTTCATACTCAACAATCTGATCGGAAATTCCTCATACGCCTTTCTCGCCGCTTATCAGGCGCTCGGGAAGGAAGACCCGGCTTTCCTTCCGGACAACTGCCCGGTGGTGAGCTGCAATCTATGTGAGAATGAAACCACGAGGCTCGGCACCATCGCAGAGGGACAATACACCGTATCGAGCTATTTCCGGGCGCTGGCGAGCGAAGAGAACGACCGTTTCGCCGCCCGCATGAAAGCCGAGAACCCCACACAGGTGGCGGACGCTTTTTTCGTTCAGGCCTATGCCGCCGTGGTGATGATTGCCGATGCCATACGCCGCATCGGAAGCGATGAGGCACAGCGGGTGCTGGAAGCGGTCCGTGAGCATGAGACGACAACGCCGCTTGGTTCGTTGCGCGTCGACCCTGCGACCAATCACGTCAGCCTCCATGCCCATATCGGCCGCACACGCGCCGATGGCGATTTCGAGATCGTGCATCATTGCTCCGAAGCCATCGCGCCGGATCCGTTTCTGACGGCGACGCCGCTCGACCGGCTTTATGCGAACATGGCCGCCGACGCGCGGCAGCTGAGGGTGGTGCGATGAGCCCGGCCCTTGCCCATACGCCCAATTTCGTCGGCTGGCGGGCGCTCATCCTGCACCGGCCGCACCAGAACGTGGACGCGCTGATGGCGCAGTGCGCGCGCATCGGCATTGCCGCCGATCAGGCCTGGCCGACGCTGGAAAACAGCGACGCAATGCGCGATTTCAACGTGCTCCTGATCGATGCCGATATGGGCCATGACGAGCAGTTTCCCTGGGCGCCCGGCCTTGCTCCCATGCCGATGATCGCGCTGATCGGCTCGGAAGCGCCCGGGCGCATCGCCTGGACCATCGGACAGGGAGCGGACGCCCAGCTTCTGAAGCCCATCGGCAGCGCCGGGCTCTACAGCGCGCTTGTCGTTGCGAGCCAGGGTTTTCTACGGCGCATGGCGCAGATGGAGGAAATCGCCCTCCTGAAAGACCAGCTCGCCAAGCGCCAGGTCGTCGCCGAGGCGACCGCCATCCTCATGCTGAAGCACAATTGCGATGCCGAGGCCGCCTATAACCGTCTTCGCAAGACGGCCATGGCCGAACGGCGCTCCATCGAGAAGGCCGCCGCCGGCATCGTCGCAAGTTTCGATACACACGGAAGAACGAATGTCACAAACGGCCGCTGAGACGGAGACGCAAGTGGCGACACCGTCGGTTCTGGCGCGCCTTGTGCGCCGGCCGCTGGCGCTGACCGGGCTCATCATCATCGCGGTGGTGGTGCTGGCCGCAGTCTTTGCGCCATGGCTTGCGCCTTACAATCCCTATGAGCAGTTCTTCGAGGGGCTGACCATCGAGGGCGCACCGCTGCCGCCCAATGCGCAGTTCTGGTTCGGCACCGACCTGGTGGGACGCGACCTCTTCAGCCGTTTGATCTATGGCGCGCAGACATCGCTGATCATCGGCGTGGTGGCCAATGGTATCGCCGTGGTGATCGGCTCGGCGGTGGGCATTTCGGCCGGCTATTTCCGCGGCTGGGTCGACACGGTTCTGATGCGCTTCACCGATTTGATGATGGCCTTTCCGGCCCTCCTTCTGGCCATCGTTCTGGCGGCGATCTTCAGCCCGAGCCTGTGGATCGTGGCCATGGTGATCGCCATGGTAAACTGGGTGCAGATCGCCCGCGTTACCTATACCGAGACACGCTCCATCGCCGAACGCGATTTCGTGGTGGCCGAGCGCGCCATGGGCGCGGGCGCAGGGCGCATCCTGTTCCGCCACATCCTGCCGCATCTGCTCTCCACCATCATCGTGTGGGCGACGCTCGGCATCGCAACCACCGTGCTTCTGGAAGCGACGCTTTCCTTCCTCGGCATCGGCGTTCAGCCGCCCATTCCCTCCTGGGGCAACATCATCTTCGAGAACCAGACCTATTTCACCTCCGCGCCCTGGCTCGTCTTCATTCCTGGCGTTGCCATCCTCGCGCTGGCACTGGCTTTCAACCTGGTGGGCGATGCGCTGCGCGACATTCTCGACCCGACACAGCAGGGGCGCCACTGATGCTCGCCTATGTCGCCCGCCGCCTGATCCAGACCGCGCTGATCCTGCTTGGCATCAGCTTCGTGACCTTCGTGTTGCTCTATCTCGTTCCGGCAGACCCGGCGCGCCAGATCGCCGGCCGCAGCGCGACCGCCGCGACCGTGGAGAACATCCGCGAACAGCTTGGCCTCACCCTGCCCTTCTATGAGCAGTATCTGCGCTATCTCGGCGGTCTCCTGAATGGCGATCTCGGCCGCTCCTATCTGCAAAAGACCGAGGTTTCCGAACTGATTGCTTCCCGCCTTCCGGCGAGTCTTCTCCTGATGGTCGGCGCAATTTTCTGCGAACTCGTGCTTGGCCTCACCATGGGCGTGGTGGCGGCGCTGAAGCGCGGCTCGCGCACCGACGACACGCTGATGATCGCCTCTTTCGTGGGTGTTTCGGCCCCGCAGTTCGTGATCGGCATTCTGCTGCTCTACGTGTTTGCGGTGAAGCTCGGCTGGTTCCCCATCGGCGGCTACGGCGACTTCGCGCATCTCGTCCTGCCCTCCATCACGCTCGGTTTCCTGGGGGCCGGCTGGTATTCGCGCATGATGCGTTCGTCGCTGATCGACGTGCTCAGGCAGGATTATATCCGCACCGCGCGTGCCACCGGCATCACCCGCGCAAAGGTGCTTTTCGGCCATGCGCTTCCCAACGCCATCCTGCCCATCATCGCCATGATCGGCATCGACATCGGCCTGTTCATGTCGGGCATCGTGGTGGTGGAAAGCGTGTTCGGCTGGCCGGGCATCGGCCAGCTCGCCTGGCAGGCGATCCAGCGTGTCGACATTCCCATCATCATGGGCGTCACGCTGGTTTCAGCCTGCGCCATCGTGCTCGGCAATCTTCTTGCCGATCTGATCACCCCGCTGATCGACCCGCGCATCAAGCTGCGCTGATGCAAGACCAACAAAAAGTGCAGCACCAGAGAAAGGAACACTTGAGATGAGAAAACTGCTTCTGGCCCGCGTCGCCGCCGCTGCCCTTTCCACCTCCGCCATGCTTGCCCCTGCTCTTGCGCAGGATATCAAGCAGGGCGGCTCCATGACCGTGACCTACAAGGACGACGTCTCGACGCTCGATCCGGCCATCGGCTATGACTGGCAGAACTGGTCGATGATCAAGTCGCTGTTCGACGGCCTGATGGACTATGTGCCGGGCACGACCGAGCTGCGCCCGGAAATCGCCGAATCCTACGAGATTTCCGAGGATGGCACGGTCTTCACCTTCAAGCTGCGCGACGGCGTGAAATTCCACAATGGCCGCGATCTGACCGCTGAGGACGTGAAATACTCCATCGAGCGCACGGTGAACCCGAAAACGCAAAGCCCCGGCGCCGGTTTCTTCGGCTCCATCAAGGGCTTTGAGGAAGCCTCCAGCGGCAATGCGGACGGGCTATCGGGCATCACCGTGGTGGACGATCACACCATCAAGTTCGAGCTGTCGCGCCCCGACGCGACCTTCCTGCATGTGCTGGCGCTCAACTTCGCCCATGTGGTGCCGAAGGAAGAGGTAGAGAAACACGGTGCGGACTTCGGCAAGCATCCGGTCGGCTCCGGCGCGTTCAGGCTGGCGGAATGGACGCTTGGCCAGCGCCTCGTCTTCGAGCGCTTCGAGGACTACTGGAACCCCGGCGTGCCGAAGCTCGACCAGATTATTTTTGAAGTGGGTCAGGAGCCGGTCGTGGCGCTTCTGCGCCTGCAGAACGGCGAAGTGGACGTGCCGGGCGACGGCATTCCGCCCGCAAAATTCATCGAGGTGAAGAACGATCCCAAGTTCAAGGATCTGATCATTCAGGGCGGACAGCTTCACACCGGCTATGTGACCATGAATGTGAAAATGGAGCCCTTTGACAAGGTCGAGGTGCGCAAGGCCGTGAACATGGCCATCAACAAGGATCGCATCCTGCGCATCATCAATGGCCGCGCCGTTGCCGCCAACCAGCCTCTGCCGCCCTCCATGCCGGGCTATGCCAAGGATTATGAGGGCTATGCTTACGACCCGGAAGCGGCAAAGGCGCTTCTGGCCGAGGCCGGGCTTGCCGACGGGTTCGAGACCGAACTCTACGTGATGAACACCGACCCGCAGCCGCGTATCGCGCAGGCGATCCAGCAGGATCTGAAGGCCATCGGCATCAATGCCTCGATCAAGTCTCTGGCGCAGGCCAATGTGATTGCCGCCGGCGGCGAGGAAGATCAGGCCCCGATGATCTGGTCGGGCGGCATGGCGTGGATTGCCGACTTCCCCGACCCGTCCAACTTCTACGGTCCAATCCTCGGCTGCGACGGCGCGGTGCCGGGTGGCTGGAACTGGGCCTGGTATTGCAACGAGGATCTCGATGCCATGGCGAAGGATGCCGATGCCATGGTCGACCCGGAAAAGACCGGCGAGCGCGAGGCCATGTGGCGCGACATCTATCTGAAGGTGATGGAAGACGCCCCCTGGGCGCCGATCTTCAACGAAGAGCGCTTCACCATTCGCTCTGAACGCATCGGCGGCGACGACAAGCTGTTCGTCGATCCGGTGCACATTCCCGTCCACTATGACGAGGTTTTTGCCAAAGATGTGCAGTAACTGCGACTACACCATTCACGGGCGCCACCACCATTTTGGGTGGGATCATTCGATCCCGCCCGCAGAACGGGTGACGCCGGGCTCGACGCTGGAATTCGAGTGTCTCGATTCCGGCTCCGGTCACTTTTCGCCCGACAGCACCGTGGACGATATCGCCACGCTGGATTTCTCCAGGGTCAACCCGGTCAACGGCCCCATCTATGTGGAAGGGGCCAAGCCGGGCGATGCACTGAAGGTGGAAATCCTCTCGTTCAAACCGTCCGGCTTCGGCTGGACGGCGAACATTCCCGGCTTCGGGCTCCTGGCAGACCAGTTCAAGGACCCGGCGCTAACGCTGTGGAACTATGACGCGGCAAGCCTTGAGCCGGCGGCCTTTGGCAAGCACGGCCGTGTGCCGCTCAAACCCTTTGCCGGAACCATCGGACTGGCACCGGCGGAGCCGGGTCTGCACTCGGTGGTGCCGCCCCGGCGCATGGGCGGCAATCTCGACATTCGCGATCTGGCGGCGGGCACCACGCTCTATCTGCCGGTCGAGGTGGAGGGGGCGCTGTTCTCCATCGGCGACACCCATGCCGCACAGGGCGATGGCGAAGTGTGCGGCACGGCCATCGAGAGCCAGATGAACGTGGCGGTGAAGCTCGACGTGGTGAAGGACGCAAACCTTGCCATGCCGCGCTTCACCACGCCGGGACCGGTGACGCGGCATCTGGATGCGGAAGGCTATGAGGTGACGACCGGCATCGGCTCCGACCTCATGGAAGGGGCGCGGGCCGCCCTTTCCGGCATGATCGACCTTCTGTGCGCCACGCGCGGGCTCGCGCCTGAAGACGCCTATATGCTCTGCTCGGTGTGTGGCGACCTGCGCATCAGCGAAATCGTCGATCAGCCCAACTGGGTGGTCTCGTTCTACTTCCCGCGCGTCGTCTTTTCGTGAGCCGACGCCAATGAGCAAAGCGCGCGCCATGCAACAGAAAACAACCAGTGGCCTTCTGGAGGTGAGCGGGCTCACCGTACAGGTCGCCACACCGACGGGCGCGCGCACTGTCGTCGACGATCTGTCTTTCACGCTGGAAGGTGGAAAGACGCTCTGCATTGCAGGCGAAAGCGGTTCGGGCAAATCCATGACCGCGCTTTCGCTGATGCAGCTTCTGCCGAAGCCCATGGCGCGTGTTGCGGCGGGAACGGCGGCTCTTGAGGGACGCGATATTCTTGCCCTGCCTGAAGCCGAGATGCGGCAGGTGCGTGGCCGCCATATCGGCATGATCTTTCAGGAGCCGATGACCTCGCTCAACCCGGTGCTTTCCGTCGGAAAGCAACTGGCTGGTGCGATTTCCGCTCATGGCGGGCTTTCTGAAAAAGCGATCCGCGCCCGCGCGCTTGAACTGCTCGATCAGGTGCAGATCCCCGAGCCGGCGCGGCGGCTAAAGCAATATCCGCACGAGCTTTCCGGCGGCATGCGCCAGCGCGTGGTGATCGCCATGGCGCTGGCCCAGAGCCCGCAGATCCTGATTGCAGACGAGCCCACCACGGCGCTGGACGTGACCGTGCAGGCGCAGATACTGGCGCTGATCCGCAAATTGCAGGCTGATCTTGGCATCTCCGTCATCATGATCACGCATGATATGGGCGTGGTGGCCGAGATGGCCGATGACGTGCTCGTGATGCAGCATGGACGCATGGTGGAACACAGCTCCGCCAGTGTGATTTTCTCACAACCCCGTCACCCCTATACACGGGAACTGCTTGCCGCCGTGCCTCGGCTGGGCGAGATGACCGGCACCACGGAGCCGAAGCGCGTGGCGGCCCGCCCCGGAACAGGGCCGGAAAAGCCGCTTGTTGCCCAACCGCTGGTTTCCGTAAAGGATCTGACCGTGCGCTTCGACATCAAGGGCGGCATATTGCAACGGCCGGTGCAGCGCGTGCATGCGGTGGAGGGGATCTCCTTCGATATCATGCCGGGCGAGACGCTTTCGCTGGTGGGGGAATCGGGCTGCGGAAAGTCCACCACCGGCAAGGCGCTTTTGAACCTGATCCCGTGGCAGGGGGACATTCGCGTGGCGGGCCAGACGACGCGCGGGCTCAGGCCCCGCGCCATGCGACCGGTTTTGCGCGATGTGCAGATGATCTTTCAGGACCCCTATGCCTCGCTCGACCCGCGCATGCGGGTCGGCGACCTGGTGGCCGAGCCGCTACAAATTCACGGGCTGGCAAGCGGCAGCGCGCTGGAAGACCGGGTTGCCTATCTCTTCAAGCGAGTGGGGCTCTCGACAGATCAGATGCGGCGCTATCCGCATGAATTCTCCGGTGGCCAGCGCCAGCGCATCTGCATTGCGCGCGCGCTTTCGCTTTCGCCTAAACTGATCGTGGCGGATGAATCGGTCGCCGCACTCGATGTCTCGATCCAGGCACAGGTGCTCGATCTCCTACAGGACATCCAGAACGAGACGGGCATGTCCTATCTCTTCATCTCGCACGACATGGCCGTGGTGGAGCAGATCAGCCATCGGGTGGCGGTGATGTATATGGGGCGGTTTGTGGAGATGGGCAGCCGGGCGCAGATTTTTGAAAACCCGCAGCACGACTATACCAAAAAGCTGATGGCAGCAGTGCCGGTGGCCGACCCGTCGCGCCCGCGCCGCGCCTTTATGGAAAAGGCGGAAGACCTGCCGAGCCCCGTGCATGGGCTGGACTATGTTCCGCCGCGGGAGTCCGCGCGCGACATTGGCGGAGGGCACTGTGTATGGCTAGAAGATGATGGAAGGAACATCTCCAGCTAGATCGCCGAACCTGAAAGCTTCTGTTTCAGCAGCATCCGGCACAAAAAAGGCCGGGCGCTAACCCGACCTTCCTGATCATCTCGATGCGTCGTGCCAGTACATCCGTGGTCACGTCGCAGAGATGAAAACTATGCAGCCTGCAGATTATCTGCGGCGCTTTTGCCGGACTTGCGGTCCTGCACAACGTCGAAGCTCAGCTTCTGGCCTTCCACGATGTTCTGCATACCGGCGCGTTCGACGGCCGAGATGTGGACGAAAACGTCATTGTCGCCATTGTCAGGAGCAATGAAACCAAAACCTTTGGTTGCATTGAAAAACTTTACGGTACCAGTTGTCATACGATTTTCCTTTTCAAATCGTCATAGGGAATTGATGCTGGCAACTGCCGAGCATCATGAAGTTCGAATTTGAGGGAAGATCGTAGGGGCGCATGGCAGCGCAAAAACAAAGTTCAACAGCAATTTCGAAGCGCACTGTATAGATGCGAATTACGTCGAAAGCAAGGCTTGGTTGAATAAATAAACCGCCCTCTGCCGCAAGCCCTAAAACAACCTTGCAAGGAAGATCAGGCTCATCAGGGTTCCGACGATAATGACCACAGCGCGCACCACGGACGCTGGAAGCGCGCGGGCCAGCGGAGCCCCCGCATAACCGCCGATTGTGGCGGCCACCATCATCACCAGCGCCTGCGGCCAGGCAACGATACCCGCAATTGCAAAGGTGGCAACGGAAATGGCCGAGAGGATAAAGGACAGCCCGTTTTTCAGCCCGTTCATCGTGTTCAGATCACGCATGCCCCAGAGCGAGAACAGCGCAAGCAGGACGATGCCCAGGCCGCCATTGAAATAGCCTCCATAAATCGAAACGAGAACAGTGCTGAACCTGCCCTCGCCCGCGCCACTTCCGAAACGGCGGGCAAGACCCTGTATCCTCGTGCCGAAGGCGAAGGTGAGCGTGGCTATAGCGAGCAGAAACGGGACCACCAGCGAGAACGCCTCATTGGATGAAACAAGCAGAAGGAGCGAGCCGACCAGTCCGCCGATGGCGGTCAGGCCGGCGATGCGCAGGAGGCGGGGTCTTTCGAAGGCGGCAAGTTCGGAACGAAAGCCGAGCGCGCCACCAAGATAACCAGGGAATACGGCAACCGCACTGGTGGCATTGGCTGCGACAACCGGAACGCCGGCATAGACGAGTGCCGGGAAGGTGAGAAACGTTCCACCGCCTGCAACCGTATTGAGCGTGCCGGCAAAGAATGCCGCAACAGCCAGGATCAGATACTCTTCCATAGTCCTTCCAGTTTCGAGAACCCTGCCGGGCTCCCTTAACCCACGACGCTGTATCGGCCAATGGCCTCAAAACAGAGCCGGTTGGTGCAGCCGGCTCACACAGTTTTGATAGCCACACTGGATTGTGTCGCCGGCGGCCCTTCAACCTTTCTTATGAATCTGACATTAGGGAAGGCATGAAGGGACTTTGAGCGACACGCCCATGGCGAGACGCTTCGTAGCATGCTGGATACCCCAATGGAGAATAACCCTGTGATCAGCATGACCGGCTTGATCGGTCCGACGATCATGCTCGTCTTTGCAATCGGATTCATATGGGTGTGGTTGGTGGACAGGCGTCACGGGCATTCCGCCACTCTTGCCGGTGCCTGCGCCCTGTTCGGTCTGGGGATGCTTTCCCAGGTCCTGCAATGGCCCTCCGGTGTCGGCCCGAACGCGCTTTTCTCCGGCTTTCTCTACACGCTCGCCGTGGCGCTGGCGAGCGAGGGGATATTACGACGCGCCGGCAAACGGCTTGGCCGCGTGGCCAGCGTGCTGCTGCTGGGCGCGATCATGGCGCTGTTATGGTATTTCGCCTATATCCAGCCCAATCTTCTGGCGCGCATTTACGTGCAGAACTTCAGCTATGGCGCCATTCTCTTCATCGTCGCACTGCGCATCCTGCCAACCCGCAATGCCGGCAGGGCCGACCACATACTCTTTTGGGTGCTGCTTGCCTTCGCCCTGCAGTTCTTTCCCAGAACGCTGCTGACCGCAGGGGGCTCATTGCCCATGCTGAGCATGGCGCCCGGCGATTCGCTGTTCTGGCAGACATTGCAGCTTTCGCTCTCTGTCATGGGCGCGGCACTCGCACTGACCGTTCTTGCCACCATCCTGACGGACGTAATGGACGAGCTGCGGCACGACCGGGACCGTGACGTTCTGACGGGCGTGCTGAACCGGCGTGGCTTTGAAGAACAGGCGAACCGCCATGTGAAATCACGGCGCAGGGCACCGCTTTCTCTCATCGTCTGCGATCTGGATCACTTCAAGCAGATCAATGACACCCATGGCCACCATGTCGGTGACGCCGCCCTGAAAGCCTTCGGAGACATGCTGCAGAACTGCGCGCGCTCCAGCGATATCGTCGGGCGCATCGGCGGTGAGGAATTTGCCCTGCTCCTGCCGCACACGGACATTGAGGGCGCGCGCGACCTGGCCGAGCGTCTGCGCAGTGGCCTTTCATCAAGCACGCTTGCGATCAACCAGAAGAGTGTTCGCCTTTCGGCGAGTTTCGGCATCGTTCACAAGAACGCCGACGACGATCTTGCAACGCTTCTCAGGCGGGCCGACGACCATCTCTACCGTGCGAAGCAGGCGGGCCGCGATCGTGTACTGTCCGACCCCGTGGCGGACTCATGCCGGAGCAGCACGGAGCCCCTTCGATCCGATCCGTCCGGGAGCCCTGCATCAAGCATCTGAGGATCAGGCACGGGTTTCAGTGGCCGGTTTCGCCGACGGCGGCGAGCGTGCATTTCACGAAGTCGCGCACGAAGGGATTCATGCTGTCTTCGCGCCAGGCGACAACCAGCGAGACGGCCTTGGGCAGTTTCGGGAGCTCGCGGTAAACCACATTCTCCATCGGCGTCATGACAACCCAGGCCGGGACGATGCCGACACCGATGCCGGCTGACGCCATGGCGACGACCGTCATGGTGTGGCTGACCTCCTGCACCACTCTGGGGACGAAGCCCGCCTTGCGGCAATGCTGCAGGACAACATCCTGATAGCTCACGCCGACGATGGAGGAATAGGTGATGAAGTTTTCATCGCGCAGATCCTCGACTTCGAGGTTCTCGCGGGAGGCAAGGTGGGATTCTGCCGGAAGCACGGCGACGAAACCCTCCCGGTAAATCTCCCGATAGGCGATGCCGGAGGCCGTGCGCGGAGGACGCACGAAAGCCACGTCGACCTTGCGCTCCTTCAAAAGCGCAAGCTGTTCTTCCGTGGTGTGGATCTGCATGTCGATCAGCACCGAGGGGTTGCGTCGGTTGAACTCGCGCATGGCTTTCGACATGAAATTGTAGAGACCCACATAGACGGCGGCGATGCGCAGACGGCCGGAGGAGAGACCGCCGGCGGCCTGGGTCTCTCGAATGCCCTCCTCCAGCGACACCAGCACCTGCTGCGCCTTCTCGAAGAGAACGCGGCCGGCGGGCGTGAGTGTCACACTGCGGGTGGTGCGGTCGAACAGGCGAACGCCAAGCCGCTGTTCCAGCTGGCGAATCTGCTGGCTGAGGGGCGCCTGGGAAACACCCAGCATCTCCGCCGCCCGGCCGAAGTGCAGCTCCTGTGCGACCCGCATGAAATAGCGCAAATGACGGAATTCTATGGCGCCGAGTGACTGCATCGCTGCCTCTTATTAATATCTAAAAGAGAAAAATAGCCTTCATAAATATATTGGACAACCAATATCCGCGCATGCTTCCGTAAATGAAACCGGACCGGGAGGGTCTTCGTGAACGACCAGAAACCAATTGATCTCGCACGACCGCTGCGGATCGCCGTTGGCCTCATGCTCATCGTCGTGGTGGGTGTGACGCTGCTGCAGATTATCCTGCGTTATTTCTTCAACGCACCGCTTGTCTGGAGCGAGGAACTGGCGAAACTGCTCATCGTCTGGATCGCCTTTATCGGCGCGGCCGCCGTCTGCTGGGATGGCCGCCATCTGAACGTCGATGTCTTCTTCCTGATGCTGCCGCCCAGGGCGCGGAACCTGCTGCGCTATGTCAATGCGCTCATCTCCGTCGGCTTTCTCGCCATTCTCGGCTGGACCAGCGTGAAGCTGGTGATCCTGGAGAACATGCAGGACCTCTCTGCCCTCCCGCTGCCTGCGGGCGTCGTGCGGCTGGCGGCAACGGTGGGCGCTGTCCTGATGATCGCGGGGATCGTCGGGCGCATCGTCTATGTCCGTCCGATGCACCGCCAGACAGACCCGGCCTATGGCCATGAAGACCCCATGTGATCCGCGGACAATATAATGCTGACCATTTCGATTATCGGACTGCTTCTGGTCCTTCTGTTCATGGGGCTGCCGCTGGTCTTTGCCATCGGCGCATCGTCCATGGTGTATTTCTTCTTCGCCGACATCAATCTGGCGCTCCTGACCCAGCGCATGACGGCCTCCATCAACTCCTTTCTCATTCTGGCCATTCCGTTCTTCTTCCTGGCCGGCGAGTTGATGAATGCGTGCAAACTGACCGACCGCATCATCGCGCTGGCGAAGGCTCTGGTCGGGCACATCCACGGCGGTCTGGCGCAGGTCAACATCTTTGCCAGCCTGATCTTCTCCGGCATGTCGGGCTCGCCCACAGCCGACACGACCGCGCTCGGCTCCGTGCTCATTCCGGCCATGAAGAAAGAAGGGTATCCGGCCCCCTTCTCTGCCGCGGTGACCGTTGCCTCCTCCATGGTGGGGCCGATGATCCCGCCAAGCGTCGCGCTCGTGATCTATGGAACGCTGGCTAACGTCTCTATCGGGCGTCTGCTTCTGGCGGGCATCCTGCCGGGCTTCGTGATCATCGGCACGCAGATGCTGTTCACGTATTTTTATGCGCGCAAACGTGACTTCCCGCGCTACGAGCGGGCGACACTGCCGGAGCTGGCGACCGCCATCAAGGGCGGTGGCCCGGCCATTCTCTTCCCGGTCATCATTGTGGCGGGCATTCTGTTCGGCATCTTTTCTCCCACCGAGGCGGCGGCTGTCGCGGTGCTTTACGGCCTTCTGCTCAGCCTTTTTTACCGCAATGTGAAAGGTGCCGACATCTGGGGCGCCATTCAGAACACGGCGCTTGGAACGGCACGCATTCTATCCATCATCGCCGTTGCTTCGGCCTTCTCGTGGATCATGGTGCGTGAGCAGGTGCCGCTGGCCATCGCCGATGGCATCTCCACCATCTCGGAGAACCCGGTGATCGCGCTCTTCGTGATTGTTGCCATGCTTCTCGGCGTCGGGCTTCTCATGGTCGCGTCCTCTGCCGAGATCGTTCTGACGCCGATCCTCGTTCCGGTGATCCTGCAATTCGGCATCGACCCGGTGCATTTCGGCGTGCTGATGGTGTTCAGCCTCATCATTGGCGGCGCAACACCGCCTGTGGGTGTGCTGATGTTCATCGCACAGGACATAGCCAAGATATCGCACGGCCAGATGGTGAAGGCGATGCTGCCATTCTACATCCCGCTTTTCACGGCGGTGGTGCTGCTGGTTCTGTTCCCGCAGATCAGCCTTTTCCTTCCCAACCTCGTGTTCGGAAACTGAGCGTTCAATGACTTTGGAGTCCATGCATCAATGAGTACCGCGAAGAAGCACCTTCTGGAGGACATGACATTTCTGGAATTCCAGGAGCGGATGGGCGAAGATCCGGTGATCCTCATCCCGCTCGGCTCGCAGGAAATCCAGGGGCCGATGGTGCCGATGGGCGACTTCATGCTGACCCGTGAAATCGCCAGCCGCGTGGCGGAGAAAAGCGGGGCCATTGCGGCACCCACCATGCCCTTTGGCTATGCGGAATATTTTCGCTCGGTGCCGGGCGGCATCGCGCTTTCGGCCGATGCATTCCGTGCCACGCTGCGCGACATGCTCGACAATTTTCTCGATCATGGGCTCACGAAGCTTGTGATCGTCAACGGCCACAGCGGCAATGCCCCGTTGATCGACCAGGTCATACGCGCGGTCCGGCGCGACCATGATGTGCTGGTCCCCTGCATCAATCTGTGGCGTTCGATTCCCGATGCCCTCTGGAATGAGGTGCATGGCGAGTTCGGAAAGAAGGCGTTTGCGCATGGCGGCGACCCGATCACTTCGGTCTATCTGCACCTTTTCCCGGACCTTACCCGCATGGATGCCGTGGAGATCGATGCCCAGTTCGGAAAGATGATCGACCTGCCCACTGCCGGGCTTGCCGCGGTGCGCTTTCAGGGCACGGAGATCGGCCTGCCGGTCAATGTGGACGATCACTGCTCCAACGGGATCGCCGGCGGTGACGCCTCACGGTCTTCGGCTGACAAGGGCGCCCGTTTCGTCGATCACCTCGTGACGTTCTGCTCCGACTTTGTCGAGCACATGCGGTCCGTTTCTTCATCCACAAAAGCGAAATCAAAAGGGGAGTATGCAGCATGAAGATGAAAGCACTCGCACTCAGCGCCGTTCTTCTGGCGACAGCCAGCGCACAGGCGGACGAAATCCGCTATGCGCTCTGGGCCCAGCCGGGCGAGGCACAGTATGAAGGCGCCCAGGAGTTCAAGCGTGTGGTGGAGGAAAACTCCGATCACACGGTGACGATTTTCCCGGGCGACCAGTTGGGCACCCCGCGCGAGGTTTACGCGCAGATGGCGCTCGGCTCGACGCAGATGCTGGCAAGCGGCGACCCCGGCCTCAAGGAAATCGAATATCTCGCCCTGCCCTATCTGATGAACGGCATCGACAACTACAAGAAGGTGCTCGATACGGATTTCGGCAAGGAATGGAACGAGCGGCTCACCGCTGAGCGTCAGGTGCGGATGCTCGGTTTCATGCCACGCAGCCCGCGCCAGATCAGCGCCAATGTGGTCATCAACTCCATGGACGATCTGAGCGGCCTGAAGCTGCGCGCACCGGAACGCGACTACTATGTGGAATCGCTGCGCGCGCTGGGCGCCAACCCCACACCGATGGCCTTCGCTGAGGTTTACACCGCCTTGCAGACCGGCATTGTCGACGGGCAGGAAAACCCGATCGAGACGATCTATGCTCAGAAATTCTACGAAGTGCAGAAGGGCGTGGCGATGGTGGATTACATCAACAAGCCCGCTTATGTGGTTATCAGCGATCAGTTCTGGCAGGGACTTTCGGAGGAAGACCAGGCGCTTCTCCAGAAGGCCAACGATGCCTCGACCGCAAAGGTCAACGAGCTGATGCCGGACCAGACCAAGAAATACATCGCCGAGATGGAAGCGGCCGGCGTGACGGTCACCCATCCCGACAAGACGCCTTTCATGGAAGCCACGCAGTCCGTTCGCGACAACCTTGGCAAGGGTGTCTGGGGTGAGGACATCTACAAGCAGATCGTCGAAATCGGCAAGGAATAGCCGATCCCCTGACGACAACTGCCGGCGTGGTCCTGACAGGCTGCGCCGGCCATTTTTTACCTATCGAGGACTGCAGCCCAGCCATGAGTGAACAGCAGAATCTGCGCGCGCGCATTGAGGAAATCACCGCCGAGATCACGCCGCGCCTGATCGAAATCCGTCGGCAGCTCCACGCCAACCCGGAGCTGGGCTTCGAGGAATATGAAACATCGGCTCTGGTGATGCAGGAGCTGGCGCGGCTGGGTGTCGATCATCGCTCCGGTATTGGCAAAACCGGTGTTGCAGCCACCATCGGACAGGGCAATGGCAAGACGATCGGGATTCGCGGCGACATGGACGCGCTGCCCATCGAGGAAACCGCCTCACCCGACTACAAATCGCGCAATCCGGGCAAGATGCATGCCTGTGGGCACGACGCACACACGGCCATTGCGCTCGGCGTAAGCGAAGTGCTGGCACGCCTTTCAGACGCTCTGCCGGGCCGGGCTCTGATGGTGTTTCAGCCGGCAGAGGAAGGGCTGGGCGGCGCGCGCGCCATGCTGGAGGACGGCCTGTTCGAGTGGGTCGAACCCGACATCATGCTCGGCTATCACAACTGGCCGCTGATCGACGGCGGCACGATCGGCTATCATCCGAAGACGGCCTTCGCTTCCACAGACCCGTTCGACATCACCATCACCGGCCAGTCGGGCCATGGGGCGCACCCGCATCTTGCGGTCGATCCCATCGTTGCTGCCGGCAATCTCGTCTCCTCGCTTCAGACAATTGTTGCTCGAGAAATAGCCCCGCTGGAAGCGGCAGTGGTGACCATCGGCTCGATCAAGGGCGGATCGGCACGCAACCAGATCCCCGACAGTGTGACGCTTGAAGGCACGACCCGCAGCCAGAATCCCGCCGTGCGCGAGGCGGTGAAAGCCGCCATCGAGCGCGTCTGCGCAGGCATTGCGCTGACCCATCGGGTGACCTGCGAACCGACCTTCCTGACCGGTGTTCCGCCTGTGGTGAACGATCCCGACATCCTGCACCCCGTGCTTGAGACCGCGCGCGGCATGATCGGCGACGACAAGGTGATCGAACTGCCACAAGGGTCCATGGGCAGTGAGGATTACGCGGAGTTTTCAACCCGTGTGCCGAGCGCGCATCTGAGGATCGGCTCGCGCCTCAAGGACCGCAAGACGATGCTGCATCGCAGCGATTTCGACCTGGACGAGGCGTGTATTCCAACGGCGGTAAAGGCCATAGCGGCTGCGGCCATCGACCTGATGAAGCGCTGAACCGAGCTCAACAACCCCTGCTTCCCACGACAAAGCCCGGGCGGGTTGCGCCCGGGCTTTGCTGCTTTCGCTTTCCGCTCAGGCGAGCGCGCGTTTGGCCATCGCCCGGATTAGATTGGCGCGATAGGCAGCATCGCAATGGATGTCGGACATAAGCCCGTCAGCCGAGATTTTCACCCCGTCCACCGCAGCGGCAGACCAGTCCTTCGACAGCGCCTGTTCCAGCCCTTCATGGCGAAACACGCCATCCGATCCTGCCCCTGTGACGGCAACACGTACCGCACCGCCGCCCTTCGAGACGAAGACGCCGGTCATCGCGTAGCGCGAGGCAGGGTTGGGGAATTTTGCGTAGCCGCAGGCTTCCGGCGCATCGAAGCTGACGGCGGTGATGATCTCCCCCTCATCCAGCGCGGTGGAGAAAAGCCCGGTGAAGAAATCATCCGCGGCAATCTCGCGCCGGTTTGTGTGGATCGTGGCTGCGAGCGCCAGAAGACCCGCCGGATAGTCAGCCGCGGGATCGTTGTTGGCGATGGAGCCGCCGATGGTTCCCTGATGGCGCACAGCCGGATCGCCGATGCCGCCGGCCAGCTTGGCGATGGCCGGGCAGACCTTTGCGAGTTCGGCATTTTCGGCGACCGCCGCATGGGTGGTCATGGCACCGATGGTGACCTTGCGCCCAGAGACTTTCACGCCCACAAGATCGGCAATGCCGCGCAGGTCGATGAGGTCCGAAGGCGCCGCGAGCCGGTGCTTCATGGTGGGAAGCAGGGTCTGACCGCCGGCAAGCAACTGCCCGTCAGAGGCGGCAGAGAATTTAGCCGCCGCATCGTCGACGCTTGCGGCACGGTGATAGGTTACATCATACATAACTGGCCTCCCTATTCTGCCGCGATCTTTGCCGAAGCGGCCTGCAATGCGGCCCAGACGCGCGGCGGCGTGGCCGGCATCTGGAGATCGTTGTTGCCAATCGCATCGGTGATGGCGTTGATGACCGCCGGCGGTGTGCCGATGGCGCCTGCCTCGCCACAGCCCTTCATGCCGAGCGGGTTTGACGGGCTCTTGGTGGAATGGTGGTGAATGGCGAAGCTCGGCACATTGTCGGCGCGCGGCATGGTGTAATCCATGTAGCTGGCCGACAGGAGCTGGCCGTCGTCGTCATAGACCACGTTTTCAAGCATGGCCTGACCGACACCCTGAGCAATGCCGCCGTGCACCTGGCCCTCTACGATCATCGGGTTGATGATGGTGCCGAAATCATCGGACGCAACGAACTGGACGATCTTTGTCTCGCCCGTTTCGGGGTCCACCTCCACCTCGCAGACATAGGTGCCGGCGGGGAAGGTGAAGTTGGCGGGGTCGTAGAACGCGCCCTCCTTCAGCCCCGGCTCCATGCCGGCGGGCAGATTGTGGGCGGTGTAGGCCGCAAGGCCAACCTCGTGCCAGGCCATCGCGCGGTCGGTGCCCGCCACCTTGACCTCGCCATTCTCGATGACGAGATCGTCTTCGGAGACCTCAAGTACGTGGGCTGCGATTTTCCTGACCTTGGCCTCAACCTTGTCGAGCGCCTTGACGATGGCCGACATGCCCACCGGGCCGGAGCGCGAACCATAGGTGCCCATGCCGAACTGCACCTTGTCGGTGTCGCCATGGACGATCTGGATGTTGTCGATGGGCAGACCAAAACGCTCCGCCACCACCTGGGCGAAGGTGGTTTCGTGCCCCTGCCCGTGGCTGTGGCTGCCGGTCAGAACCTCGATTGTGCCGACGGGATTGACCCGCACCTCGGCACTCTCCCAAAGGCCGACGCCAGCGCCCAGCGAACCGACCGCCGCCGAGGGCGCGATGCCGCAGGCCTCGATATAGGAGGCGAGCCCGATGCCGCGCAGCTTTCCACGTTTGGCCGCTTCCGCGCGCCGGGCGGGGAAGCCCTTGTAATCGGCCGCCTCCAGCGCCTGATCGAGATTGCCGGCAAAGTCGCCCGCATCATAGGTCATGATGACAGGGGTCTCATGCGGGAACTGGCGGATAAAATTCGCGCGGCGCAATTCTGCCGGGTCGACACCCAGTTCGCGCGCGGCCGTTTCCATGATGCGTTCAACAAGGAAACAGGCTTCGGGACGGCCCGCGCCGCGATAGGCATCGACGGGCGCGGTGTTGGTGTAGACCGTGCGCACATTGCAGTAGATGTTGGCGATGTCGTACTGGCCCGAGAGCAGAGTCGCATAGAGATAGGTCGGCACCGCAGAGGAAAACAACGACATATAGGCGCCGAGATTGGCGATGGTGTCGACCTTCAGACCGACGATGCGGTTTTGTGCATCAAAGCCGATCTTGGCCGTGGAGACGTGATCGCGGCCATGCGCATCGGTGAGGAAAGCCTCTGACCGCGTCGACGTCCATTTGACCGAACGCCTGGTTTTCATGGAGGCCCAGAGACAGGCGATCTCTTCAGGGTAGATGTAGATCTTGGAGCCGAAGCCGCCGCCGACATCGGGGGCGATGACGCGCAGCTTGTGCTCTGGCGCAACCTGATAAAAGGCGGAGAGCACCAGTCTCGCAACGTGTGGGTTCTGGCTGGTGGTGTAGAGCGTATAGTGGTCTTCCGCCTCGTCATAGGTGGCGATTGCCGAACGCGGTTCCATCGGATTTGGCGACAGGCGGTTGTTGACGATCTTCATCTCCGTGACGTGCGCGGCACCGGCAAGTGCCTTGTCGACGGCTGCCTCTTCGCCGAGACCCCAGTCGAAGATCAGGTTGCCGGGCGCGTTGTCATGAACCTGCGGTGCACCGTCTTTCAGCGCATCGACCGCGTGTACGACGGCCGGGAGTTCTTCATAATCGACCTCCACGGCTTCTGCGGCAGCGCGTGCCTGGGTCTGCGTTTCGGCCACGACGAGGACGACCGCATCGCCCACATAGCGCACCCTGTCGGTGGCGAGTGCGGACCAGGCGCCCATGTTCATGGGATTGCCGTCCTTCGAGTTGACAGCCCAGCCGCAGATGAGATTGCCGATGCCGTCGTCGGTCAGTTGCTTGCCGTTGAGGACGGCAATCACGCCGTCCATCTTCTCCGCTTCCGCGCTGTCGATGGACTTGACCTTTGCGTGCGCGTGCGGGCTGCGCACGAATGCGGCATAGGCCTGCCGTTCGTTGCGGATATCGTCGGTGTACCGGCCCTTGCCGGTGATGAAGCGCTTGTCTTCCTTCCGGAGGACCCGGGCGCCAATGCCTTGTTCGCTCATCTCGTTTCCTCCCTCAGCTCGCAGCCATCTTCGCCGCGCCATCCTGAATGGCCCGAACGATGTTGTGATAGCCGGTGCAGCGGCAGATATTGCCTTCCAGCTCGTGGCGGATCGCCTCTTCGGTCAGCTCCTTGCCGGCCGCCCTGTAGCGGGCCACCATGTCGGTCGCCGACATGATCATGCCCGGCGTGCAGAAGCCGCATTGCAGGCCGTGGTTCTCCTTGAACGCCGCCTGCATGGGATGGAGCTCGCCATTGGCCAGCCCCTCAATCGTCGTGACTTCCGCGCCTTCGGCGGAGGCGGCGAGCATGGTGCAGCTCTTAACCGCCCGCCCGTTGACATGAACCACACAGGCCCCGCACTGGCTGGTGTCGCAGCCCACATGCGTGCCGGTGAGGCGTAGATGCTCGCGCAGGAAATCCACCAAAAGCGTATTGTCCGGCACAGAGGCGCGCGCCGCCCTGCCGTTCACCGTCATCGAGATTTCGGTCATGTATTCCTCCCTTGCCTCGGGCTCGTTGCCGCGAATGCGGAACAGCGTCCTAGGTTTCGATCTGCCCCGCTTCTTCAAATGGATCAGCGAAGCTGCAGGACAATCCGGTCGCAGGTCGGCGCGATAGCCACCGCGTCAACGCGAAAAGGCCTGATAAAGCCGGTAAGCCGGGATTGCGCGCACGCCGGGCGAAGCGCCGCGTACACGCATCAAGCGCGACGACAATGCAGACAATGAGAACAGAAACTGCCAAGCCACGCCTCCCGCGCAAGCCTGCGACCGCGCCAGACAGCCGAAAGCCTTATCCAGTTCACTCCCGGAAATCATTTAAGCGGCGTTTTTGGCGAAAGCCAAGGCCTATTCAGGTATAGGCGAAGAAGAAACCAAGATCAGAAACCTTCGGGCGCCGGATCCTGCAATTTGAAAGCATTGCCTTCCACCCGGTAGATGGAGCAATTGCGCTCGACCGCACCGGAGCCGGTGAAACGAAACGAGCCAAGAACGCCGCGAAAACCGGATCGAGCGGTCAGCGTTCCGGCCGTCAACCCGGCAGCGCCCTTTGCCCGGGCAATGCCGATGGCGAGGGCTGCCGCATCGAACCCATAGGCAGCGTCCTTCGTCATTGCCCGACCATACTTTGTCCGGAAGCTCTGGGTGATGTCCCCCACGGCGAACTGGTCGACACGGCACATGAGCACTCCCGCCACGGCCGGGCCGGGGGATATCCCGGGCGTTGAAAGAACCAGCGTGTTGCCCGGCAGTGCCCCGGTGGCCCGCAGCCCGGCCAATGTGGCGCCGGGCGCCTTCAAACCCGGCGCAAGAACGACAGCCTCGGCCGCCTGAAGCTGTGCAGCTTTGCCTGCCAGCTCATCGGTGGAGTTTGCTGCGACGGGCAGCGTTGCGAGAATGTTACCCCCCTTCGCCTTGATGCCGGCGCGCAGTCGATCGAGCGTGGCACCGTCCGCATCGGCTGCGTGTACGATCACGAGGTTCCGGCGCCCGGCCCCGATCGCGTAGGCGGCAGCTTCAATGCTGCCGTCCACTTCATCCGACAGGAAGGCGAAGACACCCGGCCTGCGCGGCACGGCATTCGAAACCAGCGCCATGACAGGCGGGTTCGCGCCACCGGACGGCAGGGCGCTCAGGAACCCGGCCTGCGAGGGGCCGATAACGATCTTCGCGCCGCGCTCGACAAGCGTATCGACCGCCTTCTTCGTGTCGGCAGCGTCGGAGCGGGCGTTGTAGATGGCGAGTGTGACCTGATCGCCGCCGAGCTGCTCGGCAGCAAGTTTCGCGCCGTCACGATAATCGCGCTCCGAGGCGCGCGCCGCGCCGGCCAGGTTTGTCACCATGCCGATTGTCACCGCGCCGGAGCCGACCGTTTCGACGCCCGCGGCGGAAGGAGAGACGCTGGCGTCTTCCACCTTCAGCGTGTCGTCCACACCCGAAGACTGGCAGGCCGCAAGGGCGAGCACGGCACACAGGGCCAGCGACCGCGCCAGCTTCACGGAAAAGCGGGACTTTCCATGACACTCAGGTCGCGTGTCGAATGCGAGGTTCATCAGGGAGCCGGATCAACGGAATCAATACATGTAGCGAACCATGCGGGCATGGAAGCACTCGCATTTGTTCAGATAGTCCTCGTCGCGGTATTCGGATTGCAGATAGCCATAAGCCTTGCCGCAGGCGACCTTGGCTTCGGATGCCCATAGGAAAGCCGGCCGGCCCGAATTGATCCATTGCGGGCTGTCGGCAACGGCC
The DNA here is from genome assembly GCF_056431025.1 of Nitratireductor lacus. Classification (NCBI taxonomy): domain Bacteria; kingdom Pseudomonadati; phylum Pseudomonadota; class Alphaproteobacteria; order Hyphomicrobiales; family Phyllobacteriaceae; genus Nitratireductor; species Nitratireductor lacus. The sequence goes on along the minus strand of NZ_JBWKMB010000006.1, from coordinate 8,275 downwards.
ACGGCCTCATCCATCAGGCGGATGACCTCACCCGTGAGCGAAGCGTTGCTCTCAATCGAAAGGAGCCTGGCATTCTGCGCCACCGGGCAATAGCCCCCTGTGGAGAGATCGGCGGACTGCACCGGTCCGGCCAGAACGGCCCCGGCAATGACTGCAAAACCCAAAGTCAGCTTTTTCATAGGTCCCCCCTCGGCGCTCTCCGCCCATGGTGTATTCCCTGGATCGCTTCGGCGTCTCGAGGACTTGATGAAGCGATCAAACTGCCTGTTCTTCCGCTCTTATGCGGCCGCCAGGTAAATTCACCTGACTGCAAAATACGCTAGCCGGAAAATTACACGGTTCCTGCCAGCTTATCAAACCTGCGGCCGCCAACAAGCGGCCGCATCGCCCCATCCTGTTCAGACCGTGCCCGAATTGTCACTGCCGTCATCCTCGTAGAGGATCTTGATGGTGGAAGGTGTCTGCGGCACGTCGAACGTGGCGACCGTCACCCAGTCTTCAGATCCGGCGGTTCCGTCGGCATCCACCTGCAACTGCGTGGAGTTCCCGGGGTTGAGCCTGACATAATCGGCGACATTGTCCCCGGGACCAATTGAGACAAGCTCTGTCAGGTCCACGACATCTTCCGATCCAAAACCGATGATCGCGTCCGGATCGAGCCCGGCAAGCGCCGACTGATCGAGCACCACCGTGTCCTCGGCATTGTCGGTGTCGGTCAGATCGTAGGTGTTCTGCCCCTCACCGCCGATAAGCAGGTCCGCACCTTCGCCGCCGATGAGGAGATCGTCGCCGTCGCCGCCATCCAGAAGATCGGCTGCATCACCGCCTACGAGAGAGTCATTGCCGCCCATGCCAAGCAGCGTCGAACCGCTGTCATTGCCGACAAGAACCTCGTCGGCGTCCGTGCCGGTGATGGTGCTGCCTGCAACACCAACGACACTGACATGGGCAGCGTCGGTGAAGCCACTGCCGTCGGAAACCGAGTAATCGAACCCGCCGCTGGCGAAGGACGGCGCCGGCGAGTACTCGACCTTGACATTGTCGAAGTAGACATCGGCGTATTCGCCGCTCTCCGTCTTCTGCGTCAACAGACCGCCGAGCGCCAGGGTGTGATCGCCCGCAGACAGATCAATCGTGGTGGTGAAGGTTTTCCAGCCGGTTACGGCGTTGCCACCGCCATTGCCAGAACTACCGAGAAGTTCATCAACGATACCGCCCGCTCCGAATGCTTCGCCATCCATGCCGGCGAGAATGCGGACATCTTCGCCCACATCCGTTCCGGAAGTCAGCATTGCGTAGTAATCGAACGTAATTGTCACGGTCGCTGCCGATGCAAGGCTGAAGGTCCGGGTAAACGCACCATTCACATTATAACGGTCGGTACTGCCGCCATCGCCAAGCTCGATCTTCAAAGCACCACCGCTGGCCGGTCCGGACGTGGAGCGGAAACCATCAGCTTCCGAACCCGTGCCAGGATAATAGGCGTCACGGTAGACGAATGAGCCTACACCACTGCTGAAGTCCTCGTCCACGAACTCAACCGGCGTGCCGGACGGCGTGAAGGTGACATCGCCGGCCAGACTCACACCGCCATTCTGCGGATTGCTAGCCCCGTCGACACTGAGCGGGCTCGTCGGAGCCGGAGCCGGGTCATTGTGCAGCAGGGCTGCCGTCGGGATATCGATTGCCGAGTAATCTGTGATGTTTGTCAGCACCACGTCATCCGTTGCGCCCGGAGGCGGCAGAATGTCAATCGTCAACGATGCGCCATTGGTGTCCCCGTCGTTGTCGACCAGAACATAGTCGAAGTTCTCGGTTCCGGGCGTGGTGCCGCCATCGGCCTGATAGTTCCACGCGCCGGTCGCGAAGTTGAATGTAAGTTCACCGCCGAGCGCACCGTCCACAACAAGGCTTGCTCCACTGATGACGGGCTGGCCGCCATCGTTGAATATCTTGTCGGGACCATCCTCATAAGTGTAGGTGACCCCGTCAACCGTGATGGACAGAATACGGCCCCCATCCGCACCAAGGATGTCGTCGTCGCCACCACCGGCGGCATTGTCATCGCCGAGCAGAACATTACCGGAGACATCCACCTGATTGGTGAGATCGAGCAAGGCGGTGACCAGCTCGTCGAAGTTCGAAACCGACACGACCACGTTGCTGCCATCGGCCTCATCGACATCCTGCAGCTGTTCGACATCGATGTTGTTGCCGATGCCGACCGTCTGCACGGTCACGTCGTTGTTCTGGACGAAGTTGTTCCAGGCAGTCTGCGTGCTGCCGTAGAGGGAGTGGCCGCCAGCCCCGATCTGTTCGTTCGGATTGCCATCACTCAGGAAGAAGACCTGATTGTTGTGATCCGAAAGAGGTGTGTAGGCATCCATGGTTTCTTCGATGGCCGCCGTGAAGTCGGTGCCGCCATTGTAGGGGCGAGAACCGCCTTCTGTCGGGTTCCAGGCATCGATCTGCGCCGCGAAAGACGCATAGTCGGTGAATGGCCCCGCGGCACTGGCGCTTGATGAGAAGGCAATCAGCTCGATCTGCACATTGCCCGAGGTTCCATCGAAGAAGGACTGGCCGGCTGCCTTCACTGCGTCGAGCATTGCATCCAGTTCGCTATTGTCCACACTGCCGCTGAAATCGAGAACGAAGGCGATGTTGAAATTCTCTGTTCCAAGCGTCAGGCTTGCGTTGTCCGCAATGGCCTCGGGTGCATCGTCGAGCACGTCGACCTTCAGCGTATCTACGGACGAATAATCGCCGTCATTGTCCCTGGCGCGAACATTGAAGCGCTCAGCCACGCCTTCGGGCGTGCCCTTGCCAGGGTGCACATTGTGATCGAGCGAGTTCTGGTTCAACTGATACGAGCTTGAATAATTACCGCTGCCATCAGCCGTGACCGTCAGCACGCCGAACTTGCCTTGCACTGTGCCGCCGCCTGTGACGTCGACCCAGTTGCCATCGGCATCGCTGACCTCGAGAGCATCGAGCGTATCGCCGGATGCCAGCGCAACGCTTAGCGTGCCCGCATCCATCGTATTTGCCGTGCCTTCTTCCGACCCACCTGCAAGACCGGCTTCATTGACCTCGGCGCTGAACGCATTGACGGCCGGGCCGGGATCCGGCTGAAGCGTCACGTCGATTTCTGCTGGCGCGGTGTCGCCATCGCCGTCAACAATCTCTATCGGCAGGGTGAAATCCACCGGATCTGTGCTGACCACTGAAGTGCCGAAACCGGTCAGAGCGAAGTCGTCGCCCGAGATGTAGAGCAGTTCGAGACTGTTGTAGCCATCGGCAGTGAAACTTGTGATGGTTACCTGCTTGTCGAGTATGCCCGTGACATGGGCCACCCGGGCGCCCCCCACCAAAACGAAATCGACAGTGTAGCTGCGATCTGGCAAACCGCCCGGGCTGCCGACGCTTACCGTGGTCGGATAGGTTGCAAGAGGATCGTATGAAACGACCTGGTTTTCACCGTCATAGGCGATCACGATAGTGGTAATGCTGTCGCGAATCCCGTCTCCGACCACCGTGTTCCCATCAGGGTCGTCGAACGCGCTCAGCCGGATGGTGGTGTTCGTCGAACCATCCCCAAAGCTCACCGCGGCACCGTTCACCGTATAGTGACCGTCGAAGAGGTGATCCCGCTGGGCGGGGTTCCCCTGATAATTCGCTGGCGTACCTGCCGGGTTGCCGGTCAGGTCGTGAACAAAGTCCAGTCGAATCCCCTCCCCGGTGCCTATATTCTGGCCACTGCCACCGCCACCAACGCCAGCCGATATGGCATTGCCATTGATCGATTTGCCACTGGCGCCGATCGGTGTCAGCAACAGGTCGCGGGAATTGTCGTCGACAGGCGAACCGCCCGGTGCGTTTCCATCCTGACCATTGGGCACGAATCCCGCCCATGGATCGTTCCCGCCCACGAAATCGTAGATTCCCGGATCGAAGTCGACCTGCGTGAACGCGTCGACGGTTCCATCCATATCGACCGAGTAGGTGCCGTTTGCCGGGTCAAGCGTGACCGTGAAAACGGTGGTTCCGCCGGCGCCGCCGATCTTGCCGGTCAGAACCGTCCCGTCTCCCGAGAGATGGTAGGTGATGGGCTGCCCCCCTGAGGTCAAGCCACTGTCCTGCCCCTCGGTGACCGTGAACCGCACCGTGCCAGCACCATCGGCCCCGTAATTGTCGATGACCGACCCGTCCAAATCCAGGTCGAAGACCTGTGGTGTCCCGGCCGAGTTGCTCAGAACCGCATCTTCGGGGACGATAACCGTCGGCCCATCGTCATCGAACCGGATCGAAAGCGCACTGGCGCTTGTCGCCGTGGCCGTGTCGCCATCGGCATCCGTCACCGTCTGGACAACGGAAATGGCTGCTGCACCACCGAGGAAGAGCGCATCGTCGTGCGCAGCACCCGGGCCGCCATCGACAGTGTGTTCGAGCGTCTCGTGCTGCGTCACCGTGACCGCGCCCGTCGAGCCATTGATGGAGATCGTGAAGGCGAGCGTGCCACCGGCCCCGCCGGCGCGACCTTCGTAGACGGTGTCGGAGACCTTCACGAGCCTGATCTCGTTCGCCGCACCCGACTGGCCTGTCAGCCAAAGGCCGGTCAGCGCATTGTCGGTCGCGGAGAGCGAATAGGCCACGGAGCCGGCGCCATCTGCCCCGAAATCCGGAGTGGCGAACAGGCTCTGGATGACACCCGCCTGAATCTGACCGGGGTTGATCCCGTCCGTGCCAGAGCCGCTGCCATCGGATTCATCGAGCACAACCGATGCTGTCTCGCCAGCTGCAGCCTCGGCCTTCGGCACATCGTCGATGATGTCGATGGAGATCGTCCCGGTCGTGGTGTTGCCGAATGCATCAGTGGCAACATAGGTGAAGCTTTCTGCTCCGCTGATGGTCTGAACCCCGTCGTCAGCGGTCGCGTTCAGATAGTTCGAACTCAGCGTGTAGGTATAGGTGCCGTCGCTGTTGACCTGGATCGAACCATAGGTGCCTGCCGTCACCGCATTGCCGCCGGTCTGCAGGGCGTAGGTGTAAGGCCCGGTGCCACCGGTCGCCGAGGCCGTGCCGCCTGAGGTCTCGTCCGTGGAGCCCGGCAGCGAGCCCGTCACCGTTCCCGGGACAAGATCGTCACCGTCCTTGTTGAGATCCAGCGCCGCTTCATTCACCGTGACCGTGTAGTCGGGCGTCGCCAGACCACTGTCGTTGACATTGATCGTCAGCGTCGTTGTCGACGGATCGCCGTCGGCATCGGTGATCGTGTAAGTGAAGACGTCCTGAACGGTACCGCTCGCAACAGCGCCCGGCGTGGACTGGTAGCTGTAGGAGCCGTCGGAGGAGATCGTAAGCGTGCCGTACTGGCCGTTGATCACGGTGTTGGTGCCCACATTCGTTGCGCTGCCGCCCGCCGTGGTGGCCACGATGGACGTTACCGTCGCGCCGTCCGCACCCTGAATGTCGGCGACACCATCCGTCGCATTCGCGTCCGAACCGCCCGAGCCTGTCAGGACATTGCCGTCCGCGATGCCGCCTTCGATGGTGCTGTCCGTGTCGGCCATGGCCTCGGGGACGTCATCGACGATCTTCACCGACAGGACATCATTGGCGCTCTGGCCGTCCTGATCGGTCAGCACAACCGCAAAATCCTCGAACAGGTCGTTCTCGCCTGCGCCCGCGCCATGCGTCTCGTTGTCGACAAGCGTGTAGCTGTAGCTCACAACGCCCGTGCCAGCGTCATAGCCCGTCACATTGAGCGTGTTGCCGAGGCCGGTTGTCACCGAACCCGCCGTGAACACGCCATTGGTGATGAAGCTCTGGCCGCCGATCGTCAGCGACGCGATCCCATCGGGCGAGCTGATCGTGAACGTGCCCGACTGCGTGGTGCTCTCGCTGCCATCCGAACCGGCCGGCTTGCCGCCGCCGCGGCCCGCCGCAAGATCGTCCTCGTCAACCACCACATCGCCACCATCCGCCTTCGGCGTAAGGTTGCTGATCTCGGGCGGCGCATTGCCGATGTCGATCGTCAGCGTCGTGTGCGCGAGGTCGCCGTCGCCATCCTTCAGCGTGTAGGTGAACACATCCGACACGCCGCCGGCCGTGCCGGCATCGCGGGTGTAGCTGTAGGAGCCGTCCGCGTTCAGCGTCAGCTTGCCATAGGTGCCCTGGATCACCGCGCCGACCGTGGCCACATTGTCCAGATCCGCACCCGTGTTGCCGACGGCAACGCCGACGACAGAGGCATCGTCCGCACCGACCGTGTCGGCCCCGCCATCGCCCTCAGCATCCGTGATCACATTGCCC
>NZ_JBWKMB010000006.1:0-1865 GCF_056431025.1 Nitratireductor lacus | reverse complement strand
TGGACGCCATCCGGCGCCGTGAACGTCACCGTGCCCGACGTCGCCTCCGACGGGTCGTCATTGTCCGTGCCGTCGCCATCCGCGCTCTCGCCCGAACCGGCAGGCTCGGCGCCGCGCTCGGCAAGGCCCCGCTCGAAAACGATGGTACCATCTTCCTCGACACCCGGCGTGCGGATTTCGACCGACGCGTCGCCGATGTCTATCGTCAGCGTCGCCGTGTCGGTGTCACCGTCGCCATCCTTCAGCGTGTAGGTGAACACATCCTGGACGCCACCCGCCGTGCCGGGATTGCGCACATAGCTGTACGAGCCATTCGAAGAGATCGTCAGAACGCCGTAAAGACCCTCAACCACCGTACCGGTTCCGACAGCGGTTGCCGGTCCTTCGGCTGAGGTTGCGATGACCGAGGACACCAATGCGCCATCCGCACCGGGTGTATCAGCGCCATTGTCGCCATTGGCTTCTGAATCCGTGTTCAGATTGCCCGCTACGGGGCCGAAGGCACCGGCAGCGATGGTGTCCGTATCGTCAACCGCGATCGGGCCATCATCGGTGATGGTAATCGTCAGATTATCGGTCGCGGTGTCACCATTGCCATCGGTCACGACGAATTTGAAGACGTCCCTGACGACGTCGTCGCCGCCTGTTTTCCCCGGCTGATCGTGGTCGGTCGTGTTTTTGGACAGCACGTATTCAAAGCGGTATGTGCCGTCGCCGTTCGGCGTGACAAACAGCGTACCATAGGCACCTTCGACACGACCGCCATTGGTCACGTCCACGCTCAGGCCACTGGCGTTCGTAACAACAAGCGATGCAAGACCGTCATTGCCGGGATCGACAAGGATATTGCCCGCGGTCGTCGTGGTGCCCCCGCCGGAGCCGGACGCGAGTGCGCTTTCATTCACTTCGCCAGGCGGCATACCGATGCTCACAATGCTGAGCTCGGGGAAGTCGTTTTCCCGATCTTCACGCAGCGTCGGAAAAAGTTCGCGCCGCTCCAGCGCACCGAACTGCAGGGCCGTGGGTGGAAGGAGATCGATTACCGGACCGGCATCGCCGATACCCGCATTGGGCGTGGTGAAATTGCCGCCGCCGCTCTGCGACGTGGCAGAGACGACCGTCAGTGCGCCGTCGGGACCGGCAGCAACATCGATGCCATTGGCCTGCAGAGCCGCTGTCAGCGCGAGCTCGGGAATCTCCACGTCACCGATCAGGAAGGTGGGAATCCTGAGCGCAGCATTGAGGATGGTGATGCTCGAACCATCGGGCTGAACCAGAACCAGGTTATCGCCATCGAGTTTGATCTCATCGATGGAAACGCCTTCGGGAAGGCGGACAATGTTGTCCGCGTCCGGTGTTACCGTTTCGGGAACGTCCGGAGCAGCGGACGTTTCGGCGGGCTGGCCAGCGGCAGGATCGACCGGGACCGGCTCGCCCGCGCTCTCATTCTGCGCGACCTGAAGTGCGGTCTGCTCGAGTTGATTGAGCCGATCGTCGGCAGATTGCTCGGTAGCGATCGTGCGGTCGTCGGTGGTGTTCGTGCGATCTTGGCTGGCCATGATAACCCCCGGAAACAGAATTCCCGGGAAGCGAGCCACGCAAGTTTAGTCGGCGCAATACGATGTATAGTTGACTGATATATGGGGATATTGATCCCGGCTGAAAATTTCCGTTTGGTTAACCTATAATCATAACATGATATATATTTCCGTATAATCGCTCCTTTTGGCACCTCCAGAGCGACAGGCTCGCTGTCCGATCACAGTTAAGAGGCTGTTTCGAAAGGAGTTGAGGGGCCGAGGTTCACGTGATTCCAAGGAATTGCGACCTTCCTGGAGATTCTCATGTGGACCCCGACCACCCGT
>NZ_JBWKMB010000005.1:212020-220233 GCF_056431025.1 Nitratireductor lacus | reverse complement strand
CAACCCACAAGCCACACGTTTCCTGCAAACCGTAGAGCTTTGAAACCACGAATTCCTGTGGGAATTCAGAAGCCTCCGGATTCTTCACGGCCGACTAGGTCATCCGCCTTCGAGTCGACCTGCTGCCTTGGGGCAGTCACTTTGATCTTATCGACAAACACACGATCGATGTTTTCAAGCACTTCGTTCGTAAAGGCCATCAGCATCTCAGCCGTATGATGGCCTGTGGTCACCTGCAGGCGGACCGCAGTGTGGTGTTCGGGATCTCGTATGCCTTCAAGCTCGACCCGAAGTAACCTCAGGGTTTCCTGAGCATCGGAACAATCGGTCAGATCCAGCGCGCATTCGGTGAATCTCAGGAGCCCGACCCGATGCCTCACGAATTCAGGTGTGCCGTCACCAAGCTCGACAATCGCGACGGTGCCGCCCGTGCGTTCCCCGAAATGGCGTGGCTGTGGAATACCCGGCATCACAGCGAGAACCGGGCCAGATGTGCGTTCGAATGGCGCATGGATATGTCCGAGGCACCAGAGGTCGAAGCCGTGAGCTATAAGGTCCTGCTCGGAGCAGGGAGCATATGGGTCATGCCCGGGCGAGCCGTCGAGGGAAGTGTGCATCAGCCCGACGTTTTTCTGCCCTACCACCGGTGCGGGATAGTCGGGCAGGAAGCTTTTTGAAACGTGCGCTGTGTCGAACGACAGTCCGTGGAACCATACGCCAGCGATTTCCACACTTGGTTCCTCTTTGTGCAGCAGATGGATATTCGGGCCAAGATCTCCGTGGGCACGGTGATCGAGAAGTGCATCGTGGTTGCCACGGATCAAGACTGTGGGAATATCGGCGTCAGCGGCTCGTGACAGCTGCGAGATCAGAAAAGCCCTGGACTTCAGATCCGGCTGGTCGTTGTCAAAGATGTCGCCAGCGATAACCAGCGCATCGACGTTTTCCGAGATAGCAAGGTCGACAATCCGAACGAACGCATCGCGGCTTGCCTGTTTCAGTCGGTCGCCCAGTTCCGGGTTGCGCATCGCGGCCGAACGGATCGGCGAACCTAAGTGAATGTCGGCTGAAACAAGTAGGCGCATAAAACTTCAGTCTACTCTCAAATCAAGTTAGCTAGACTAGGGCATGTCTATGAAACGATAGGTTGCAGAGATTGCTTTGTCCAAACGAAATTTGGAAACCTGGGAAGATAGAAAGTTCCACTCCCTAGTATGAGCTTGCGCCCATCAGACGTTAGGAACGAACGACAACTTTAGCAAGACAGAAGAGGTCATCTGAATGACCGATTTGGGGGCGCGAAGCGGACGTCTGATAGCTGTCAGCCAGCTCTTCCGTCCCCTTGTTCCCTATTTGGGAGGGCTATAGAGGGCAATGGAGTAGATATAGTTCTCATCGCTATCCCGCATGCCCCGGCATGTGGAGCGGCGATCACCGGAGAGCCGTGCCCGATGATGAGGAACACGACATCGACGCTATAGCCCCTCTCAGCCGCACGATGCGACTTCCAGTGCTAACTGGCGCAGTTTCATTAGCGGTTTTGGCCATTTTCCGAATGGCCGGATCGGGGTGGATTCCGGCCCGACGGTTTTTGGGCGGCAAATCTAGGAAAACGAGCATTCAGTTGGCCGCTCCACTCCGACGGCAACGCGCCTTCATTCTCGCCGTTCGAAGTGCTAAGCGTACAGCCCGAAGCCGGACATTATTTCAAGTTGCACTTCCTGCTGATCCGACGATGGAGCTGGATACTCTTCAACCATTGCTGAGCTGCGTTTTATCCACAACAGTGTTTGCGGTTGCGGCGCTGTCCGCCATGCTGGACTATCGCGCGATTATTGGGGGGACGACGCGAACGTGAACTTGGCGATTGGAAATTCTACTGCGGCGGCTGCCGTGACAACCGAATCTGGATTATGGATGTCACCGCAGGTCGTCGCGGCCTTACTCACACTTGCCGGCGTAATCGTCGGCTTGATCGCTCGCGACATCGTCACGGCAATCTATCTGGTGCGGCAGAAGCGCACTCAAGAGCTTGCCGACAGGAAAAAAGCCGCGGACAAGCAGCATCAGGACCTAGTGCGCCTCTATTCGGATCCTCTTAAGGACGCGGTGTCGAGCCTAAGGCATCGGCTCAAGGAGATCGTCGAGCAGAAGCAAGCCCGCTATCTGCTCGCCGACGCCCCCAACACTCCCTTCCTCGACGATAAACGGATCAGCACGCTGTATCGGATCGCTGCCGTCTTGGGCTGGATCCGCGCGATCCGGCGCGAGCGCAGCTATCTCGATCCGCAACAGGCATCCGCCTCGGTTGAAATGCGGGCCATCGACGCGTTCGAAAAAGCGCTGGCGGATGGAACTCATGTCGAGCTGCAGCGGCTCGACGAGTTGTCCAATCTGTGGCGCGTCTCTGCGATCGTCCCTCAGCAGAGGGGCCATATTGCTAGCCTGATTGATGGCGAGCGTGCGGGTTTTCTCGCCATGAAGAAAGCGCTCAGCGCAAGTGACCTGTCCGACGCGGACCAAGTCGAACTGGCGGTGCGGTGCGCCGCGATCATCCAGAGGGGAGTCGGCGTCGACATTCCGGCCGATCTCGTCGCGGCGACCGCTAAGCAGAGCACGGTCACCTTCGGCATCAAGGAAGCCTATATCTATCGCGACTGGCAGGTCGCGATCGGCGATATGATGCTCGAGGAAGACAAGGGGGGCACCCGCCATTTTTCGGTGCTCGGGTTTGGTGTTTTCGAGGATATGGTTCTCGAAGCGCGCAAAGACCCGCAGTCGCACGTGGCGCGCTGGGTCGGTCGTCTAGAACGTCTCATCCACGATCTGGACATGACACAGATATGCTTTCTATCAGAGCTGCATCAAGGCAGTGCTGATTAAGCATCAGCCGATCTGGTCAAAGGCCATGCGTAGCGGGCGCAAGCGTTTCGTTCGAACGCTAGATACCAACGACCAGGATGTCTTCGCGGCGGCTGGTCTCATGGAAGATCCCACGCCCCATCAGGTCGTGACGTGGTGGGATGCTGTTTCGGGGTATGCGCGCCTCATGTCCGACCAGGAGAAGATGGAGCAAGGCCGCGTTGCAGAGATATTGACGCTCGATCATGAGCGGGGACGGCTGAATGCGATTGGAATCGACAAGGAACCGGAATGGCCTGGCTTCGATGACAACTACGCGGGTTATGATGTTCTATCGTATGACCAAGGCGAGACGGGTCTTCAGAACCGGATGATCGAGGTAAAATCGACCACGGTTTCGCCCCTTCGTTTCATCTTAACGCGCAACGAGTGGAACAAGGCAGAGCAAACCGGCGAAGCCTACATCTTTCATGTCTGGGACATGAACAAAGAACCTCCGGTTCTTCACATTCGTACCGTTGCCGAGGTTGCTCCGCACATCCCCTCGGACAACGGTAGAGGGAAGTGGAACAACGTCGCTGTTCCGATAGCAGGTGCCTAATCCGTGCGCAGAGATGGCCAGCAGCGACCGTGACCTTCGCCCCTCAAGCATCCAGTTGCTTGATAATCAGTATCTTGAGGCGACTGTCCGAAACTAGCAACACGGTTTGCGGCCAAAGCCTATGGAGTATCAGCCATTTGCGCGGCGTTGCCGCGCGTGGCGGGCGACGCTCCGATGTTTGATGTCTCCGGCGCAGCCCGCCATCGGTCACGCCCGCTTCATATGCGGTTGAGTCCTGTCATGCGCGTCTGCTGATTGTTCCCCTGCAAACGCTTCCTTCCCCTTTTCGGCCCACAGCTTTCGCGCGCGTTCGCTGTCCTCGCTGTTGAGCTTTTCGGCCATCCAGAGCAGCGCGCCATAAATCATGGCGCGATCATCGCCAGTGAGTTCCACGATGCCGGCCGTGACGACGAGACCGCCCAACTCAATGAGCGTTCGAGTCCGTCTCCGGCGCTCTTTCTGCCAATCGCGCATGTTGCTACGCGCCCGTTGCGCCTAACCTCGTCGCAGGTTGCCGACCCTGCTCCCTTAGAACCAGAACAGCGCCTGCACCGCGCCGCCGAAATAATGGCCGGCAAGGAATTGCACGAGGTCAGCGACAGGGACCGTGAAGCCGCTTTGGCTCGCGCCGAACAGCGCGGACTTGTCCTGTCCGGCGAGCAGGCCGACGCGCTTGCGCATGTCACGGACGGGCGCGATCTCGGCATCGTCGTAGGTTATGCCGGAACGGGAAAGAGCGCGATGCAGGGTGTTGCCCGCGAGGCATGGGAAGCGGCAGGCTACGAGGTTCGCGGCGTGGCGCTGTCTGGCATCGCCGCCGAGAATTTGGAAAGCGGATCAGGCATCGCGTCCCGTACCATCGCCAGCATGGAACATGGCTGGCAGAACGGCCGCGACCTGCTCACCGCCCACGACGTTTTAGTAATCGACGAGGCGGGGCATGAGGGATTCGAACTCGACCGGGGTAGATTGACACGCTTGACTTCGCCCAGCACCCTTCCTGCTGCTGCCTGCCCCTCCTTTTTCTACGCCAGGGCATCCTATTCACCGCACAGCAGAGCCGGACGTCTTTCCCGTTGCGAGGCTTTACGCTTCCATCTTCCCAAGCCCCTTCCGGGCACGGGTTTTTTGGAGCCAATGGCAGTCAAGCGTAAGAGGAACAACACCGAGGTCACGCCCTCGACTGGACCGGAAACGGACCAGAATGATTCCACGCGCACCGACACCGCCCTCCGCTCACTTGCCCGCCTGATCGGTCGCCAGATTGCCCGCGAACAGTTCGAACGGAAACTCGCGGCGGAACGCAAGGCAGAACGCTTCTGACGTCAAAACCCTTTGCTTTTATACGTATAACACGTATAATTGGGCAGATATACCTTCTCGGAGTCTGCCATGCCGACGGCAACATCACTCGAATTTCAGCGCAAGTTCGGAGAATATCTGAACGAGTCCCACCGCGAGCCCGTGGAGATCACACGCCATGGTCGACGGGAGTTCGTGCTGCTGTCGGCGGCGCAGTATGATGAACTGCGAGCGGCGGCAGAAGGCCATCAGAAAGATGGGGAGACATCAGCCCTCCCCGAACAAAAGTAGCGAGTCGCTACCCGCAACACTGACCATGGAGCTTGGAAGGACTAACCGATGACCCGAGTCGCGCTCTATGCCCGCTACTCCTCCGAAAATCAGCGCGAAGCGTCGATCGAGGACCAGTTCCGGATTTGCCGGGAACAGGCGAAGCGGGAGAAGTGGAAAATCGTCGAGACCTACAAGGATGCGGGAATCTCCGGGGCCAGCATGATCCTGCGTCCCGGCATCCAGTCCCTGCTCCAGGATGCGCAGGCCGGGAAGTTCGACATGGTGCTGGCCGAAGCGCTGGACCGGGTCAGCCGCGACCAGGCCGATGTCGCCACCTTCTACAAGCACCTGAAGTTCGCCGGCGTCCCCATCGTCACCCTCTCGGAAGGCGAGATCAGCGAGTTGCATGTCGGGCTCAAGGGCACGATGAACGCGCTGTTCCTCAAGGACCTGGCCGCGAAGACGCATCGCGGGCTGCGTGGCCGCGTCGAGGCGGGCAAATCGGGCGGCGGGCTTTGCTATGGCTACAAGGTCGTCAAACAACTCGACGCACGCGGCGATCCGATCCGCGGTGATCGCGAGATCGACGAAGCGGAGGCGAACATCGTCCGGCGCATCTTCCGGGAATTTGCCTCTGGTGTGGGCCCGCGTACGATCGCTCGCACCCTGAACGAAGAGGGCATTCCCGGACCAAACGGCAAACCATGGGGCGACACCACGATCCGCGGCCATGTGAAGCGCGGAACCGGCCTCATCAACAACGAGCTCTATATTGGTCGCCTGATCTGGAACCGGCTACGCTACATCAAGGATCCATCGACCGGAAAGCGCGTGTCGCGCCTCAACCCCGAGAGCGAATGGCTCACCCGCGAGGTGCCTGAGTTGCGCATCGTCGATGATGAGCTTTGGCAAGCGGTGCGCGAGCGGCAGGCCGCGATCGCGGATAAATACGCGAATGTCACTGAGGCGGTGCGCAAGCACCACAAGAAGAACCAGCTCAACGGCAAGCGCCGGGCTCGGTCTCTTCTGTCCGGCCTGGTGTTCTGCGGCTGCTGCGGCGGTCCCTATTCGCTGCGCGGTGCAGGCCGCTTCGCCTGCTCCAACCACATCAGCAAGGGAACCTGCCCCAACAGCCGAACCATCCGGCAGGATGAACTGGAGAGCCGTGTGCTCTCTGGGCTCAAGGATCGCATGATGGCGCCAGAGATCGCCGCCGAAGCGATGCGCGCCTATGCGGAAGAGACCAACCGGCTAAACCGCGAGCGGCGCTCCAATGCGGATGTCTGGCAGGTGGAACTGGCGAAAGTCGATAAACAGATCGCCCAGATTGTCGAGGCCATTGCCGACGGAATGTATCACCCCTCGATGAAGGAGAAGATGACCGGCCTGGAAACCCGGAAGTCCGAATTGACCTCACTCTTGGCGGATGCGCCGGAGGACAAACCAGACCTGCTGCCGACGGCGTCAGCGATCTATGCGAAGAAGGTCGCAAAGCTCACACAAGCCCTGAATCGCCGTGCCGAGCGCCAGGAAGCGGCTGAGGCTTTGCGGATGCTGATCGAGAAGATCGTGCTGACACCGGGGCCGGAACGGGGCGAGATCGACGCGACGCTTCACGGCGAACTGGGTCAGATCCTGGCGTGGACGGAACGGCAAGCTGTTGGAAAGGCTTCCAAAACGACAAAACCCGCCGCTAGCGCGACGGGTTTGTTGGTATCGGTGGTTGCGGGGGCAGGATTTGAACCTGCGACCTTCAGGTTATGAGCCTGACGAGCTACCGGGCTGCTCCACCCCGCGTCAATTTTTCTGCGTTTTTGCCTGTTTTCATGACAAAAGGCCGCTTGTTGCGGCCTTTGTCGTTTTTGGCTTTGTTCTGAGAAGATTTTCATGCGTTTAGCAGACCTGGCAGCGACCTACTCTCCCGTGTCTTAAGACAAAGTACCATCGGCGCTGGGGCGTTTCACGGCCGTGTTCGGAAAGGGAACGGGTGCAGCCGCCCCGCCATAACCACCAGGTCGGCGAAACGCATGTAATCGAGAAGCTGGTAAAAGCGAATAGTGATTAGCGAATGGCGAATAGAACATGCGCCTCAAGCCTCACTGTTCGCTGGTTGACCTTCCGGTCATTGATTGTTCGCCTTCGGGCGAAGCCGCAAGGCCAAGCGGCCGTCGCGCATTTTTGCGCGTGCCGTCCGCAGGATAGCGGCTTTCGCCGCGCTCATCCGCAAGAACAATTGAGATGAGCATAAGCAATGAGAATGATTCAAGCCGATCGAGTTATTAGTACCGGTAAGCTCCATGCGTTGCCGCACTTCCACACCCGGCCTATCAACGTGGTGGTCTCCCACGACTCTCAGGGAATACTCGTTTTCAGGTCGGTTTCCCGCTTAGATGCCTTCAGCGGTTATCCGTTCCGTATATAGCTACCCTGCTATGCGGCTGGCGCCACAACAGGTCCACCAGAGATACGTCCATCCCGGTCCTCTCGTACTAGGGACAGATCCTGTCAATATTCCTACACCCACGGCAGATAGGGACCGAACTGTCTCACGACGTTCTGAACCCAACTCACGTACCGCTTTAAATGGCGAACAGCCATACCCTTGGGACCTGCTCCAGCCCCAGGATGCGATGAGTCGACATCGAGGTGCCAAACAACCCCGTCGATATGGACTCTTGGGGGTCATCAGCCTGTTATCCCCGGCGTACCTTTTATCCGTTGAGCGATGGCCCTTCCACGCGGGACCACCGGATCACTATGACCGACTTTCGTCTCTGCTCGACTTGTCAGTCTTGCAGTCAGGCAGGCTTATGCCATTGCACTCAGCGAACGATTTCCGACCGTTCTGAGCCCACCATCGCGCGCCTCCGTTACTCTTTAGGAGGCGACCGCCCCAGTCAAACTACCCACCATACACTGTCCCGGATCCGGATAACGGACCGCGGTTAGACATCCATGTAGATAAGGGTGGTATTTCAAGGATGGCTCCACGCGAGCTGGCGCCCACGCTTCAAAGCCTACCACCTATCCTACACATGCCGACACGAATGCCAGTGTAAAGCTATAGTAAAGGTGCACGGGGTCTTTCCGTCTAACCGCAGGAACCCCGCATCTTCACGGGGAATTCAATTTCACTGAGTCTCTGCTGGAGACAGCGGGGAAGTCGTTACGCCAT
>NZ_JBWKMB010000005.1:27020-207020 GCF_056431025.1 Nitratireductor lacus | reverse complement strand
CGGACGGACGCAGCGGCCCGCCCGACCGCCGCGAGATCTCGGCGCGCTGGCTCATCGGCACTTTTCTGACCGGCGTGACATCGACAGTGCTCATGGGCGTCGCACTCTCCGCAGCCCTGGACGGAAGGCAGCAGCTCGCCACACCGCCGGAGATCGCCCTTCTCGGCGAGATCGCAGACCCCGCCGGCGAAGCCGCAAAAACCGCGCGCCTCGTCACGCCGCATACGATCAGCCGCGGCGAAGACAGGCGCATGATGGAAGTCTCGACGGTCATGCGAAGCGGCGACACCGATGTCATCCGAACGCTGCCCTTCGTCCACGCCAAGATGGCGCTGACAGCCAATCATCCAACGGAGAAGGACTACCCGCCCTTCGACCCGCTTGCCGTGTTCGCTGAAAGCGGGGCGACAAGCACCGCACGAACCGGCCTTATCTACGGCGCCAAGGTCGAGAGCGAGGTCAGCCTCAAAAGTCATGATTTTCCGCTTCGCTCCTCCGACTTCAGTTCGGCCCGCAGCCTGAGCACGGAGGAGGTCGAGGTTGCCGTACGCAACACGGGCGCAATCCTGACCGACGGTGACGTGCAGGTCGCGGCGCTACACTATGTGGACCCGCAGCGTTTTGGTGACACATTCTCCACGCAGGCACTCGCAGCCTTCAGCGCGCGCGTCATACCCGAGAACGTCTCCATAGCCGCGCGAACCGCGCGGGAAACCGCACCTGAATTCGCGGAGGACCTGATCCCCTTCCGCACCGAGCGGGCGATTGCCGAAGTCTTTGCCCAGTCGGGCTACAGGGGCAACGATGTAGACGGTATGGTCGAAGCGATCACCAAGCTGCTCAATGCGCCCGACCTTAAGGCCGGCACGCTGCTGCGCGTGGGCGTCGAGATGCGCGGCGAGCAGAGCCGCGTCGTGCGCACGAGTGTCTATGAGGGCAGGAAGCATATCGTGACCATCGCCCTGGACGATCGTGATCAGTACGTGCCGGCAGAGGAGCCGGAGATGAACCCCGTTCTTCTTGCTGCTCTCGACCACCCGACCGCGCCGCGCCGCATGCCGCGCGCCGATCTGCCCCGGGTCTATGATGGCATCTACCGCGCCGCCTACGCCTATGGCCTGACGCCGGAGATGACCAAGCGCCTGGTGAAGCTTCTGTCTGCGGATGTCGATTTCCAGTCGCGCCTTTCTCCCACAGACAGGCTCGAAGTGTTCTTCTCTGCACCCGACGCGGAGAAAAATGCCACCGACCAGTCCGAACTGCTTTACGTCAAAGCCAGCTTTGGCGGAACGACACGCACATTCTATCGCTTTCAGTTTGAAGACGGGACCGTCGATTATTTTGACAGCGAGGGCCGCAGTTCGAAGCGCTTCATGTTGAGAAACCCAGTTCCCAACGGCCGTTTCACATCTGGATTCGGAATGCGCCGGCACCCGGTGCTGGGGTATAGCAAGATGCATACGGGCGTCGACTGGGGCGCCCCCCGCGGCACACCGATCATCGCTGCCGGCGACGGTGTGGTGGAGAAGGCCGGCTGGGCGGGCGGCTATGGCCGGCAGACCATCATCCGCCACAACAACGGTTTCAAGACCTCCTACAACCACCAGAGCGGGATTGCCAAAGGCGTGACAGCCGGCGCCCGCATTCGCCAGGGTCAGGTGATCGGCTATGTCGGCGCCACCGGTCTGGTGACCGGCAACCATCTTCACTACGAGATGATCGTCAACGGCACCAAGGTTGATCCGATGCGCGTGCGGCTGCCTGACAATCGCGCGCTTAAGGGCGAAGACCTGCTGGCCTTCGAACGCGAGCGCAGCCGCATCGACGAGCTGCTGAAGGAAAACGAGGATGCTCCGCTTTCGGTGGCATCGAGCGGAAGCTGATCGCCGGGTCAGTCCGCAGCGGCATCGCCTGACGGTTCGTCCGACTTCGATTGCTGGGTCAGCCAGGCAACAAGCGCGGAAGCCACACAGAACGCACACATTATCCAGGCAATGCCCGAGAACGCGGCATCGCTTGCCGTGACACGGGCCGCCTCCAGCGCTTCGGGCAGCGGCGAACTGGTCGGCTCTCCATAACCCGGCACAAGCGCCCTTTCCGGCCCCACTGCGCTGGCATAGCGATGCGCTGCTAAGGCCCCCATCGCCGCAACGGCCATCAGGCCCGCAATACGCGAGATGGCGTTGTTGATGCCTGAAGCTGCACCGGTATCCTCATCGTTCACCGAGGTCATGACCGCCGTGGAGAGGGGTGAGACAACCAGCGCCATCCCCAGCCCCATCAACACCATCATCGGAAATGCCCCCGACCAGAACCGGTGAATGCCCGCACCCGAGATCGCCGCCAGCCCGCCAAAAGCCAGTGCCACGACAAGGCTCCCGGCCGTTATCGGCAGGCGAGGCCCGACAGCGTCGGACAAACGGCCGACGGGCCCCGACAGGCCGGCAATGGCGACTGACAGGGGAAGAAAAATAAAGGCCGTCGTGGCTTCTCCCAGCCCCCAGCCCGTAATCAACAGCATGGGCAGGTAGAAGAGGATGCCCGACAGGGCGAAATAGAGGACGAAGGTCGCAATATTGGCACCTGAGAAGGGCACAATGGCAAACAGCGACAGATCGATCATCGGCGCCTTGCGCGACCGCTCCCAGACAATGAAACCCACCAGGAAGGCACCTCCGAGGATCAGAGGCAAGGCCGCAGCGGACCCACCGCCGCTCCCGGCGTTTTCAGCGGAGAGCATGGTCAGGCCATAGGACATGGCGCCAAAGGCAAGCGTTGCCAGCACCGCTCCCGCGACATCCAGTTTCCGATCACCCGTCGGCCGATCAGCCGGCACACGCAGAAGCATTGCGACGGCAAGCACCCCGAGCGGCAGATTGATCGCAAAAATGACGCGCCAGGCAGCATCACCGAAGACCGACAGGAGCAGACCGCCGAAAACCGGGCCGATCGCCGTGGTCAGGGCGGAAGATGCCGCCCATATTCCAATCGCCCTGCCCCGTTCCTCCTTGGGATAGGCCTTGGCGATGATCGCCAGACTGCCCGGCACCATGAATGCCGCACCGACCCCCTGCACCCCGCGCGACAGGATCAGGGTGCTGGCCGACGGAGCGGCGGCGCACGCCATTGAAGCCAGGATGAAAAGAACGATGCCCGCGATGAAGGTCTTTCGCAGGCCAAATTTATCGCCTGCTCCACCACCAACCAGGATCAGAGCCGCCAGCGCCAGTGCGTAGGCGTTGGAAATCCACTGCGCATCGGCAAGCGACGCGCCAAGATCGGCACGCATCGCCGGCATGGCGACCGATACGGCAGATCCGTCGATGAAGCCGAGCGCCGATGCCAGTATGGCGGCGAGCAGCACATAATGCCGCCGCGAGGCCGGGCAAAACGTTCGCTCTGCCGCAGCGTCAAGGGCGAGCTCCGGCTCTATTTCGCATGGTCCCTGCATGGGAAGCGAGCGTAGCCGCCAAACGCGGTCTCATCAATCAATCGGGACGGCGCACCGTCGCAATCTGCGTCAGCCTCACCTACTCGGCGAAGGTTACGGTGACTCCCGGCTTGACACGCTTCGCCAGTTCCTCGGCATCCCAGTTGGTCAGGCGGATGCAGCCATGCGAAGCGGTCTTGCCGATCTTGGAAGGATCGGGCGTGCCGTGAATGCCGTAGGTCGGCTTGGACAATGCAATCCAGACAGAACCGACCGGACCGTTGGGACCAGGCGGTATGGTCAGGACCTTGTCGTTGTTGCCCTGTTTGAAGTTGATTTTTGGATTGTAGGTGTACTCCGGATTGAGGGCGATCCGTGCCACGGTATGTGTTCCCGTTGGCGAGGGTGTGTCGGATGAACCGATCGTCGCGGGATACGCAGCGACAAGCTGGCCATCTTCATTATAGGCACGCAGTTGTTTCGCGCTCTTGTCGGCCACGATGCGGGTGACAGCCGCCTTCATGGGTTTCCCGACATTGACCACCTTGATGATCGTCCCCGGCCGATTGAAGTTTGCGTCCGGGTTAAGCGCGGTCAGATACTTTTCGTCCATATGGAAACGCTCTGCCAGCATCTCCACAACGGAGGTATAGGACAGCGCGTCGAGCTGGGCCTTGTGCGCATAATCCGCCGGAACCGATGCAACATAAGGCCCCGCGGCGTCCTCGGCAGTGATGGTGTACTCCTTGAAAGCCGGGCCGCCGGTGCGCTCCAGCTCCGCCTCAATCCATTCCTTGTCGTAGGTCCTGAGGGTTTGCCCCGTGATCTCGCGATAGGCCCGGATCGCCTTGTTCACATTGTCGCCGGTGTGGCCATCGATCACGCCGGGTGAGGCACCGACACGATCGAGCAGCACCTGGAACCGGGTCACATCCTCGCTGACACCGCGCGGCATGACCACAGCGCTGTCCTTTGGCAGCGTCGGGGTGCCGGACGCATTGCCCGATCCGGACCTGAAGCCGGTGTCCTCGCCAGGGATAGCCGCCATACTGTCACGGGGATCTGGCGCGTCGAGCGGCGCACGTTCGATCGGCGCGCGCCCATAATTCGGAGCCTCGGGATAAACATTGCGGTCGTCGTATCGAGGAGACTCGTCATACGACCGATTCGCATAGGGATCCGAATAGCGATTGTCGGGCGCATTGCGCGCCCTGCCGCGATCGCGCCGATAACGGTCGACCTCGCGCGGATCGGAAAAATCATAAACCTGGCCGTTGAATTCGCGCGGGCGCGAGGGCCGGCGCTCATATTGCCTGCTGCCTGGTGCCGGCGGGCGGATTTCAACCACCTCGCCAGTAAAGGCATCGACGATGATTTCGCGGCCGTACTGATCGATGTAGACATCGAAATCGTAATTCTGCGCGAGTTCTATGGGCGCTTCTGCGGGCTCGGCATTGAGCACCGTCTGGTTGCCTGCAACGTCACTGGCCGACTGGAATATCTGACCGTTGCGCCGTGTCTCAACCTCCGGCATCGCGGCCCAGGCAGCCGTAGGCCCCATGACCAGGCACAAAGCGGTCAGCAAATTCAGTTTCACGTTCATCGCCCCTCGTCTCATCCCACACGGATAGGCTGTTCGCCCGCCGGCGATTCGCCCATTTGACGAATGATTTACCATAGGAGATGAACCGGACGTGAAGATGGCGGCAGTTGTGACATTTTCGCGGCAGGCTCAGGCCGTATCGAGCCCCAGTTCCCGCCTGAGCTTTCGGGTCAGGCCCGAAGCCACGATTCGGTGGCTTTCAGCCAGATAATCCGCAAGCGCATCATCATCCATCGTTTCCCCTGTCTGCCGCTGGATCCACTTCATGCCGCGCGAAGCCAGATAAGGTGCGGGACGCAGACCCGGCTGCTCCCGGAGCACGTCGAACGCCATATCTGAACACTTAAAGGAGACGGCAAGGTTTCCCTGACTGGCCTGACTGCCGATGGCGAATACCTTGCCGCCCACTTTCCAGACATGTGAGCCACCCCATTGAACAACATGGGTGGTGTGCGGAAGGGCACCGCAAACCGCGTTGTATCTATCGATCTGCATGTGCCCTCCCCGGCTTTGTCGCGTTACGCCGCCTGTTCCGCCCGCTCTTCAAGAGATGCTTTGCGCGGCCGAAAATTCAGCCGATCGGAACCCGCCGTAACCTTCACGGTGGAGCCATCGAAGATCTCACCCTGGAGAATCTTCTCGGCCAGCGGATCCTGAAGCTCTTTCTGGATCACGCGTTTTAGAGGACGCGCACCATAGGCGGGGTCGTAGCCCTTGTTCGCCAGCCAGTCGATTGCCTCGCCGTCGAGATCGAGGGTGATCTTGCGGTCTGCAAGCAGCCTTTCCAGACGCTGCAACTGGATTTCGACGATCTGGCCCATATCCTGCCGGCGCAACCGGTGGAAGAGGATCACTTCGTCGATCCGGTTGAGGAATTCAGGCCGGAACGAAGCCTTGACCACATCCATCACTTCGCTGCGCACCTTGTCGACATCATCGCCTTCGCCGAGATTCACGAGGTACTCGGAACCGAGATTCGATGTCATGACAATCAGCGTGTTGCGGAAGTCGACCGTGCGGCCCTGACCATCCGTCAGGCGCCCGTCATCCAGCACCTGCAAGAGCACGTTGAACACGTCCGGATGCGCCTTTTCGATCTCGTCGAAAAGAATGACCTGATAGGGCCGGCGGCGAACGGCCTCCGTCAGAACGCCCCCTTCCTCATAGCCGACATAGCCGGGAGGCGCGCCGATCAACCGGGCCACCGAGTGCTTCTCCATGAACTCCGACATGTCGATGCGCACCATGGCCTGCTCGTCGTCGAACAGGAAACTGGCGAGCGCCTTGGTCAGTTCCGTCTTGCCGACACCAGTCGGGCCGAGGAACATGAAGGAGCCGATCGGCCGGTTCGGGTCCTGCAGGCCGGCGCGGGCACGGCGTACAGCCTTGGAGACAGCCTGAACCGCCTCGCCCTGACCGACGACGCGCCTGGCCAGCTCGTCCTCCATTCGCAACAGCTTTTCACGCTCGCCCTCAAGCATCTTGTCGACCGGAATGCCGGTCCAGCGCGAGACGATATGAGCGACGTGGTCGGGCTTCACGGTCTCTTCGACCATGCCAGTGGCGCCTTCTTCTTCACCCTGGGCCTCTGCCTCGGCGAGCCTCTTTTCCAGTTCCGGAATCTGGCCATAGGCCAGTTCGCCGGCACGCTGGAACTCACCCTTGCGCTGGGCGATAGCCAGCTCGTTGCGGGCCTCGTCGAGCTGCTTCTTGAGGTCAGCGGCAAGGCCGAGCTTGTCCTTCTCGGCCGCCCACAGGCTGGTGAGCCGCGCCGATTCCTCCTCGAGGTCGGTCAATTCCTTCTCGAGCTTCGCCAGACGATCCCTGGACGCTTCGTCCTTTTCCGCCTTAAGCGCTTCCCGCTCGATCTTGAGCTGCATGATGCGCCGGTCGATTTCATCGAGTTCTTCCGGCTTGGAATCCACCTGCATGCGCAGGCGGGATGCCGCCTCGTCCACCAGGTCGATGGCCTTGTCGGGCAGAAACCGGTCCGTGATATAGCGGTTGGAGAGTGTCGCGGCAGCGACCAGGGCCGAGTCTGAGACCCGCACCTTATGGTGCTGTTCGTACTTCTCCTTCAATCCACGCAGGATCGAAACCGTATCTTCGACGGTCGGCTCGCTGACGAAAACCGGCTGGAAACGGCGTGCCAGTGCCGCATCCTTTTCCACGTGCTTGCGGTATTCATCGAGCGTCGTCGCACCGACGCAGTGAAGCTCACCGCGCGCAAGGGCCGGCTTCAGAAGGTTGGAAGCGTCCATGGCGCCATCGGCCTTGCCGGCCCCGACGAGCGTATGCATCTCGTCGATGAACAGGATGATGTTGCCGCTGGCGGCCGTCACCTCCGACAGGACAGCCTTCAAACGTTCCTCGAACTCGCCGCGATATTTCGCACCGGCGATCAGCGCGCCCATATCGAGCGCCATCAACTGCTTGTCCTTCAGCGATTCGGGTACGTCACCGTTGACAATGCGCAGCGCGAGACCTTCGGCAATGGCCGTCTTGCCGACGCCCGGCTCGCCGATCAGAACGGGATTGTTCTTGGTGCGGCGGGACAGCACCTGGATCGTGCGGCGAATCTCGTCGTCGCGGCCAATCACCGGGTCGAGCCTGCCGGCGCGGGCATCTGCGGTCAGATCGCGCGCATATTTCTTGAGGGCGTCATAGCCCTGCTCGGCGCTGGCCGAATCGGCCGTGCGGCCCTTGCGAATATCATTGATGGCCTGGTTCAGCGCCGTCGGCGTGACACCAGCCCTGGACAGGATGTCTGCGGTTTTGGCGGATTTTTCCACCGCAAGCGCCGTCAAAAGGCGCTCAACGGTGACGAAACTGTCACCGGCCTTCTTTGCCAGTTCCTCGGCAGTGGAAAAAACCTTTGCAAGGGGCTGGGCCATGTAGAGCTGGCCATTGCCGCCTTCCACCTGGGGCATGGCTTTCAGCGCTGCCTCGACCCCGAGGCGCACGTCTTCGGCGCGACCGCCGGCCCTTTCGATCAGGGAGGCAGCAAGCCCCTCCTCATCGTCGACAAGCACCTTGAGCAGATGCTCCGGCGTAAACTGCTGATGGTTACTGGTGAGTGCGAAAGTCTGTGCGGCCTGGATGAAACCGCGCACCCGCTCCGAATATTTCTCAAAGTTCATAAGTGTCTCCATTTCCCTGCCGGCCTGCTTTGCAGCACCGGCAACGACCAATGCGACGGGCTCCCATAAACCGTGATCGGATCAGATTATCACGGTCTTCTGTGGCAAGCCCAACTGTTTGGGATATGGGAACATATCCCTATCGGCACAAGATGGAGATCAAACGAAAACGGCGGGGAAGTCCCGCCGTCGATGTGTCCTTTATGTCAAAATGGTCAGCCCTGGGCGACAATCTCTTCAGAGACCGTAGCCGAGGCCGCAGCTTCGCCGCTGTCGCCGCCTTCGGCATCCTCGGTCTTGCGAGCACGGGTGCGGCGCGGGCGTTTGGCCGGCTTCTCGCCTTCCTGCCCCTCTTCGCCATCCTCTGCCTTTGCAGCGGCGGGTTTGCGCCCGCGGCGAGCAGGCTTTGGCTTCTCATCTTCAGCGCTGCCGTTCATACCGTCGGCGGCGTGTCCATTGCCGGCATTCGCATTGCCTTCATCGCCATTCAGCGCCAGCTCTGCCGGCACACCCTTGATCTCGGGCTGCGGGCCGGAGCCATCTTCGACGCGTTTCTGTCGCTGGGGCTTCTGATTGCCGCCGTTTGCCTCCGCGACGTCCTGGTCGTCACCGTCAACATCAGAATCCTCGCGGTTCTCGCGCGTCTGCTGCTGTTGCTGAAGCTGGGCCTGGGCTGCAGCGATAATGCGATTGTAGTGTTCCGCATGCTGCAGGTAATTCTCGGCCATCACGCGATCACCGGAACTCTGCGCATCGCGCGCCAGCGTAGCGTATTTATCTGCCACCTGTTGTGCGGTTCCGCGGATTTTTACATCCGGGCCATTACTCTCGTAGCTGCGCGCTAACGGATTTGGGCCCTTGCGGTTGTTGTTGCCGCGACCGCGCATGCGCCTGTTCTGCTGTTGTGGCCTCATTCGACTCTCTTGGTTTTCGAGACTGCTTGTTCGAGACAGATTTTTTGAAACGATACTCTTTCAGATAGCGGACGACGGCGGGAAGCCAGCAGTCTCACATCTCCCCTTGGCTGTACGCCGCTCCGCTTGACGCGGGCGCCAATGCCATAGCTGTTCCGCTTCATATCAGTTGCCGGACAATCCCCACAATGAAGCAGAGGCGTAAACGCCTTTCACGACAGCTGGTCCTCGGGAACCGAATCGATAACGGTGCTGTCTGCTTCGTCCCATCCGGTAGCCGGAACCTAGCGGCATTCTTTTGCAAAGCCAAGCTTTTTTTCAACCTCGTTCACGAGCTGTTTCCAGAGCAAAAATCAACACCCGGTCGTGCCCGGCGAGGTCTCGGCCAAGCTTTTTGAAACGGAAGCCCTGCTCGGTGAAAAGCCCGGTCACACTCTCCCTTTGGTCATGTCCGATCTCTACGGCAACCGTACCACCAACCGCCAGATGATTGGCGCACTCAGCGGCAAGCCGCCTGTAGGCATCCAGACCGTCCTCGCCGGCAACCAGTGCGCGGCGCGGGTCATGCCCGCGGACCTCTATGGCGAGGTCGTGCCAGTCGTCTTCCCGAATATAGGGCGGATTCGAGACGATGAAATCGAAACGTCCGTCAATTTTTTCAAACCAGTCGGACAGGCGCGTCTCAAACCGCGCCCCGTAACCATTCATATCGGCATTGGCGCGTGCCGTTGCAAGCGCATCAGCGGAAATATCCGCGCCGACGGCGTGCGCCACAGGCAAAACGCTGAGCAGGGCAAGGGCGATTGCACCGGTTCCGGTTCCCAGATCGAGAATGCGCCAGGGGCGATCCTCGCCGCCGAGCCCGCGCGCTTCTTCCAGAACGAGGTCGACGAGCGTTTCTGTGTCCGGGCGCGGTTCCAGAGTTTCCCTGGAGAGCTTCAGATTCAGTCCGTAGAACTCCCTGTGACCGATGATGCGATGCACGGGTTTGCCGGCAATGCGCTGCTCGACCACCTGCTCTGCCAGAGCGCGCTCAGCACCGGTAACGGGCCTTTCAGGCCGTGATACGGCGTCAAGCCGCGTGGTTTGCGTGACATGTTCGACCAGAAGACGCGCGTCGAGGGCCGCTTCGCAGATACCGGCCTTTGCCAGCCGCTCCCGCGCCCACGCCAGAAGCGCCCCAAGCGTCTGCGCGTCAGCCATCCGCCCCGGTTTCCGCGAGCAGCTTTGCCTGATGATCGGAGATCAGCGCATCGATCACCTCATCGAGATCGCCTTCGATCACCCGGTCAAGCTTGTAGAGAGTGAGGTTGATGCGATGGTCCGTAAGGCGCCCCTGCGGGAAATTATAGGTGCGAATGCGTTCGGAACGGTCGCCCGTTCCCACCTGCAGACGCCGCGCTTCGGAACGCTCGTCAGCCGCCTTCATGCGCTGCATGTCAAAGAGACGCGCGCGCAGGATCTGCATGGCGCGGGCTCGGTTCTGATGCTGAGACTTCTCCGCCTGCAGCACGACAATGCCAGTTGGGATATGGGTGATGCGCACCGCCGAATCGGTGGTGTTGACGTGCTGTCCGCCCGCACCCGAAGCGCGCATCGTATCGATGCGGATGTCGTCGGGCTTGATATCGACATCGATCTCCTCGGCCTCTGGCAGCACGGCCACTGTGGCGGCGGACGTGTGAATGCGCCCCTGCGCTTCCGTCGCCGGAACACGCTGCACGCGATGAACGCCGGATTCGAATTTCAGACGCGAAAACACGCCGCGACCAGAAACGGTGGCGATGATTTCCTTGTAGCCACCGGCCTCGCCCTCGCTGGCCGAAACCACCTCGACCCGCCAGCCCTTCTCCGCGGCGTAGCGTTCATACATGCGGAACAGATCGCCTGCGAAAAGGGCCGCCTCGTCGCCGCCGGTGCCCGCACGGATTTCGAGAATGGCGTTCTTGTCGTCGGCTTCATCCTTCGGCAGGAGCAGGATCTGCATCTCTTCGCCGAGTGTCTCGATGCGTCCCTCGACGTCTTCAAGGTCGGCCTCTGCGAGCTCGCGCATTTCCTTGTCGGTCGCCGGATCGGCAAGCATCGATTTGAGATCATCGAGTTCAGCTTCGGCCTGGCGCAGCTCGCGAATCTTGCCGGCAACCTCCTGCAGCTCGGAATACTCGGAAGCAAGCTTCACATAAACATCGGGTTCCGGCCCGGCCGCCATCTGCGTTTCGATAAGCTCGAAACGTTTGAGAACCTGGTCCATGCGGTCGCGCGGCAAGTCGGTCATCGACGGGAAAGCCTGTCAGTTCTAGAGAGCAATGGAGTGCTTGTTTGCGAAATCGCGAAGCAGCGCGCGAATATCGGTGGATGCGCTGTGGTTGGCAAGGGCTTCTTCCATCACGACTGAAAGGTCTGACAGGGGCAGCTCGCAAAGCATAGCCTTTACCGGGCCAATGGCTGCCGGCGCCATGGAAATGGACCGAAAGCCAACCCCGAGCAGAGCCATCGCTGAGATCGGTCGTCCTGCCAGTTCACCGCACAATGTCACGGGCGTGCCGTACTGGTCGCCGGCACGCACGATCTGGCGAAGAATGCGCAGGAAGGGCACGCTCAGGGGATCGAAACGTTCCGCGATACGGGTGTTGCCGCGGTCCGTCGCGGTCACGAACTGGAAAAGATCGTTGGAACCGACGGAGACGAAGTCCACCGCCTGCATCAGTTCCTCAAGCTGCCAGAGCAGAGCCGGCACCTCGATCATGGCGCCGAGCTTGAGGCGCGTCGGCAGGAGATAGCCGAAACGCGAAAGGTGCCGCACTTCCCGGTCGATGATGTCGCGCGCCTGGCGCACTTCGCTGACTTCGGTGACCATCGGCAGCATCATGCGCAGTTCACGACCGCCCGACGCCTTCAAAAGCGCCCTGATCTGCGTTCGAAGCAGCCCCGGACGGTCGAGCGTCAGGCGGATGGCACGCCATCCAA
Organism: Nitratireductor lacus; assembly: GCF_056431025.1. Lineage (NCBI taxonomy): Bacteria > Pseudomonadati > Pseudomonadota > Alphaproteobacteria > Hyphomicrobiales > Phyllobacteriaceae > Nitratireductor > Nitratireductor lacus. The sequence goes on along the minus strand of NZ_JBWKMB010000005.1, from coordinate 194,966 downwards.
GCGCCGGATTTTCCTCGTGCTGCGCGCCCTTGAAATAGGGCAGCACCTTGTCGCCACCGATGTCGATGGTGCGGAAGGTGACCGGCTTTCCGTCGGCCGCTTCCAGCACTTCCCGATAAAGCCGCTCCTGCGCCTCGACCCTGGGAAAGGCCGCAGCCACCATGAACTGCAGTTCGGTGCGGAAAAGCCCGATGCCTGCCGCGCCCGACTGCGCCAGCTGCGGCAGATCGACGGCCAGTCCGGCATTCATCATCAGGTCGACGGGAACGCCGTCTCTTGTTTCCGTCGGACGGTCGCGGAGTTCCTGGTAGAGTTTTTGACGCCGGGCGCGGAAACGCACCTTCTCGGCATAGGCTTCCTCGACATCGCCCTGCGGTCGCAGGTGCACCTGCCCGTCTTCGCCATCGACGATGATCGCGTCGCCATTCTCCGACATGGAGACGGCGCCCTTGACCTGACCGACCGTCGGAAGGCCGATGGCGCGGGCAACAATGACGATATGGCTTGTGGGCGCGCCCTCCTCCAGCACCAGACCGCGCAGTTTCTGGCGGGGATAATCCAGCAGTTCTGCCGCCCCCATGGAGCGGGCGACGATGATTGCGTCCTTCGGCAGGATTTCCGCCAGCGCATCGGGCCCCCGCCCCATGAGCTGGCGCAACAGTCGGTTGGCGAGATCGTCGAAATCGCTCATCCGCTCGCGCAGATAAGGATCGGTCATGTGCATCATGCGCGCGCGCATGTCGCTCTGCACCTTCTCGACCGCCGCTTCTGCGGTCAGACCATTGTTGATCGCCTCCTTGAGGCGACGCACCCAGCCGCGATCATTGGCGAACATCCGGTAGGCTTCAAGAACCGCACGGTGCTCGCCTTCAAAGGCAACGTCGCGCCGCGACAGCATATCGTCGATGGAGAGCCTGAGCGAATCGAGCGCTGTCTCCAGCCGGTCCAGCTCATCATCGCTGTCTTCGTTAAAAAGCGCAGTGACGACAATACGCGGCTCATGCAGCACCACATGGCCAAGCCCCACGCCCTCATTGAAGGGCAACCCCGTCATGCTGACGGGGCGGCTGAGATCGAGCTCGATGCCCGGTCGGGTAAGCCTTGCCAGATCGCCCGTGGCAATCATCTCCGCGATGACCATTGCCACCGTCTCCAGCGCCTCGATCTCGTCTTCGCGGTAGTGCCGCATGGTGCGGTTCTGCACGACGAGGACGCCCAGCGTGCGTCCGGCCCGGAGGACCGGTACGCCGAGGAAGGAATGATAGACCTCTTCCCCGGTTTCCGGCAGATAGGTGAATGCGGGGTGCTTCTGAGCGTCTGAAAGGTTGAGCGGGCGTGCACTGGCCGCAATGGTGCCGACCAGGCCCTGGCCAAGACGAAGCTGGGCCAGATGAACCGCACCGGGGTTCAGCCCCTCGGTGGCGTAAAGTTCCAGCATGGAATCGGCACGCAGCACATAAAGCGAGCAAACCTCGGCGACCATGTTCTGGGCGATTTCACGAACGATATGGTCGAGACGCTCCTGTGGATCGAGCGCCTCGGCCATCAATTCCCGCAATCGCCTTAACAGCACTCTCGGGCCGCCGGCAGAATCTCGCATCGAACCCCTCTCCCTTGGCCAATGCCAGCCACTTGCAGGAGCCAGGCAGAAGCCGGTTTTCGGGTTGTTGTTTTCTACTGCTTATCGAGACCGTAGACAGAATGCAAAGTGCGGACGGCCAATTCTGCATAAGGACCGTCGATCAGGATCGAAATCTTGATCTCCGATGTGGTGATTGCACGAATATTGATGCCCTTCTCTGCCAGGGCCTTGAAGGCAATCGCGGCAACGCCGGCATGGCTGCGCATACCGATGCCGATAACGGAGACCTTTACCAGGCCCGCCTCCGACTGAATCGCGTCGAAGCCGATCGTCTCGCGCACTTTCTCAAGCACCGAAACGGCCTTTTCGAGGTCGCCCGAAGGCACGGTGAAGGTCATGTCGGTGCGCGAGCCATCTTCCGAGATGTTCTGCACGATCATGTCGACATTGATGTTGGCCTCGGCGAGCGGACCGAAAATGCCGGCAGACACGCCGGGACGATCCGCGACGCGACGAAGCGATATCTGCGCCTCGTCCTTGGCGTAGGCGATGCCGGTGACGACTTGCTGTTCCACGATTTCATCCTCATCGCAAATGAGCGTGCCGGGCGGGTTTACGAGATCACCCATACCCGGCGCATCCGGATCCTCGAAAGACGATCTGACAAAGGTTCTGACCTTGTGCACCATGGCCAGCTCCACTGACCGCACTTGCAGCACCTTGGCGCCAAGCGAGGCCATTTCGAGCATTTCTTCAAACGAAATTTTCGGCAGGCGGCGTGCCTTGGGCTCGATGCGCGGATCGGTCGTATAGACGCCATCGACATCGGTGTAGATGTCGCAGCGATCGGCCTTCACCGCGGCGGCGACCGCGACGGCGCTGGTGTCGGAGCCACCGCGCCCCAGTGTGGCGATGCGGTTGTCGGGACCGATGCCCTGAAAACCCGCAACCACCGCGACCTGACCGGTGCCCATGCGACGGACGATCTCGCTGCCGTCAATATCCTCGATGCGCGCCGCGCCATGCGCGCTGTCGGTGCGAATCGGAATCTGCCAGCCCTGCCAGGAGCGCGCATCGACCCCCATGGACTGAAGGGCAATCGCCAGCAAACCGCTGGTGACCTGCTCGCCCGAGGCAACGATGGCGTCATATTCGCGGGCATCAAAGAAAGGGGATTCTGCACCGGTGGCCCTTGGCATGGCCTGCGCCCAGCCGACCAGTTCGTTGGTCTTGCCGGACATTGCCGAAACGACAACAGCCACTTCATGCCCTGCATCCGTTTCGCGTTTGACGTGACGTGCCACATTATGGATGCGGTCGATATCGGCGACGGAGGTTCCGCCGAACTTCATCACGATGCGCGCCATGGGAACGGAGTGCCTTTGCTCGGGAATTCCAACCGCCCGAAAGGGGCGAACACAACACGACGCAGCGACGGAGCCCCGCCCTGCGCCGCGCACTCCATACCCAAAAGATCGGTTATCTGCAAGCAAGGTAACAGAGCGCTTCTAAAGCGCCAGGAAAACGCCCGAAAACCATTCGCTCCAGGTATGCCATCGGATCAGCCGGGGCCGTCGAGACAATTCCCGCCTTGACAATCAGGCTCCGCACCCCGACTTCATGGGCCTGGCTTAGATCGCCGTGCGTCCATCCGGGCGCGCAAAGGACGATCCAAACTATGAATGGAGCATCGGAGTAGCCCGAAAACCGGATTCCACTTTTCGGTCCGATGCTCTAGATCAACACCCAGCGAGGGGTTTTCGATGTCCGAGGCACGGCAAACGACGATCGACACGCGTGAAATCGAGCATTTCTCGGCGCTGGCGACGGAATGGTGGAATCCGGCTGGCAAAATGGGTGTACTGCACAAGTTCAATCCCGTACGTCTGGCCTATATACGCGACCATGTGGCCGCCCATTTCGGCCGCGACCCGCATGCAGCGAAACCCTTTGCTGGATTGCGCATGCTCGATATCGGTTGCGGCGGCGGACTTTTGTGCGAGCCCATGGCGCGTCTCGGTGCAGATGTGGTTGGCGCGGACGCGTCCGAAACCAACATCGAGGTGGCGAAAATTCATGCCGGGCAGAGCGGGCTCTCCATCGACTATCGCGCCACGACAGCGGAAGCCCTGGCCGACGCCGGTGAACGTTTCGACATCATCCTCAACATGGAAGTGGTGGAACATGTTTCCGACGTGGACCTGTTCCTGTCCAAGTGCGGCGCCATGCTGAAGCCCGGTGGCCTTATGTTCGTCGCCACGATCAACCGCACGCTGAAAGCCTGGGGGCTGGCGATCATTGGCGCTGAATATGTGCTTGGATGGCTGCCCCGCGGCACACACCAGTATGAGAAGCTCGTGCGCCCGAGCGAACTGGAAAAGGGCCTCGCCAGCGCTGGCATCGAGATCATCGACCGCAGCGGCGTGGTTTACAATCCTATCGGCGACCGCTGGCAGCGCTCACGCGACATGGATGTCAACTACATGGTCGCGGCAACAAAGCCCGTCGCCTGAGCAGCGTCAGTTCTGTTCTTCCGGGAAAAGTGGCAGCGGCATGAACTCGACGCCGTCTTCCAGGAGCGACGCGGCTTCTTCGGACGTCGCCTCGCCGTAAATGCCACGGGCCTCGGTTTCGCCGAAATGGATTTTGCGCGCTTCTTCAGCGAACCTGTCGCCGACATAGTCCGCGTTCTCCCGCACCTTGTTTGAAAGTTCCTTGAGCTGGGCCAGCGCCTTCTTTTGCTGCTCGCCCATGGCAAGGGCTATCTGTTCGCGCCGCTTTCCGGTGGAAACCGCCGGCGCCATCAGAGCCTTTTCCACGTTGCCGGAGCCGCAATGCGGGCATGAAACGAGACCGCGCTCCTTCTGACCATCGAAATCCGCATTGTTGCGAAACCATGCCTCGAACGCGTGGTCGTGCTCACAGATCAGATTGAAACTGATCATGAGGCCTTCCTTTCAGCCGAGGCGCCACCCGAAACCCGCGCGACCGAAAAATCGCGCGCATTTTTCAGATTTGGAATCTTCGCGCGCGCGGCCGCCACCTGATCGAGATCGAGTTCGGCAATGGCAATGCCCGGTGCGTCCCCGTCCACTTCGGCCAGCACCCGGCCCCATGGATCGACGATCAGCGAATGGCCATAGGTCTCTCGTCCGTCCTCATGCAGGCCGCCCTGTGCAGCACTGATCATGAATGCGCCATTTTCAATGGCGCGAGACCGCACCAGCACATGCCAGTGCGCTTCACCGGTCTGGCGCGTAAACGCCGCCGGCGCGGTCAACACCTGGGCTTCTGCCCTTGCGAGCGCGCGGAAGAGCTGCGGGAAACGCAGATCGTAGCAGATGGCGAAGCCAAGCCGTCCAAAGGGAAGATCGGCCACCACGGCCCGTTCACCGGGCGCGTAGGTGGCTGATTCGCGCCAGCTCTCGCCATTGTCGAGATCCACATCGAACATGTGGAGCTTGTCATAGGTGGTGACGAGCTCACCGTCGGGCGCAAAAAGAAAGGCGCGGTTCGCCACACGGCCATTGTCCAGCGCAACAGCGGTGGAGCCGAGATGCACAAAGATCGACAGTTCCCGCGCAAGCGCCTGCGCCCGGTCGACCACAAGCGCCCCACGCCCTCCGGCGATCCGCGAGGCCAGGTCTTCGCGGCCACGCACCAGAACGCCGGTCATTTCCGGGCTCTGCACATACTGTGCCCCCTGACCCGCTGCCTCACGCACCAGAGCCTCGAAAGCGTCGGCATTCGCCTCCGGCTCCGTGCCGGAGCGCATCTGAAGGGCGGCGGCGACCAGCTTGCTCATGCCCGGGCCTCCGTCAGCATCGCGTCGAGTTTTCCAGCACGCTCAAGCGCGTGCAGTTCGTCGCAGCCGCCCACATGGGTATCGCCGATGAAAATCTGCGGGAATGTAGAGCGGCCGTTTGCGCGCTGGATCATCTCCTGGCGCAGCTCATTGGAAAAGCTTGCATCATGCTCTGTATAAGAGACGCCCTTGCTGTCGAGCAGGCGCTTCGCAGCACTGCAGAAACCACACATCATCCGGGTATAGATCGTCACATCGGCCATAGTCGGCTCCATACTCTTCTTGCAGGCTTATATAGGGCCTTGATCGTCGGCCCGGAAGTCCCCCAGCAGAACGCGCGCGAAGGTCAGGACATCGACACGGCGCGCGCCGGCCCGTTTCAGAACACGCGCTGCCGCGGCAACCGTAGCGCCTGTGGTGTAGACATCGTCCACCAGAATGATGCTGCGTGATTTGATCTGCGGCAGCGACGCATCAGGCACACGAAAAGCCCCGCGCACATTGGCTTCGCGCTCGCGGGCACCCAGCCCGACCTGCTGGCGCGTGCGCCTGACGCGGACAAGCGCCTCGGGCGCATAATCGAGCCCGCCACCACGCGCAACCGCACGTGCCAGTTCCGCCGACTGGTTGAAGCGCCGCGCCAAAAAGCGGGCGCGATGCAGCGGCACGGGGATGACCAGATCGCCTTCGGGCATGAGTTCGCCTCCGGCGCGCAGCATCCACCGGGCCATCCAGGGGGCAAGGTCCGTGCGATCGCGGAATTTCAGCCCCTGCACCAATCTGCGCGCGACGCCCTGATAGACGACCGCCGAGCGTGCCCGCGCAAACGGCGGCGGGTTCGCAATCGCCTCGGCAGAAAGCATGTTTTCACCGAGATCGATGGAGAACGGCGTGCCCATTACCGGGCACCATGGCCGCTCCAGAAACCGCAACCGCCCCCAGCAGGATGGACAAAGCGTTCCAGGTTCAGTCACGAGATTCGAACAACCAAGACACGTTGGCGGAAACAGCACACGCTGCAGCCAACCCGTCATCACGCCTGAAAATCGCGAGACGCCAGTCACCAGGTTCCCCCAAGCCGCCATTTCCCCAAAAGGCATTGCTCTTTGCCAGCATAGCGATTTTATGCGATGGCGCATCCTCAAACAGAGGACCCTGCATGGAACAGCTCTTCGACAGCGAACTCGCCCTTCTGCGCAAGAAACGGGCCCTGATGCAGGGCGATCCGGGCGCACGCTTCCTGATGCAGCGGGCCGCGGACGACCTCGAAGACCGGCTGGCGACCGTCGAACGGCAGTTCGAGCGTGCCGCCGCTGCGTTCTGCCTGACAGACGACGCTGCGCGCGCCATCCGCACGAGCGGCAAGACAGACGACATCACCCGCATTGAGGCAGATCCGGCTTTTCTCGAGAAGAACGGCATAATCGCAGATGTCGAGACGTTGCCGGCCGAACCCGGCAGTTTCGACCTCGTCGTCTCACTGCTCAGCCTGCACGAAGTGAACGACATTCCGGGAATGCTTTCGCAGATTCGACGCGCACTGAAGCCGGATGGACTGTTTCTGGGAGCCATGGCCGGCGCGGGCACGCTCCAGGAGTTGCGGGAAGCCCTTCTGGCGGCCGAGACGGAGCTCTCCCAGGGTGCCGCGCCGCGTGTCAGTCCCTTTGCCGATGTCCGTGACGTGGGCGGCCTTCTCCAGCGTGCGGGTTTTGCCCTGCCGGTGGCCGACCTCGAAACCGTCACCGTCCGCTATGCGACCATGTTCGACCTGATGCGCGATCTGCGTTCCATGGGCGCGACCAGCACCCTTGCCGCCCGCTCGCGCAGACCCGCAACCCGCGCGCTGTTCATGCGTGCCGCGCAGATCTATGCGGAACGGTTTTCCGATCCCGACGGCCGGATCAGGGCGACCTTCAACATTGTGTGGATGTCGGGCTGGGCACCGCACGAATCGCAACAGAAGCCGCTGGCTCCCGGCAGTGCCAAAATGTCTCTGAAAGAGGCGCTGGAAAAGAGCAACAGAAAGTAAGCGCAGCGCTCACGGAGACCTCAGGGATTGGTGGCACTTACCTGGTCGGCGACGTTGTTATAAGATGCCCTGAGTTCATTTCCGGTCTGTCGGGCACCGACGATAATGGCCAGCGAAATCAGCCCGGCGATCAAAGCGTACTCGATCGCGGTTGCGCCTGACGTGTCCTTGAGAAAGTGCCTTCCCATCCGCGGGACTCCCCTGATTGAAGTGCGACCGTAGGATGAAAGCCTTAAGAAACCCTGAGAGCCGCCGGGAGGTTTGTCAGCAATCTCCGCTGTGACGGCCGCTCTGGTGGATGACACACACGGAGTTCCGCGAGGGCTGAAGCACGCTGCGCCGGATCGTATAGTTTCGGCTGTCGCGTTTGGTGGAAGCGGTCGTTATGGGATCTATGCCAAACGGCGCGCCAATCTGCGCAACATTTGAGCGTGTGCGCTTTTCGGCAATCGGTGTCAGGACAAGCGCCAGCGCAACACCTGCCGTGCCAAACAGCAATGCAACCCGAAGCGCCCCCATGCCCATATGACCAGCGCGCACGGTCCAGCCCGCGCGCTCCATGTCGCCTGTCTCGCCGAACGTCATCACAGCCCCTCACCAGAAGGTTAAACCCAGCCGCGAATGCGGCGCGTCCCCACAATCAAATTGGCATTGTTGCGTAAACGAAGGATTAACCCTGGCGGGCAGATCAAAGCAGATCGATCAGGAAGGGTATGAGCGGCGCATCCGCCGGCGGCATGGGATAGTCGCGCATGTCACGCGGCCTCACCCATTTCAGTCCCTGCCCCTCCTGGGCCCGTGGCGTGCCCCAGAAGCGGCGGCAGACATAGAGCGGCATCAGGAGGTGAAAATCCTCGTAGGTGTGGCTGGCAAAAGTAAGCGGTGCGAGACAGGCCGTTTTCGTCTCGATCGCCAGTTCTTCGTGAAGTTCACGAACAAGCGTGTTCTCAGGCGTTTCACCGGCCTCCACCTTGCCGCCGGGAAATTCCCACAGCCCGGCCAGGGCCTTGCCCTCCGGCCGTTTGGCGAGGAGCACCCGTCCGTCCGGGTCGACCAGCGCGCAGGCTGCCACGAGGAGGATCCGTTTGGATTGATCGTTCATACGGCGCGCTCCGTCTCGCCCGCCGGCCCCGGCTGGCGATAATGATATGTATAGATTTCACGGAAACCGAGCGCTCGATAGAGACGCAGTGCCACCGCATTATCGGCCTCAACCTGCAGCCAGGCCCGTTCGGCACCATGCGACCGCGCCCATTTGAGTGCTGAAAGCAGGACACGGCGCCCGTAGCCTTTCCCACGCCAGGAAGGCCTTGTCGCGATCTCGAACAGGCCTGCCAGATCGCTGTCATGCACGCAGATGGCCGTCGCAACCGGTTCTTCGCCCTCTTCCAGAACGAAAAGCCCCGTCTCGGGCCGGATCGCACCAATGACCCGGGAAAGCCCGGCACGATGAAGCTCCTCGTAACCGTGAACCTTCAGCGTGGCATTGACGAAGCGTCGCCGGTCCTTGAGCGGAATCTGATCCATCGCCTCGGCAAGGTCCGCCTCGCGCAGATCGAGCGCCATCACCAGCGAATGCCCAAGCGTCGCCCAGCCCCGCTGATCGAGATAACTGGAGATTTCCGGTGCTGCGAGCGGGGAAAGCCGAAAGGTTACCGGCCGCCCATAAGCGCTGAACTGCTCTGCCGCCCGTTCGATCCGCGTCTCGAGATTGCGGTAGTCTCCGGGATCGAGCGGGTTGATGGAATTCAGCCGCTTGGCCGGATGGCCCGCCGTCAATCGCAGAACCCAGGTGCCGTCATAGGCAACGGTCTCTGCCGGCCACGCGCGCAACCCCGCCGCTTCAAAGCGGCGGATGATCGCGAAGTCTTTTTTTGCGTCCTGCCTCACCTGGCCTGGCACACCCTAGCTCCGGTAGTCGCCATTAATGGCGACATATTCCTTGGTCAGGTCGCAGGTCCACACGGTGGCCTTGCCACGCCCGATACCAAGATCCACGCGCAACGCGATCTCATCCTTTTTCATATAAGCGGATGTCGCCTCTTCGGAATAGCCAGGGTCACGCTCGCCCTCATGGGCAACGCGAATGTCGCCGAACCAGATCGACAGAAGGTCGCGTTCTGCCGGCTCACCCGCCTTCCCCACGGCCATCACGACCCGCCCCCAATTGGCGTCCTCGCCCGCCACGGCCGTTTTGACGAGTGGTGAATTGGCAATGGAGAGTGCAATCTTCTTTGCCGAACGGGACGACTTCGCCCCGGTCACGGTGATCTCAAGCTGCTTGCGTGCACCCTCGCCATCACGCACCACCTGCAGGGCGAGGTTCTTCAGGATGCGGTTCAATGCCCGACGGAACCCGGCAAGTCTCGGGTCTCTGGCATCGGTGATCACCGGCGCGCCCCTCCTGGCCGCAGCGCCCGTTGCAAACATCATAAGCGTGTCACTGGTGGATGTATCGCTGTCGACCGTAACGGCATTGAAGGTCTTGCCTGTCCCTTTGGAGAGGAGTTCCTGCAGAACGGGTGCCGCAATCGGCGCATCGGTTGCCACGAAAGACAGCATCGTCGCCATGTCCGGCGCAATCATGCCGGCGCCCTTGGCGATACCGTTAATGACAACATCCACGTCGCCGACGCTGGCAATGGCCGTCGCCACTTTCGGATAAGTGTCCGTGGTCATGATGGCTCGGGCCGCCTCCAGCCAGCCCTCGGGCTTCGCATCGCGCGCCATACCCTCCAGAAAGCCGGTGATACGTTCAGCGGGAAGCGGTTCTCCGATCACCCCGGTGGATGCCATGAAAACCGTATCCCTGCCCGCGCCAACCGCCCCGGCTGCGGCCTCGCCGACGGCAGCCGTTGTCGCGCGGCCCTTTTTCCCGGTAAAGGCATTGGCGTTCCCGGAATTCACGACGAGAATGCGCGCGGCTCCACCGGCCAGGTTTTCACGGCAGAACTCGACGGGGGCGGAAGGACATTTGGAGCGGGTGAAAACACCGGCAACCGTCGTACCTTCATCGAACACCATCGCAAGAAGATCGGTTCGCCCCCTGTATTTCACGCCTGCCTCAGCCGTTGCGATGCGCACACCGTCCACAATCGGCATGGAGGGATATTTTTTCGGAGCAAGGGGAGAGATTGCAGCGGACATTGGCCAGACTTACCGAGGTTGCGACTTTTGGTGCCTGTCGGTCTGCCCGAGTTTTTTTTCCGACGCAAGCCGAAACCAGTGTCTCACGACCGCGGAACCCGGCTGCCTGCAATCATCGGATAAAACAGAAAGCGGCGGGCGCCAGGCACCCGCCGCTTTCCATTCAGGCTGTCGGACATCTTATTCGGATTTGGCTGGCTCTTCGGCCTTACCGCTCTCCGAAGCCGCGCCTTCGCGCTGCTTCTCAATGCCATCGATGAACTCCTTGAGCGCCGGGTCCTTCACATCGACCTCGGCCGCGTCGCGGAGGGCAGAAACTTCCTCGACATATTTCTCACGCACCAGTATGGACCGCACCCGGTCCTTCACGGCGTCGAATGCAGGCGGCTGCTTGGCCCGCTTGTCTTCGACCTTGATCACATGGAAGCCGAACTGCGTCTCGGTCGGCTCCTTGGAATATTCGCCCGGATTGAGCGCGAAGGCGGCCTTTTCGAACTCCGGCACCATCTGGCCTGATGTGAAATAACCGAGATCACCGCCATTGGCGGCAGCACCATCGGTGGATTTCTCCTTGGCGATCTCCTCGAAATTGCCGCCCTCCTCGAGCTGCTTGATGATCGCTTCGGCTTCTTCCTTGGTCTTCACCAGAATGTGACGTGCCCGCACCTCGTTTACGGCAGGGGCATCAGCAATCTGCTTGTCATAGCTGGCGCGCACCTCATCCTCGGAGACCGCACCATCCACCACTTTTTCGATAAACGCCGCATGGAGCGCCTGCTGACGCAGGAAGGCAAGACGCTTGGCAAAATCCTCGCCTTCCGCGAGGCCCTTTTCTTCAGCCTGCGAAGCCAGAAGCCGAATCTCGATCAATGCCGAGAGCAGCGCGGCGCGGCGCTGCGGTTCCGGCAGATTGCCGAACTGTGCACCATACTCCTCGCCAGCGACGGCCAAATCGCCCTCCGTGATCTCCATACCGTTGACGGTGGCGACGACATCGGCATCGGCAGCGTGGGCGGGCATGAAGCCCACGGCGGCCAGCGTCAGACCGGCCCCAACCTGAACGGCCAGGAAACGGCGAAACGATTTCAGCATGAAACTCTCCGTTCGTGATTCAGAATTTGCCCAAACCGCCTATGAATATGGCGGAATTTTGCGCAAGAGCGCATGTTTAACGCGGCGTTGACATCACTCTTGGCCCCTCTTATCTGTCCTGATGTCCTGCGTCCAGAACCGTTTTCCGGGCGCTGATTGTTATATAATTGCTCTCGCTCGGCACGAGCGGGGTTTGAACCCCGCTCCACGCGTGCCGTCTGTCAGGAAGTGAAAGGACCACTGGATGGTCAGTCTCGGCGGTCTCGCCCGCAAGGTTTTCGGCTCCTCAAACGATCGCCGCGTCAAGGGCTTCCGCCCGCGCGTCGCCGCGATCAACGCGCTCGAAGACGAAATGAAGGCGCTGTCCGACGAGGCATTGCGCGGAAAAACCGAAGAGTTCCGCAAGGAACTTGCCGCAGGAAAATCGCTCGACGACATTCTTGTTCCCGCCTTTGCGGTGGCGCGAGAGGCTTCGCAGCGTGCTTTGGGCATGCGCCCCTTCGACGTACAGCTCATCGGCGGCATGGTGCTCCATGATGGCTGCATCGCCGAGATGAAGACCGGTGAAGGCAAGACGCTGGTTGCCACCCTTCCCGTCTATCTCAACGCATTGTCCGGCAAGGGCGTGCATGTGGTGACGGTGAACGATTACCTGGCCAGGCGCGACTCCGAATGGATGGCACGGCTCTATGGCTTTCTCGGCCTGACGACGGGCGTCATCGTGCATGGCATGTCGGATGAGGAGCGCCGCGCGGCCTATGCCTGCGACGTCACTTACGGCACCAACAACGAGCTTGGCTTCGATTATCTGCGCGACAACATGAAGTATGAGCGCGACCAGATGGTACAGCGCGGGCATTCCTTCGCCATCGTCGACGAGGTGGACTCGATCCTTATCGACGAGGCGCGCACGCCGCTCATCATTTCCGGTCCGCTGGACGACCGCTCCGAACTTTACAACAAGATCGACACCTTCATTCCGCATCTCGTGGAAGACGATTACGAAGTCGACGAGAAGCAGCGCACCGCGACCTTCACGGAAGAAGGCACGGAAAAGATGGAGAACATGCTGCGCGAAGCCGGCCTGTTCAAAGGTGATTCGCTTTACGACATCGAGAATGTCGCCATCGTCCACCACCTCAACAATGCGCTTAAGGCCCACAAGCTGTTCCAGCGCGACAAAGATTACATCGTCCGCAATGGCGAGATCGTCATCATTGACGAGTTCACCGGCCGCATGATGCCCGGCCGCCGCTTCTCCGAAGGCCTCCACCAGTCACTCGAAGCCAAGGAAAACGTGGCGATCCAGCCGGAAAACCAGACGCTCGCCTCGATCACCTTCCAGAACTATTTCCGCATGTACGACAAGCTGGCCGGCATGACCGGCACGGCATCGACGGAAGCGGAGGAGTTCGGCAATATTTACGGCCTCGAAGTCATCGAGATCCCGACAAACCTGCCGATCCAGCGCCTTGACGAAGACGACGAGGTCTACCGGACCGTCGAAGAGAAATTCAAGGCCATCGTACGGGAAATCAAGGAAGCCAGCGCCAAGGGGCAGCCGATCCTCGTCGGCACGACCTCGATTGAGAAATCCGAGTTTCTCGCCGAACGCCTGCGTCAGGAAGGCGTCAAGGATTTCGAAGTGCTGAATGCCCGCCATCACGAGCGCGAGGCCTTCATCGTTGCGCAGGCAGGCAAGCCCGGAGCGATCACCATCGCCACCAACATGGCCGGCCGCGGCACCGACATCCAGCTCGGCGGCAACCCGGACATGCGGATTGCCGAAGAACTGGGCGACATGGAAGCCGGCCCGGAGCGTGACGCGAAAGAGCAGGCCATCCGCGAGGATGTGAAAAAACTGAAAGAGCAGGCGCTCGCCGCAGGCGGCCTCTATGTTCTGGCGACGGAACGCCATGAAAGCCGCCGCATCGACAATCAGTTGCGCGGGCGTTCAGGCCGTCAGGGCGATCCCGGCCGTTCAAAGTTCTTCCTGTCGCTTCAGGACGATCTGATGCGCATCTTCGGCTCCGACCGGATGGACGGGATGCTGCAGAAACTTGGTCTCAAGGAAGACGAAGCCATCGTCCATCCCTGGATCAACAAGGCGCTTGAAAAGGCGCAGAAGAAGGTCGAGGCGCGCAACTTCGACATCCGCAAGAACCTGCTCAAGTTCGACGACGTGATGAACGACCAGCGCAAGGTCGTCTTCGAGCAGCGCCTCGAGCTCATGGACGGTGAGAATCTCTCCGAGACCGTCGCCGAAATGCGCCAGGACACGGTCGACGATCTGGTGGCCCGGCATATCCCCGAGAAGGCCTATGCCGAGCAATGGGAGACCAAAGAGCTCCGTGAGGCCGTGCAGGCCTCGCTCAACCTGGATCTGCCCATCGAGGAATGGGCACAGGAAGAGGGCATTGCCGAGGACGACATCCGTGAGCGTATCACCGAGGCGACAGAGGCTGCCGCGAAAGATCGCGCAGAGCGCTTCGGGCCCGACATCATGACTTATGTCGAGAAGTCGATCCTCCTGCAGACCCTCGACCATCTGTGGCGCGAGCATCTGGTCAATCTCGATCATCTGCGCTCGGTTGTCGGCTTCCGCGGTTACGCCCAGCGTGACCCTCTCAACGAATACAAGACCGAAGCCTTCGAGCTGTTTCAGGCCATGTTGAGCAATCTGCGTCAGGTGGTCACTTCGCAGCTCATGCGTGTCGAACTGGTCCGCGAGGCCGCCGATGCCCCGCCGCCTGAAGCACCCGACATGCAGGCCCATCATATTGATGGTTCCACGGGTGAGGACGAATTTGCCGGTGGCGACACGATGACCCTTTCACGCAACGAAAGCAGTGTCGTACCTGCTGAGGAACGCGACCCGAACGATCCCGCGACCTGGGGCAAGGTCGGCCGCAATGAGGCGTGCCCCTGCGGTTCCGGCAAGAAATACAAGCACTGCCACGGCGCTTTCGCCTGAGGTAGCTGCACAGGAAATGCAGTCAAAAGCCGGGTTACGCCCGGCTTTTTTCGTCTGTGCACTCGAAAGCCGGCTCCAGCGCCGCGCGTCTTATAAGACGCGCAAAGGACGCTGTAACACTTTTAAATGATGCATGTTCGTTGTCTTTCAAATGAATTCATTTGAAAGCGACATGCATTAGGAGTGGGCCTTTCTTTATTCTTAAACAGTTTGCGTTAAAGCGGGCAGCAGCTGTTTTGAGAGGAGTGGGGTGGTGCGTTTTTCAGCCACGGCAACCGGTGATCGCTTGCTGCCGACGCAGCTCGCCGAGCGCGCGCGCCCTTGGCTTTCAAAGGTCGACAGCCTGTTCAGCGCCCGCGATGCACGCGGAGAGGCCGGCCGCAACGCGCTCATCGCTTTTGCCATCCGCATCATCAACGCCGTGATCGCCTTCTTCAGCCAGGTGCTTCTGGCGCGCTGGATGGGCGGTTTCGAATACGGCATCTATGTGCTCGTCTGGGTGACGATGATCATCCTCGGCAACATTTCCTGCCTCGGCTTTCACACGGCGATCATACGCTTCATCCCCGAATACCGGACAAAAGGGGCTGCTGCGGAACTGCGCGGCGTGAATATTGCCGGCAGGCTTTTCGTGCTTGGCACGTCAACGCTTTTCATGCTTGCTGGTCTTGTGGGGCTTCGTTTCCTCGAGCCCGTGATCGAGTCCTACTACATCGTGCCCTTCTATCTCGGCCTGATCTGCCTGCCGATGCTGGCGCTCAGCGACCTTCTGCAGGGTGTTTCGCGCGCCAATGCATGGGTTATCTGGGCGCTGCTGCCGGCCTATTTCATACGCCCCGTGCTCATTCTGCTCTTCATGGCGATTGCCGTGCTGACGGGCTACGCGCCCGACGCGAAAACCGCCATCGTCACGGCCATCATTGCAACCTACGTCACGACACTCATACAGTTCGTAAGCATCACCACCCGCGTCGACAGAAACCTGCCCGCCGGCAAGCCCCGCTTTGCGATGAAGCACTGGGTGAGTGTGTCGCTGCCGATTTTCCTCGTCGAAAGCTTCTATTTCCTGCTCACCAATGCGGACGTGCTCATGGTCGGCCGCTATATGGCTCCAACCGACGTGGCCGTCTATTTTGCCACCGTGAAGACGCTGGCACTGGTGCATTTCGTCTATTTCGCGGTGAAGGCGAGCGTTGCACAGCGCTATTCAGCATTTATGCATGCCGGAGATCGGACCGGACTTGCAACCTTCGCTGCGGAAACCGTCAGCTGGACATTCTGGCCGTCGCTCGCCATGGGTGTCGTCGTGCTCGTTATCGGCAAACCGATGCTGATGCTTTTCGGCAGCGGTTTTACCGCCGGCTATCCTCTCCTATTCCTGCTCGTTTCCTGTGTCGTCGCCCGCGCCGCCGTCGGCCCCGCTGAAAGCCTGCTCACCATGAGCGGCCACCAGAAGATCTGCGCCGCCATCTATGCCGTAACACTTGGCATCAATATCGGGCTCAACATGATCCTGATACCGCTCTACGGCCTGTGGGGTGCAGCGATCGCCACGGGTATCGCCATTCTGTTCGAAGCAGCCACGCTCTCATTCACAGCCTGGCAGAAGCTCGGTATCCGCATGCTGGTCTTTCTCCCGGGCATTCGAAAGGAGCTCACCCCTTGAGCATCCCCCCTCTCCTTGAAGAGACAAGCGGCGGCGCATCGGGCCCTGCAGGCGACAACCCCCGCAACGCCACGCTGGAACCCGAAGCAACGCACCTCGCTTCCATGGCAACGGAAGACCACAAGCGCAAGCTCGCCGTCTATCCTGCGTCAGCCGGCTTCGAACTCGTGGATGAGCTGGATTATCTGGCAGCGCGCTCGATCGAGACGAACATCTTCTTCAATCCCCGGTTCCTGGCACCGGCCATGCCCCGGCTGGAAGACCGCGAGGTCCGGCTTGCCGTGATTCGTGACGGAACGGAGGACCGCAGCCGTTTGCGCCTTCTCGTGCCCTTCACAGTCGAGCGCCCGGTTCTGCCCTTCAGCGTCCCCGTTCTGCGCACCTGGGCCAACCCGTTCGGCCCGCTCGGTACACCGCTTGTCGACTATGACGATCCGGCCGGCGTGATCGAAGACTTCTTCGCCATGCTGGCCCGTCCGCATCTCGACCTTCCCGGGGTTTTCGTCCTCCCGGATGTCGGCCTCGACGGAGCCTTTGCTGCGATCCTGCGCACGGTGGTGGACGCGCGCAACCTGCCTTTCCAGATCACCAACCGGGTCGAACGCCCAACCCTCGAAAGCGTGCTGGACGGCGACACATATCTGCGCGATTCGCTGCGCGCGCATCACTATCGCGAGTTCCGACGCCTCAAGCGGCGCCTCGGAGAACTGGGCAATCTCGAGTACAAAATCGCCCGCCACCCGGATGAGGTGCGGCATGGCATCGAGGCCTTTCTCACTCTCGAGGCGTCCGGCTGGAAGGGGCGAGAGCGCTCGGCCATGGCGATCGACCGCTATCGGGCTGCCTTTGCCCGCGAAGCGGTTCACCGGCTCTGTGAACGCGACATGTGCCGCATCCACATGCTGACGCTCGACGATACGGTCATCGCCTGCCTGATCGTCTTCATTGAGAACGGCACGGCCTATACGTGGAAAACGGCCTATGATGAAAGCTTCGCCACCTACTCGCCAGGCACGCTTCTCATGATTGAGGTTACAAAAACGCACCTTGACGATCCCAACATCGTGATGACGGACTCCTGCGCGGTGCCCGATCACCCGGTCATGAGCCGTCTGTGGAGCGAACGCCGCCCATTGGGAACCATGGTGGTCGGGCTCACCCCGGATGCGGATCGCCATGTGCGCAAGGCAGCGGCCCAGCTGGGCCTGGTACGCCGTATGCGCAATCGTCTGCGCATTCTGCGAAACCGCCTGCGCGGCTGAACCGGCAACGGGAACCATCAGGCTGCGCCGCCCGTTCGCCTCACAGGGGCAAGCCTGATATATTGCCACAACACTGGAGGCCGGCCATGCGTTTCAAGACCTTTCGCCGAGACCGCGTTTCGAAGCCCATCTACAACTGGGCCCGCAAGATCATGCCGCCGATTTCGGAGACGGAACGGGAGGCGATCGATGCAGGAACGGTGTGGTGGGACGGCGAACTTTTCACCGGAAACCCCAACTGGGAGCAGTTTCTGGCCATGCCGCCGGCGCGCCTTTCCGAAGAGGAACAGGCCTTCATGGACGGTCCGGTGCGCGAGCTCTGCGCCATGGTCGAGGACTGGACGCTCAACTGGCGGGACCGCGATCTCTCGCCCGCCGTGTGGGATTTCATGCGCAGGAACAAATTCTTCGGCATGATCATCCCGAAAGAATTTGGCGGCCTCGGCTTCTCCAACACCGCCCATTCGGAGGTGGTGCGCACGCTCTCCTCCGCCAGCATCGTCGCCGGCGTAACGGTCATGGTGCCCAACTCGCTTGGCCCGGGCGAACTGCTCATGCATTTCGGCACCGATGAGCAGCGCAAATACTGGCTGCCGCGGCTGGCCGACGGGCGCGAAATCCCCTGCTTCGGGCTCACCTCCCCTCATGCCGGCTCCGATGCCGCAGCCATGACAGACACCGGCGTGGTGGAATACGGCACCTGGAAGGGCAAGAAGGTGCTCGGCCTGCGCCTCAACTTTCACAAACGCTATATCACGCTCGGGCCCGTGGCCACCGTGATGGGTCTCGCCTTCAAGATGCAGGACCCGGAAAATCATCTGGGCCGCGGCGAGGATCTGGGCATCACCGTCGCGCTGCTGCCGACCAGTACAAAGGGCGTCCGTCACGGCGACCGACATATTCCACAGTACACCTTCTTCCAGAACGGACCGCTCTACGGCGAGGATGTCTTCGTGCCGCTCGACCACATTCTGGGCGGTGAGGAACAGATCGGTCAGGGCTGGACCATGCTGATGACGGCGCTCGCCGCCGGACGCAGCATCTCGCTTCCCTCTCAATCGGCCGCATCCGCCGCCATGTGCGCGCGCGCCACCGGCGCCTATGCCCGGGTACGCACGCAGTTCAACGTGCCCATCGGCATGTTTGAGGGCATTCAGGAGCCGCTGGCCGAGCTGTGCGGCAATGCCTATCTCATCGACGCTGCACGGCGCACGACACTTGCGGCGCTGGACGAGGGCCACAAACCCTCAGTCATCTCGGCCATCATGAAGTACCACGCGACAGAGCGCATGCGCCGTTCCGTCGAGCATGCCATGGACATTCACGGCGGCAAGGCAATCATAGACGGCCCGAACAACTACATGGGAGCGGCCTATCGGGCGGTGCCGGTCGGCATCACCGTGGAGGGCGCCAACATTCTCACCCGAAATCTGATGATTTTCGGCCAGGGTGCCATTCGTTCCCACCCCTATATGCTCGAAGAATTGCTGGCGCTCTCGCACGAAGACAGGGATGAAGGGCTCGATCGCTTCGACGAAACCTTCTGGAAGCATGTCGGCCATGCTTTCAAGACTGCCGGTCGCGCCTTCCTGCGCGGCTGGACGGGCGGCTTCCTCAGCCCTGCGCCAAAAGGTGCGGCAATGCCCCACCACTGGAAAACGCTCTCGCGCCATTCGGCCGCCTTCGCGCTGCTGTCGGACTTCGCATTGCTGACACTTGGCGGGTCGCTCAAGCGCAGAGAGATGCTCTCGGCACGGCTGGGCGATATCCTCGCTGAACTCTATCTGCTGGGGGCCGTTCTCAAACGCTATGAAAGCGAGGGACGTTTCGCTGAGGACAAACCAATCGTCGATTACCTCATGCAGGCTGGTGAGGCGCGCATCGGCATTGCCTTCCGTGGTGTTCTCGACAATCTTCCCGCCAGGCCGGCTGCCTGGCTGGTGCGCCTGATCGCCTTTCCTGCGGGCGTTCCCAACCCGGCGCCTTCCGACAGGCTCATCACAAAGCTTGCCGAAATTCTACTGAAACCATCAGGGCAGCGGGACCGGCTGACGCCTGACCTCTATCTCGGGCAGGGGCATGACGTACACCCGCTCAAGGATCTGGAACGCGCTTTCCAGCTTGTCGTCGACGCCGCCCCCATTGAAAAGAAGATGCGCGCGAAGCATGTCAGCGACGCCCGGGAGGCCCACGATATGGACCTCATCAGCGATGCCGAATTCACACAGCTGCGCGAAGCGCGGGAAGCCGTCGAGAAGGTTATCGCTGTCGACGCCTTCCCCATGGAGGAGATTTCGGCAACGACCGCGCAGCACAAGACAAAAAAGCCCGCCGCGCGGCGTAAAGCACCGCGGCGGCAGGCCGCTGAGTAAGAGCCGGTGTTAACGAGTCGGGACGGGCGTCTCGCCGCGATAGTCGTAGAAGCCGCGACCTGTTTTGCGCCCAAGCCATCCGGCCTCGACATACTTCACCAGTAGCGGGCATGGACGGTATTTGGAGTCCGCCAACCCCTCATAAAGCACCTGCATGATCGAAAGGCAGGTGTCGAGCCCGATGAAATCGGCAAGCTGCAGCGGTCCCATGGGATGGTTGGCGCCAAGCTTCATCGCCGTATCGATGGCTTCCACGGAGCCGACGCCCTCATAAAGCGTGTAGATCGCTTCGTTGATCATCGGTAAAAGGATGCGGTTGACGATGAAGGCTGGAAAGTCTTCGGCAACCGTGATGGTCTTTTCGAGGCTTTCAACAAAGCTGCGCGCCTTCTCGAACGTATCGTCCTCCGTGGCGATGCCGCGGACCAGTTCCACCAGCTTCATAACCGGAACCGGATTCATGAAGTGAATGCCGATGAAACGCTCGGCCCGATCAGTTTGTGCGGCAAGGCGCGTGATGGAGATCGACGAGGTGTTGGTGGCGACAATGGCTTCGGGATTGAGTACCGGACAGAGCTGCGCAAAGATCTTGCGCTTGACTGTTTCATCCTCGGTGGCGGCTTCGATCACCAGATCCATGTCGGCGAGCGCCTCCATGGTTGTAGCCGGTGCAATGCGCGCCAACGCATCCTGTCGAACCTTGTCTTCAAGTTTTCCCGACGAAACCTGACGCGCCATATTTCCGGAGATGGTCGCAATACCCGCCTCGATCCGCTCGGCGGAAAGATCGTAGAGTTTTACGTTATAGCCCGCCAGCGCGGCGACATGGGCAATCCCGCTGCCCATCTGACCCGCGCCGATCACGCCCACTTTCTCAATCTTTCCTGTCATGTCGAAAACCCCGTGAGATGCGATGTGCATCCTTCGTCGCTGTTGTTGCGCTGCAAACTAAATGGGCGGCGCAATGGCGTCTACCCCTGCGGTTAAAATCCTTCTCCGACATTCGCCCGGCGCCGCCGCCTTTGAACGAGAACAAAAAAAGCCCCGCTCGAAAGCGGGGCTGTTGCCTGAGATTCCGGTGTTCTTGTTTGGCTTAAAGCGCCTTTTCGAGCTCCGGAAGCACGTCGAAAAGGTCTGCAACCAGGCCGTAATCGGCGACCTGGAAGATCGGGGCTTCTTCATCCTTGTTGATCGCAACGATCACCTTGGAGTCCTTCATTCCGGCCAGATGCTGGATCGCTCCGGAAATGCCGCAGGCGATGTAGAGATCGGGCGCGACCACCTTGCCCGTCTGACCCACCTGCCAGTCGTTCGGGGCATAGCCCGCGTCGACCGCCGCACGCGAAGCACCAACAGCAGCTCCCAGCTTGTCTGCGACGGGCAGGATGACCTGGTTGAACTTCTCTTCCGAGCCCAGCGCACGGCCGCCTGAAATGATGATCCTGGCCGAGGTCAGCTCCGGCCGGTCGCTTTCAGCGATGCGGTTTTCCACGAATGCCGAGAGGCCGGCATCGGCGGGCGCGTCGACGCTCTCCACCGCGGCCGAGCCGTCCTCGCCCGCCGCCTGGAAGGAGGCCGTGCGGACGGTGACAACGCGCTTGCTGTCCGTTGCTTCAACGGTCTGGATCGCATTGCCGGCATAGATCGGACGTTTGAAGGTCTTGGCGTCGACAACCTCGATCACGTCGGACACCTGCATGACGTCAAGCAGGGCTGCCACGCGCGGCATCACGTTCTTGCCCGTGGTTGTCGCAGGGGCGACGAAGGTGTCGTATCCGTCAGCCAGGGATACCACGAGATCGGCAAGCGGTTCGGCAAGGCGTTCCGCAAGCGCATCGCTTTCCGCGAGCAGGACCTTTCGCACACCGGCAAGCTTCGCAGCAGCATCGGCGGCGGCTTTCGCCCCCTTGCCGGCGACCAGAACGTCCACATCGGAGCCGATCTGGCTCGCGGCGGCGAGCGCCTTGGCGGTCTGGTCGGACAGGGTTTCGTTGTCGTGTTCGGCAACCAGAAGAATGGCCATCTTGTCTCTCCCTCTCCGCTTAAAGCACGCCGGCTTCGTTTTTGAGCTTGTCGACCAGTTCGGCCACCGAACCCACCTTGATGCCTGCCTTGCGGCCAGCCGGTTCCTCGGTCTTGAGCACCTTCAGACGTGCTTTGACCTCGACGCCGTAATCGCCAGGTGCCTTGGTGTCGAGCGGTTTCTTCTTGGCCTTCATGATGTTTGGCAGAGAAGCGTAGCGCGGCTCGTTCAGGCGCAGGTCCGTCGTCACGATGGCCGGCAGTTTGAGCTCGACCACCTGAAGGCCACCGTCCACCTCGCGGGTGACCCTGGCCCTGCCGTCGGCGAGTTGTACATCCGAAGCGAAGGTACCCTGGCTCCAGCCGAGCAGGGCCGCGAGCATCTGGCCGGTCTGGTTGGAATCGTCATCGATCGCCTGCTTGCCGAGGATCACGATCTCCGGCTTTTCTTCGTCGGCCACGCCCTTGAGGATTTTGGCGACGTCGAGCGGCTCGACCGCATCGTCGGTTTTCACCAGGATGGCGCGGTCAGCGCCCATGGCGAGCGCGGTACGCAGCGTTTCCTGAGCCTTGTCCGGGCCGATCGACACGGCGACGATTTCTTCGACCTTGCCGGCTTCCTTCATGCGGATCGCTTCTTCGACCGCTATTTCACAGAACGGGTTCATCGCCATCTTGACGTTCGTCAGCTCGACACCCGAGCCATCCGCCTTCACGCGGGGCTTCACATTGGCGTCGATGACCCGCTTGACCGGAACAAGGACTTTCATGCGCAATCACCTTCCATGGTGGACTTCGGTTCTGATGCTGGATACCAGCAGATGGACCCGCCGGGTGGCTGAATGCCGACATGCGCAGGGAAATTCAGAACACTCCTCCTCCCCCTCATGCGGCGTGCCGCCGGAGTTGGCGGGACCGTAGAGAGGCCTGACGTTCACGTCAATATGCAGAAATGTCCTATTGCCGCCCCCAGCGCGGTTGTTCGGTTTCAAGCGGGCGCGCGGCATCCGGTTTTTCAAGCTCCACCGCACGCGGTTTTTCCAGCCGCCGGTCGAAAAGGGGGACATCGCCGCGCTTCAGAATGAACACCAGAGCAGCCCCGGCAAGAATACCGCCCGCATGAGCGGCCCAGGAAATCTGGTTCTCCGTATCAATCACCAGCATCAGAAACTGGAACCCGATCCAGAGCGCGAGAAGAATGAAGGCGGGGATACGAATGGGAATGCGCGCAAAGGCCAGCACCCAGACCTTAACCCTTGGATGCAGGATCAGATAGGCAGCGACGATGCCGGCGATGGAACCGGACGCGCCAATGAGGGGAGCATTGGAATCCGGCGCGATGAAACCATGCACATAGGCGCCAGCAACAGCGCAGGCGAGGTAGAAAATCAGATACCGGAAATGCCCCAGCGCATCTTCCACATTGTCGCCGAACACCCACAGAAACAGCATGTTGCCACCCAGATGCATCAGGTCGCCATGCAGGAATGAATAGGTGATATAGGTGAGCGGTTCCGGAACCAGATCGAGTTCCGGCGGCAGCACCGCCAGATCGTTGGAAACGGACGGGATATAGCCAAGACCGAGCGCGGCGGCGAACGCGAAATCCGTGCCGCCCACCGCCGTCACCAGATAGGCGATCACGTTGACCGCAATGATTGCCAGCGTGACATATTGCCGTTTGATGTGCCGCAGGCTGTTGGCATCGTACAGCGGTATGAACATCGGAGCCCTCTTTGCGGGCCCCGATCCCGGCCCGAATATCTCAGCGGTTCTGCCCGGGCACCCATAGCACGTCGAGCGCGCCATTGTCATTCACGGCGCGTGAGGCAACGAACAGGAAATCGGAGACGCGATTGATATAACGCATCGCCGCGTCGCTGACGATTTCACCTTCGATGGTTCGAAGTTCCACCATCAGGCGTTCGGCCCGCCGTGAAACGGTACGCGCGAGATGCAGCGCAGCCGCAGCCGGTTTGCCGCCCGGCAGGACGAACGACCGCAGCGGCGCCAGCCCGGCGTTCAATGCATCGATATCCGCTTCCAGCCGGTCGACCTGGCTCTGCACGATCCGCAGGGGCTCGTATTTCAGCACCTCGCCGGTATCCGGCGTGGCGAGATCGGCTCCCAGATCGAAGAGATCGTTCTGGATGCGCGCAAGCATCGCGTCGATGCGCGGCTCCGTTTCCGCCAGATGAACACGCGCCATGCCGATACAGGCGTTCGCCTCATCGACCGTGCCATAGGACGCGACCCTGAGATCGGATTTCAGGCGGCGCTCTCGCGAGCCGAGGCCCGTCGTCCCGTCGTCACCCGTGCGGGTATAGATCTTGTTCAGCTTGACCACGAAATCCCTCAGCCACCCTTTGAACGCGCATAGTAAAGCGCAAGCACGACGAAGACGATGGCGACCGCCTGCAGGATAACCCGGGCCTGCATGAGCTTGTTCGACGTGTTGGCCGAGCCGCCGCGCATCATGTTCATGAGACCGCGAATGAGGACGATCACGACCGCCATCATCACAAGGATGGAAAGGATGTTGAAGACTGTGGACATGGCGGCTTTCTTCTCGGTTTCAGCCCTGGTTCGACAGGAAGCGGTACAACATGCGCGCCGGAAGGAGCCGTTTCAATGCGACACCGACACGCGCCGGTGTGGTTACCACATAGTGCGGCCTTGGGTTCGGGGAAAGGAGCGCATGAGAAAGCCGCGCATAAACCGCCTCCGGTCCGAGCTTGAAGCGTGATTTCACGCCACCCTGCCGCAGACGGGCGAGTTGCGTCTTGTAGGCCTCCCGATGCACAGAGTTTTCATGGTCGATGTAGCGCTCGAACCATGGGAGCCCATTGCTGGCGATTTTGGACTCGATGGGTCCCGGTTCAATCAGGGAAACGTGGATGCCCGAGCCCTCAAGCTCGGCGCGCTGGCACAGCATCAGACCTTCGAGCGCATGTTTCGAGGCCGCGTAGGCACCACGGTATTTGATGGGGATGAGGCCCAGGATCGAGGAGCAATGAACGATGCGGCCCTGCCCCTGCCGCCGCATCACCGGAACCAGGCGCTGCGTGAGGTCGTGCCAACCGAAAACATTGACCTCGAACTGATGGCGCAACGCTTCCACCGGAAGATCCTCGACGGCGCCGGCCTGAGCATAGGCGCCATTGTTGAAAAGTGCATCGAGTGAGCCGTCGGTGCGCTCCAGCACGTTCTCCACAAGCGTGGCGATTGATTCGGGCTCCGCATAATCGAGATAGAACGGCTCGATACCTTCCTGTTCAAGGAGCGTCCGGTCCTCCGGCCGCCGCACCGTTGCGAACACACGCCAGCCGTCCCTGCGCAGCGCGCCAGCACACCATGCACCTATACCGGAGGAAGCGCCGGTGATGAGAATCGTACGGTCCGCGCCCATGAATTTCCTGTCAGCACTTGTCTATAAGTGTCACGGTTTCACATATTGGCCGATGTGAAACAACAAGAAGAAGCATCGAGAACAGCGAAGGGAAGAACCGTGCGCGGACTGAAAGCCACCAGACGCATCATCGCCGATGCGCTCGGGCACTTCAACACCGACGACGGCTGGGCCATGGCCAGTCACGTCGCCATTTCGGCGCTTATGGCCCTGTTTCCATTCCTCATATTCGCCACCGCGCTGGCAAGCTTTCTCGGCGCAGACACTTTTTCACAGCAGGCCGTCGACCTCATATTCGATACGTGGCCGAAAGAGGTCGCAGAGCCAATTGCACGGGAAGTCCATAATGTGCTCGGTGTGCGCCGCAGCGACGTTCTGACCTTCGGTGTGGTGCTGGCCGGTGTGTTCGCATCCAACGGCGTAGAGGCGCTGCGTCTGTCCCTCAACCGTGCCTACCGGGTCAGTGAAAAGCGCTCGATCTTCCGCCTGCGTGCGCAAAGCCTGTTCTTCGTGCTCGTCGCAACGCTCGGCTTTCTTGCGATCAGTCTTCTGCTCGTCATCGCACCCGTGGCGCTGCGCATCGCCGCCAGCAATCTCGAATGGATCGCCCCCTATGTCGGCACCATCACCTTCTGGCGCTACGTCATCGCGCTGACCGTGCTTATACTCGCCCTGATTTCGGTTCACCTCTGGCTGCCCGCCGGCCGGCGCAGTCTCTGGGATGTGCTGCCGGGCGTCGTCTTCACGCTTTTCGGATCATTCATCGGATCCAGCCTTTTCGCCGCCTATCTCGGGCGCTTCGGCAGCTACGCCAGCACCTACGCCGGCCTCGCATCGATCATGATCGCGGTGGTGTTTCTCTACATCATCTCGGCCGTGTTCATTCTCGGCGGAGAACTGAATGCCTCGATCAAGCGCTACCGGGAAGCGCGCGCCGTGGCCGGAGCCGGCTGACGCGGCGTACGGCGCGTGGCAAGCGCCACGCCGAACGTCGTGACCGCCATGCCGACAAGCTGCACCGGCGTCAGGGTCTCATCGAAGAGGAGCCATGCCATAAGCGCCGTCACCGCCGGTACGAGATAGAAGAGCGAGGCGACCCGCGCCACTTCGCCTTCACGGATGAGGATCATCAACAGGAAGATCGCGCCCAGCGAGAGCACGAACACCAGCCACGCCATGGCGAAGACCAGCTCACCGTTGAGTACGAACTCCTGTGTCTCGATCGTCAGCGAGACGAGAAACGTCACCGCCCAGCCACCGACATATTGATAAAGTGTAACGGTCACCAGATCGGCGGTCGCAACAAAGCGCTTCTGCCAGACGGTACCGACGCTCATGGCGATTACCGCCACAACAGCCGCGCCAATGGTCGCCACCGTAACACCGCCGCTGATGGAACCGAATTTCGGTGAAAGAACTGTGATGACGCCGGCCAACCCCACCACCAGGCCGAGCCAATGCTTTCCAGTCACTTTCTCACCCAGGAACAGTCCCGCGATGACTGCGGTCAGCATGGGCTGGAGTCCCACGATGAGCCCGGCGAACCCCGCCGGCAGCCCGTTGCGCACCGCCCAGAAGACACCGCCCAGATAGACCCCGTGCATCAGCACACCCGCTATCGCGGCATGAAACGCGTTGCGCGGGCCGATTGCCTTCGCATTCACCATCGGAACGATCAGCAGCAGGACGCCAAAGGTCAGTGCAAAACGCACCCACAAAAAGGTGAAGGGCTCGGCCCATGGCATTGCGTAGCGCGCACCGATGAAACCGGTCGCCCAGAGCAGGACGAACAGGGCCGGGATCGCCCTTGTGAGATCGTTCATCGGATGTGTCCCTGAATATGACAGCGCGGTGATCAACCGCGGCTTTATCAGCCTCACCCCCGGCAAGGAAAGCGAAACATTTCCATCGTAGGCTCAATGGAAGTGATCCAAGGCGCCGCCGGGGGATGCGCAGATGCTGATGAAACTGGATACGAGCTGGCTGATTTTCGCGCTCGTCGCCGTCACGATGATTGCCTACATCCTCTCGCTCGGTCTCGACGCCGCCATGAAGGACGACGGGTTCGGCGCGGTGGGCAATGCCGTGATCATCACCGCCGCATTCTTCGGCACCATCCATCTGGCCAACCAGCGGGGAATTCGGTTTTCGAGCCTTACCGAAGGAGCAACCGCCGGCCTCGGCGGCGCTTTTGCAGCGCTTCTTGTCCTTGTCGTGGTCAAGGCGGTTCTCAGACGGCTGAGCTAGGGGACTCCAACCATCCGGGCTATGTCGCCCGGCGTCGCACCGCTCTCGCGCAACGCGGCAAGGCTGGTATCGCCCCGGCTCTTGGAGAGCTTGCGGCCATCACCGTCCAGAACAAGGTCATGATGATGATATTGCGGCACCGACAGACCCAGCAGTTCCTGAAGCACGCGGTGCACGGCAGTCGCGTGGAAAAGATCGCGCCCACGCACCACATGCGTGATGCCCTGCAGCGCATCGTCGACCACCACCGATAGATGATAGCTTGCCGGGATTTCCTTTCGCGCGATCACGACGTCACCCCAGCTCTCCGGCATTGCCCGCACACGGCCCGTTTCCCCTTCCGGCCCCTGCCCTGTCTCGCCCCAGTCGAGCGTGTTCCCGACATGGGCGATGGCCGAGGCCATGTCGAGCCGCCATGCAAAGGGCGCGCCCTCATCGATCAGCGCCTGACGCTCCCGTGCACTCATATGGCGGTCTTCTCCTGGGTAGACCGGCGCACCATCCGGGTCGCGCGGCCAGCGCTCGCCACCCGCCTCGTGCTCGGCTATGCGCACCCGCACCTCCCCCCGGCTCATGAAAGCCGGATAAACAAGGTCCGCGTCGATCAGCCTTTCAAGAGCCGCACGGTAATCGTCAAAATGATCCGACTGGCGACGCACCGGCTCCTCCCATCGAAGGCCAATCCATGCGAGGTCGCGCAGCACGCCACGCTCCAGTTCGGGCGTGCAGCGGGTCACGTCGATATCTTCCATGCGCAACAGAAAGCACCCTCCCGCCTCCCGCGCCATCCGCTGGTTCAAAAGCGCCGAATAGGCGTGACCCAGATGAAGCTGACCGTTCGGGCTCGGTGCGAACCGGAAGACCGGGCGTGTCATGAGTGATGCGTGAATCGGGTTGCAGTCGGCATGGGACGATTGCTACGGCTTTCTTCTGCGCTCGGCAAGAACAGGCCACACCAACCCGATGAAACGCATAGACACGGACGCGGACATTCTGCAGGCACTCGAGGCTCTGGTCGCAATCGATGTCCGTCTTCAGGCCG
This sequence comes from Nitratireductor lacus, assembly GCF_056431025.1. NCBI lineage: Bacteria > Pseudomonadati > Pseudomonadota > Alphaproteobacteria > Hyphomicrobiales > Phyllobacteriaceae > Nitratireductor > Nitratireductor lacus. The sequence continues at coordinate 166,317 of NZ_JBWKMB010000005.1, read as the reverse complement.
TGCGCGACTGCGCCGGCGACATTCCTCTGAGGCGCAGCGCGCCCGGCTTTGCAAGCCTTGTTTCCATCATCCTGTCGCAGCAGGTTTCGCGTGCCAGCGCCAATGCCATTGAAGCCCGGCTGATCGGGCTTATCAATCCGCTCACGCCCAGTGCCATTCTTGCCGCGGGCGAGGAACCGCTGATCGCCGCCGGCCTGTCGCGCGCCAAGCAGCGCACAGTCCTGGCACTCGCTCGGGCGATCGTGGAAGATGGTTTCAACCTTGAGACCCTGTGCGCACGCGACGCCGGTGACGCCATCACCAGCCTGACGGCGATCCACGGGATCGGCCCCTGGACAGCGCAGGTCTATCTTCTTGTCTCCGCCGGTCATCCCGATGTTTTTCCAGCCGGCGACGTGGCCCTGCAGGCGGCCGTGGCCGATGCCCTGGGGCTGCCTGAGCGGCCCAATGCAAAGAGCCTCGCAGGTCTGGCCGAATCATGGGCACCGCTTCGGGCCGTCGCCGCACGCCTGTTTTGGGCCTATTACCGCGAGATGAAGGGCGCAGAAGCGGCTCCGTTGCCATGACGGGAACAAAAAACTGCGAAAATCCAGTTGTTTGAGGTGTCATAAAGCAAAATATGCGCTTCACATTCCTGTCACGGCGGGCTTACAGTATCCGCATCGATCGACTTGGTCAGTTGAAGGAGCTTCAAGGACGTGACGATCGCGGCTTCGCCAGACAGCATGCCTGCTCTGGTGCTGAATGCGGACTACAGACCGCTCAGTTACTATCCCTTGTCACTGTGGTCGTGGCAGGATGCCATCAAGGCAGTCTTCCTCGACCGGGTCAATATTGTTGCCGAATACGACCAGCAGGTCTCATCCCCGTCATTCGCGATGAGACTGCCGAGCGTTATCAGCCTGAAAACCTATGTAAAACCGTCGCGCTACCCCGCCTTTACGCGTTTCAACGTGTTCCTGCGCGACCGTTTCCAGTGCCAGTATTGCGGCACCCGCGAAGACCTGACCTTCGACCATGTCATTCCCCGCCGTCTTGGCGGCGTTACCTCCTGGGAAAATGTGGTCGCGGCCTGCTCGCCCTGCAATTTGAAGAAGGGCGGTGTCATGCCCGCCCGCGCAAAGATGTGGCCGCAGCAAAAACCCTATCGCCCGACCGTTCACGACCTGCACAACAATGGACGCCTTTTTCCGCCCAACTACCTGCATGAAAGCTGGATGGATTACCTCTACTGGGATGTCGAGCTGGAGCCGTAACGCGCCGGTCGTTGTTTCACGCGGAAGAGCGGAACCGCATTCCCTTCCTGCCCCCGGAGCATCGGACCGAAAGGCGGAATCCGGTTGTCGGATTATTCCGATGCGCCATCAATAATTTAGATCGTCTTTGGTGCGTCCGGATGGACGCATGACGGTCTAGCGCTTGAAAGCAGCCCTCAGGGCGATGAACGCCCACAGGGCGCTCGCGAGAACGTTCCAACCGGCGAATGAAAGCCCCAGGAAACGCCCCGCGGCCTCACTGCATGATGGCGGGATCACCGCGTTAAGCTGGTCGAGCAGATTGCCGCCCAGGTTCTGGCCGGCCGCACCGGCGCCGCAGTCGGCCGGACCTTCCCACCATTTCCATTCGACGCCCGAATGATAAATGCCAAGGGCCATGCCATAGAGCATCAGCGCGGCGCCGACGAGCAGCAGTCCCCGGGTGACAGGCGGCGGCGCTTTCAGCCATGAAGCCAGGAGTGCAAGCAGCATCAGCGGCACACCGATATAATAGGGCGTGCGCTGCTCAAGACACAGCATGCACGGAATGTACCCTCCGATATGCTCGAAACCGAGCGCTATGCCCACGGTTGCAGCCAGGCCGACGGTAAGCAGTCCGGCGCTCAGGGTCTGGGTGGCACCGGTGGGAGCGGTAAGGGACATGAAGGGCCTCTAGAAAACGTATCGGATGGCAACGAAGCCGCCGATCAGCAAAACCATGAAAAGGGTGAAAAGAAGGCCGAGGTTCTTCTCGATGAACACCCGGATCGGGGGGCCGAACCGGTATAGCAGCCAGGAAACGAGGAAAAAGCGCAGGCCCCGCCCGATCACCGAAACGACGACGAAGACCAGGAGATTGAGCCCGGTGGCGCCCGAAAAGATCGTCAGAACCTTGTAGGGAAACGGTGTGACCGCAGCGAAAAGCACACCCCAGCCACCCCATTCATTGTACCAGCCGGCCACCTGTTCAAATGCATTCTCCTTGCCATAGAAGGCCAGGATCGGCTGCCCGACTGTCTCGTACAGAAAGGCCCCGATGGCGTAGCCGAGAAGCGCGCCAAGAACGGAGCTTATGGTGCAGATGAATGCATAGCGCAGCCACTTGGCACGTTCGGAGAGAACCATCGGGATCAAGAGAACGTCCGGCGGAATGGGAAATACCGAACTCTCGATGAAAGACACGGAACCCAGGGCCTTTTCCGCATGCCGTGTGGCAGCGAGTGACATGGTCCAGTCGTAAAGTTTGCGAAGCATGGAAGGCCCTCAATGAGGGGTTTTGTCTAGCCGCTGCGGCGCGCCGGCGCAACGGCGATGGTGAAAGACGTGGCAGGTCCGACGATTTACCATGCGAAGTGTTGACGGAAGCCCGCTTCCCCGTATAGTCCGCAACCTGTCCGGCCGTTCGCGGCGGGCCCCTGTGGCGGAATTGGTAGACGCGCTCGACTCAAAATCGAGTTCCGCAAGGAGTGCTGGTTCGATCCCGGCCAGGGGCACCACTTTCCCCGGAGCATCGCGGTGCGGGACAGGGGGAGGATTGGCACGGCAATGCTTGAACGGCGCGAGAGCTATCGGCAGCTTTACGACGGGTTCCGCTGGAACATTCCCAAAACCTTCAACATCGGCGTCGCAATCTCTAACGCATGGGCCGCGCGCGCGCGCGATCGCATTGCACTCCTTGAGCACCGCCCCGACGGCAACCCTGCAACGCTGACCTATGGCGAATTTTCCGCGCGATCGGACGCGCTCGCCTCCGGACTTGCCAGGGCAGGGTTGGGGCGGGGGGACAGGGTGGCGTTGCTGTTGCCGCAGTCGTTCGAGACCGCAATCGCCCATGCCGCGATCTACAAGCTTGGGGCGGTGGCCGTGCCGCTCGCCCTCCTCTTCGGCTCGGAGGCCCTCGAATACAGGCTTTTTACGGCCAGCGCGGCAGCTGTCATCACCACGGGAAGCGGCCTTGCAAAGGTCGCGCATATCCGCGACCGCCTGCCGGCGCTGAAGCTCGCCATCTGTGTTGATGGCGCAGATGGTGCTGCCCAGGATTTCCACAGGATCGTCGCCGACAATCACGGCCCTTTCACGCCAGCCGACACCGGCCCCGACGATCCGGCCATGATGATCTTCACGTCCGGCACGACAGGTCCACCCAAAGGCGCTCTGCACGGGCACAGGGTTCTGCTCGGACACCTGCCTGGCGTGCAATTCCACCACGAGTTCCTGCCGCAGGATCGCGACCTCTTATGGACACCGGCCGACTGGGCCTGGGCGGGCGGCCTTCTCAACGTTCTCTTACCCGGGCTTTATCTCGGGACACCGGTCGTCGCCGGGCGGTTTGAGAAATTCGACCCCGAAACAGCGCTCGGCCTCATGGAAAAGATGAAGGTGCGCAACGCATTTATCCCGCCGACGGCGTTACGCATGCTGAAGGCGGTATCGGGCATTCAGAAGCGGTTCGATCTCTCATTACGCACCATAGGCTCTGGCGGAGAAGCCCTCGGCCGCGAAACATTCGAGTGGGCGCGGGGCGAGCTGGGCCTTCACATCAACGAGTTCTACGGCCAGACCGAATGCAATCTGGTCCTCTCTTCCTGTCACGCACTGAAAGTCGGCAAGCCCGGCGCCATCGGCCTTCCCGTTCCCGGCCATCGCGTTGCGGTCATCAATGGTGAAGGCAGCCCCGTGCGCGACGGCGAGCCCGGCGACATTGCCGTCCTGCGACCCGATCCCGTGATGTTCCTCGGATACTGGGAAAACGACGCGGCAACCCGCGAGAAATTCATCGGCGACTGGATGACCACGGGCGACCAGGGCATCCGTGACGAAGAAGGCTATATCCACTTCGTCGGGCGCGATGACGATGTCATCACCTCGGCTGGCTATCGCATCGGACCGACCGAGATCGAAGACTGCCTGACCGGCCATCCCAAAGTTTCGCTCGCTGCTGCCGTGGGCAAACCCGATCCGGTGCGCACGGAGATCGTGAAGGCCTACATTGTTCTTCGCGAAGGAACGCAACCCAGCGAAGCGCTGGCGGAAGAAATCCGCCTGTGGGTCCGCGAGCGCCTCTCGGCCCACGAATACCCCCGTGAGATTGCCTTCGTTGAATCCATGCCGTTAACGACGACCGGCAAGGTGATCCGCCGCATATTCCGGGAACGCGCGAGAAACGAATAGGCCGACACGTCTGGCGTCACAATACCGGCATCGGCAGTCAGGCAGCGTAGCGTCTGCGCTTGTGCTCGTCGAGGAAACCGGGGATGTCCCTGGCAAGGATGGGCTTGCTGAAGAGATTGCCCTGCGCCTCGTCGCATCCCATCGCGCGAATGATGCGCAACTGCTCCTCCATCTCGACACCCTCCACGACGGTGGTCATGCCAAGCGTAAAAGCCAGATTGACGATGGTCTGAACGATGGCTGCCTGGTCCGCACTCTTGGTGATTTCCTTGATGAAAAGACGGTCGATCTTGACCTTGTCGAAGGCAAATTTCTGCAGGTAGCTGAGCGATGAATAGCCAGTGCCGAAATCGTCAAGCGATATTCGTGTGCCAAGCTGCCGCAAACGCCGAAGATCCGCATGCAGTTTCCGGTTGTCTTCAAGCAGAAGTGTTTCCGTGATCTCCAGTTCCAGCCGGTTCGCCGGTGTATCGGTTTCCACAAGAACGCGCGCAACGGTCTCCACAATGTCATCCCGCTTGAACTGCATGGGAGACAGATTGGCGGCAATGCTGATGTCGTCGGGCAGCGACTTCATCTCCATGCAGACCTGTCGCAGCACCCATTCGCCCAGTTGAACGATGGCACCCGTATCTTCTGCGATCCCGATGAATTCGTCCGGAGAGACAGGCCCGTGAACAGGATGCGTCCACCGCAACAGGGCTTCGAACGTCGTGACCTTGTTTGTTCCCAGCCCGATGATCGGCTGGAACACCAGGTGGAACTGCTCGTCCAGATTGGCGGAACGAAGCTCGGCCTCGAGTGCCCTGCGCCGCTGCAGGCGCTTGTTCATGCCCTCTTCATAGAAGCGGAACACACCCCGGCCGTCCCCTTTCGCCTGATAAAGGGCCACATCGGCCTGCATCAGAAGATCGTCCGCGGCATCGTGGTCAGGGTCGGCAACGGCAATACCGACACTCGCTCCGGTGAGAACCTGGTGTCCCTCGATTATGTAGGGATCGTCGAGCGCATCGATCAGCCGCTTGGCAAGGCTGCTCGCCTGTTCCGGCTTCTCGACATTTCCCTGAACGACAACGAACTCGTCACCGCCGAGACGCGCCACCGCATCCGTCTCACGCACGGTGTTTCGAATGCGACCGGCCACCGCACGAAGCAAAGCGTCGCCGACGGGATGCCCAAGCGTGTCGTTGATGCTCTTGAAATTGTCCAGGTCGACGCACATCACCGCCGTGGAAAGACCGCGTTCATTGCTGCTGGCGAGGATTTCCTCCAGCTGCTCGCGCATCATAAGACGGTTCGGTAGATCAGTAAGCGTATCGTGGCGCGCCATGTAGGCGACCTGGGCCTGCGCCTTGTGGCGTTCGGTGATGTCCTCATAAGTTGCAACCCAGCCGCCGCCGCGCATGGGCTGATGCGAAATCAGGATCGTCCTTCCATCGCGCAGTTCCTGTGTCAGCGTATCGGAGCGATTCTGCTCGATCAGCCGCGATTGCAGTTGCGCGACTTGTTCCGCCTCGTCCTCCGCACTGGCACCGGCCTCCACCATATCGCCGATAAGCTGGTGCAGGGAGGTGCCGAGCCTGAGCTGCTCCTGCGTCAGCCCGTAGATGCTTTCCATCTTCTGGTTGCTGACAATAAGCCGTCCCTGTGCATCGAACATGCAAAGGCCGTGAGACATATTGTTCAGGGCCGTGTTGAACAGCAGGTTCTGAGTGATCAGTTCATCGTTGGCGCGACGGGCAGCCTGCGCGCTTTCGCTGAGTTCCGCACTCGTGCGCAGCAGGTCCTCATTGGTTGCCTTGAGCCGTTGCTGAACGCTGATCTGCAGCCGGTGCTGCCATCTCAGCATGGCTATGAACACAAACCCGGTTATGACAAGCGAAAGCGCCAGTGCCGAGAACAGCCAGTGGAGCCTGAGAAGCTCCCCCTGATCCTTTGCCTGGGCTGTCGCACCATATTCATTGGCCTTGGAAGCGAGAGCGACCATCTTGCTTTCCAGCGGCGCCGTGAGATCAAGCGCGATCTGCGCGTTCTCGGGCCTGTCAATCTCACCGATGAACGTGCCGATCTGCTGCAATGCCGAAGCCAGTTGTTCAACCGTTTCCCTGTTTTCGGGCATCACGGAGACAAAACTCATGAACTCACCCTGCTCGAACAGACTAAGCCTGCTCCTCAGGATCTGATACCGCAGTTCCACATCCTGCCTGTTGGCTTGCGGTGGCTCGACCAGTACGGCCGTGAGCCTCTGGCGAAAACGCAGAAGCTCGTTCATGCCCTGGCTCGCGCTATAGGCGATGTTGTAGCGGAAGATCTGCGTCAGCGCTTCCTGACGCTGAAAAATCAGGACAGAGATGTAGAGTGCCGCAACGGCAAGCGCGATCATGCCGACGGACAGCACCATCTGCACCACGCGCGATGCCGTGCGGCGCCTCATTTTTCTTGTCTCCGGGTCCGACATGGGCAAGGCCTGTCAGACGCTTACCGAACGGTAAAGCGTCGAACCTGCCATACAGAACGCGAGAAATACTTCTGCGTGTTCAGTTTCGGGTCGGAATCATACGGATATATGATGAACAGAGGCCCCTTGTCGCTGATCGGCATGTAATTCCCGTCTCGCTTGTAAGCGAGAATGGCACCATATTCTGCAAAATCGGCTATCGGTACCGGCGCCTGATAGTCGTTGAGTGCCGTCACGACCAGTTCGTCGCCATCGGCCTTGACCAGTGCCATGACTTCCGAAAGAAGCGCCCCTTCAAATTCGACCGCATTATCAAACCATGGGGTGCTTGTCCGGATCTTTGCGGACTTCAGGGCCTCGAGCATTGCGAGGTCGAAATCGGCAACTCCATCGCCATTGGTTGCACCGATGTTGCCGTCAATCGTCAGGATGACATCCCCCTGCGGCTTCGGCAAAGTGGCATCCTGTGCGAAAGCAGGAGCGACAAACGAGAAGAGCAGCAACGACACCGCCGCAAACCAGCCTCCCGCGAGTTTTTTATTGTGCATTTTTCAGCCTCTTTAGTGGCGTAAACTCCAACGCAGTCCACAATAGTGCCGGCTAACCAACAACAGGTTAACGGCGCGGCCACTCGACACACATACTGCTGGCGATTGACACGCTCCGCAGCCAGTGCCAAAGCTCTATGCTCAAAGGACTATACAACAGACAGGCCGGCTCGCATAACGGTCGTGAGTCCAAATCTCTCCCAATGCGATGAAACGCGGGAGAAAAAACACCCAGAACCAAGAAATATATTTCCAGATTAGGGGTTTAGGAAGTGGAAACGTACAAGGAATTCACCTTCGAGGCAGCGCATAAGCTGGAGCCATATTCCGGCCTCCACGGCCATTCCTTCAAGGTCTCCGTCCATCTCGTCGGCGAGCCGGATCCGGTCTTTGGCTGGGCTGCCAATCTGTACGAAGTGGAGAAGCAGATCGACGAGATTCACAAGATTCTCGATCACACCTATCTGAACGATATCGAAGGCCTTTCCGTGCCGTCGCTCGAGAACCTGGCCAAATGGATTTACGACAGGCTGGCCGAGAAATCCCCTACCCTTCAACGTGTTGAGCTGAAGCGCGGTGCCGAAGGACAGGCGGAAGGCTGTGTTTATCAGCCGGCCAAAGCCGCCTGACGGGCCCTTGCCGTCCTCGCATGGTCAAAATTGCTTCGGGGAGCCATGGCTCCCCGATTGAGTTTATTCCGGTTTTGCAAGAGCAGCATCGATCAGCCGCTCAGCGTCCGGGCTGCCCCATTCCGCCGGCCCGTTCATGTGCGCCAGCAGGCATCCGTCTTCATCGATCAGCAGCGTGACCGGCAAACCGAGCGCCAGCCCCTGGCTTTTAACATCGTTGAAAATCTTCATCGAGGCATCACGGTAGTAGCCCAAGGCCTCAATGCCTGTCTCCTGAAGAAAGGTGGTGGGCTTTTCATCATCGCCACGATCGACATTCACCGCCACGACCTCGAATGCGTCCGCCCCCTTTGCTGACTGCAGTGCATCCAGCGCCGGCATTTCTTCCCGGCATGGCGTGCACCAGGTGGCCCACAGGTTCATCAGCACGACCCGGCCCGAAAAATCGGCGACCGTCATCGCTTCTCCATCGGGCCCGTTGAAGCCCAGATTTTTGAGCGAACGCGGCGGGTCGGCTGCAAGCATCGCCGCAACATGACCTGTTGCCGCATCGCCTAACGCTTTGGCTTTTGCCTGCTTCGCAGAGCAGGTTGCGCTATCGGCTTCAGCGACAATCGGCGTCGCCGCCGTGTTGCCATCCAGCCCGCCCTTCACGTATACCGCAATCGCACCCGCGATGGCGCCCGCAGCGACAGCCAGGACGACCAGACGGAGTGCCGGGAATTTTTGTTTCTGCTTCGACATTCTTCTTTCCACACTAGCGCCCGGTTATCATGATGAGCGAAGACCAAGCCAGCAACCGCATGTGGGGTGGACGTTTTGCCTCAGGACCCGATGCCGTCATGGAGGCGATCAATGCATCCATCGGTTTCGACCAGAAGCTCTACGCCCAGGACATCCGCGGCAGTCTGGCCCATGCCGCAATGCTGGCGAAGACTGGCATAATTTCGGCGGAAGACGAAAAAAAGATCGTTCACGGGCTGAACACGATCCTGTCAGAGATCGAGGCCGGCAGGTTCACCTTCTCGGCGCAGCTTGAAGACATCCATATGAATGTCGAGGCACGGCTGGCGGAGCTGATCGGACCCACTGCCGGGCGCCTGCACACCGCACGCTCGCGCAATGACCAGGTGGCACTCGACTTCCGTCTCTGGGTCAAGGAAGAGCTGCAGCGCATCGATGCCGCGCTTGGCGGCCTGATCGAAGCTTTCCTCACCCGTGCCGAAGAGCACGCCGCCAGCGTGATGCCGGGCTTCACGCATCTGCAGTCGGCGCAGCCGGTGACGTTCGGCCATCACATGATGGCCTATGTCGAGATGTTTGGCCGCGACCGTTCGCGCGTGCGCGATGCCATTGAGCGGCTGGATGAAAGCCCGATCGGCGTTGCGGCACTTGCCGGCACCGGCTTCCCGGTCGACCGCCACATGACGGCGGAGGCGCTCGGCTTCCGCGAGCCGACGCGCAACTCGATCGATACCGTCTCGGATCGCGATTTCGCCCTTGAATTCCTGTCGATCTCAGCCATCTGCGCCACGCATCTTTCCCGGCTGGCCGAGGAAATCGTCATCTGGTCGACGCCGCAGTTCGGCTTCGTGCGCCTGTCGGACTCCTTCTCCACCGGCTCCTCGATCATGCCGCAGAAGAAGAACCCGGATGCCGCCGAGCTGATCCGCGCCAAGACCGGCCGCATCAATGGTGACCTGATCGCGCTGCTCACGGTGATGAAGGGCCTGCCGCTCGCCTATTCCAAGGACATGCAGGAAGACAAGGAAGCCGTCTTCGACGCTGCCGAGACGCTCGACCTGATGCTGGCCGCGATGACTGGCATGGTTGGCGACATGGAGGTCAACACGACCGCCATGAAGAAGGCCGCCGGAGCCGGTTTCTCCACCGCCACCGACCTTGCCGACTGGCTGGTGCGTGAAGCGGGCCTGCCGTTCCGCGAGGCGCATCACGTGACGGGCCGCGCCGTGGCGCTTGCCGAGGAAAAGAAGTGCGGACTTGAGAAGCTTGCGCTGGAAGACCTCCAGGCGATCAACCCGGCCATTCACGATGGCGTTTTCTCGGTGCTGTCGGTTGGCAATTCCGTGAAAAGCCGCACCTCCTATGGCGGTACGGCACCTTCGGAAGTGCGCCGTCAGATCCGTTACTGGAAGAAACGCCTGAAACGGGATGCAACGCCCGCCAAAAAGCGCTAAAACGCAGCGCACGCACTTTCGAGGAATGGAACGCTCATGACGGCCCGCCGCACGCTCACCCTTGTCATGCTCGGCCTCGCGCTTGGCCTTGCCGCCTGCGGGCGCAAGGCTCCGCTTGATTCGCCCTACGAGGCGGCATTGGATGCACGCAAGGAAGCCGAGCGCAACGACCAGCCTGTGCCCCCGGCACCGGAGAAACCGGTTGAGGATCGTCCATTCATTCTCGATGGTCTTCTCTAGAACAGAGCCAAAAGGGCCTGCGCCGCGCGGCGGCGCAACCCCGCGTCCAATCGCCCAGCCGAAAGTATCCTGCCGTGAATCACTTCGAGTATCGTGACGGCGTCCTGCACGCCGAAGACGTGTCGGTGCCCGCCATTGCGGAAGCCGTCGGCACCCCGTTCTACTGCTATTCCACGGCAACGCTGACGCGCCATTACCGTGTCTTCTCGGAAGCTTTCGAGGGGCTCGACGCGCTCGTCTGCTACGCCATGAAGGCGAACTCCAACCAGGCCGTTCTGACCACGCTTGCCCGCCTCGGCGCAGGCATGGATGTGGTCTCCGAAGGCGAGCTGCGCCGCGCGCTGGCCGCCGGGGTCCCGGCCGGCAAGATCCTGTTTTCCGGTGTCGGCAAGACCGCGCGCGAAATGGACTTCGCACTCAAGGCCGGCATCCTCTGCTTCAACGTCGAATCGATGCCCGAGCTCGAGCAGCTTTCGGCCCGCGCCACCGCGCTGGGGCTGACGGCCAATGTGTCGCTGCGCATCAACCCGGATGTCGACGCAAAAACGCACAGGAAAATCTCCACCGGCAAGGCGGAGAACAAGTTCGGCATCGGCTGGAAGGACGCCCGCGCCGCCTATGCGCGGGCCGCCGAGCTTCCGGGCCTGAAAGTGTCCGGCATCGACATGCATATCGGCAGCCAGATCACCGAGCTGCAGCCCTTTGACGATGCTTTCGCTCTGCTGACGGAGCTGACCGAAACCCTGCGCGCCGACGGCCACGCCATCGAGCATGTGGACCTCGGCGGCGGCCTTGGCGTTCCCTACGCGGAGGATGGCGACCAGCCGCCCCTGCCCGACGCCTATGCCGAGGTCGTGCGCAAGCACATGAAGAAACTCGGCCTGAAGGTCATGCTCGAGCCCGGCCGCCTGATCGCCGCCAATGCCGGCATCCTTGTGTCGGAAGTGGTTTATGTGAAGGAAGGCGAAGCGAAGAACTTCGTCATCGTGGACGCGGCGATGAACGACCTCATCCGCCCCACGCTCTATGAAGCCTTCCATTCGATCAGGCCGGTTGCCGAAGCGCGGCAGGATGCGGGAACCATGGTTGCCGACGTCGTCGGCCCGGTCTGCGAGACGGGTGATTATCTCGCGCTGGACCGCAGGCTTCCCGCACTCAAGGCCGGCGATCTCATCGCCATAGGCTCTGCGGGTGCCTATGGCGCCGTCCAGGCAAGCACCTATAATTCGCGCCCACTGGTGCCCGAAGTGCTCGTCAACGGCGACCGGTTCCATGTGATCCGGGCCCGCCCCAGCCACGAAGAGCTTATCGAACTTGATTCGATACCCGACTGGCTGACGGACTGAAATCGCAGGGCGCGCGGATCACAATTTCGCGTGCCGCCTCGCCTTCGCCCGGTTTGCTGCTATCCTTGTGAACGACAGGGCGCGCGATTCACGTGCGCTACGGCACCGTGCTGAGAGCGTCTATGGCTGAAACAACTTCAAGGCATGAGCGCACAGGCAGTCGCTTTTCCCGGCTCGCCCGCACCCGGTTTGCCACGCGCCTCGTCATGGTGCTGGAGCGCCTCTGGCCGCTCATTCTGCCGCTCCTTGTCCTCATCAGCCTGTTCCTCAGCATTTCATGGCTGGGTCTCTTCCGGCTTATGCCCGACACGGCCCGTTACGGCGTGATCGCTGTTCTTGGGCTGCTTGGCCTTGCTTCATTATGGCCCCTTCGGCGTTTCCGTCGTCCCGGGCCTTCCGAGATCGACAGACGCATCGAACGTGCGAATCAGCTGGCGCATGAACCTGTCGCAGTCCAGTCCGACCGGCTCGCCGGAAATCGCGACGGTTTTGCCGAAGCGCTCTGGAAAGAGCACCAGAAACGCATGGCTGGCAGGCTCGACAATCTTCATGGCGACCTGCCCAAAACCGGGGTGCCGGAAAAAGATCCGTGGGGCCTGCGCGCCGCCGCCGCCCTGCTCCTGGTAATCGCCGCGACGTTCTCCACCGGCCCCTATGGTGGCAGCGTCCTGGATGCGTTCCGGGCGCATGGCGGTGCAGAAATCGTCCCACCGCGCATTGATGCCTGGGTCACCCCGCCAACCTATACCCGTCGTGCGCCGGTCTATCTGACAGCAGAGGCAAACCGGGAGACGGAGAGCTTCACCGTCCCGCAGGGCAGTATGCTCGCTCTGCGGGTGACCGGCGGCTCGGGAACCGAAACCCTGTCCTTCCTTGATACAGGCGATACGGAGACCCCGATCGCCCCGGAAGGCGCATCACAAAGTGAGGCACTCTCGGCAGACACCGCCGCCCGGCGCTTCGCCGGCACATTGAACGAAGACGGAAAACTGGTCCTGAGGCGCGACGGCCAGGAGATCGAAAGCTGGCTCTTCTCCGTAACGCCAGACAGTCCGCCGGAAATCCGCTTTGCCGGGGAGCCGAAACGCGCTGTGAATGGCGCTTTGGAACTCGCCTATGAAATCGAAGACGACTACGGCCCTGCGGAGGCACAGGCGATCTTCCAGCAAACCTATGAAGCCCCGAACGCCCGCCCCCTTTACGAAGCGCCCGACCTGCCCCTGGCACTGCCCCGCCGCGATGGCCGCACAATCGCCGCGAAAACCTCGCGCGACCTGACAGAACACCCCTGGGCCGGCAGTTCGGTAAAGATGATCCTGCGCGCCGTTGACGACGCGGGGCAGGAAGCGAAAAGCGAAGCGAAGGTGTTCGCCCTGCCCGAGCGAACCTTCACCAATCCTCTCGCCAGGGCCCTCATCGAGCAGCGTCGCACACTGGCACTCGACGCAAACAGAAAACAGCGCGTGCTGGCCATGATGGATGCAGTCATGACATGGCCCGAAGAAACGCTGAAGGACCTGTCGCAGTTTCTCGGTGTTTCGGCTGCGCATTCAAGGCTTGAGACAGCCCAGACCGACGACCAGCTCCGCGATGTCGTCGACTACCTGTGGGAAATTGCACTCATCATCGAGGACGGAGATCTGACGGCCGCCGAGAAACGCCTCCGGCAGGCACAGGAAGCATTGAAGAAGGCGCTTGAGGAAGGTGCGAGCGACGAGGAGATCGCCCGCCTGATGGACGAATTGCGTAGCGCCATGCAGGAGTTCCTGCGTGAGTTTGCCGAGCGTGCGCAGCAAAATCCCAACATGGCCCAGCAACTGCCGGAGAACGGCCAGATGCTAAGCCAGAACGATCTGGACCGCATGCTCGATCAGATCGAGGAACTGGCAAAGTCCGGCGCGCGCGATCAGGCCCGCGAGCTTCTCTCCCAGCTTGAGAACATGATGAACAATCTGCAGGCAGGGCGCTCGCAGCAGGGTCAGTCCGGCAACCAGCAATCGGAGATGCGCCAGCAGATGGACGAGCTCGGCAATCTGATGCGGCGCCAGCAGGAACTGATGAACGAGACCTTCCGCATGGACCAGATGCAGCGCGGACAGCGTGGAGAACAGGGTGAGCAGGGCGAACAGGGACAGGACCAGCCAGGTCAGGGTCAGCAACCTGGCGAGGCACAGGGCATGTCGCCTCAGGAGTTCGCCGATGCCATGCGCGGCCTGCAACAGGGTCAGGGCACGCTGCGGCGGGATCTGGAAAGTCTCATGCAGGGACTTGAGGGGCTCGGCATTCAACCTGGAGAAGGCTTTGGCGAAGCCGGCGAAGCCATGGGAGAAGCCGAAGGCGCGCTTGGCGAAGGCGAAGGCGAACAGGCCGTCGGTGAGCAGGGCCGCGCGCTCGAAGCACTGCGGCGCGGCGCGCAGGACATGATGAACCAGTTGCAGCAGGCCATGCGCGGCGAGCAGGGCGGGGGAGATCAGGGGTATCGGCAGGGCAACAACGGACGCGACCCGCTCGGCCGCCCGCAGGCGACCACCGGCCCGGATTTCGGCGATTCTGTCGAAGTCCCCGATGAAATCGACACCCAGCGCGCGCGCCGCATTCTCGAGGCAATCCGCAAACGCCTCGGCGATGCACTGAGCCCCGCACTTGAAAAAGAATATCTGGAACGGCTGCTCGACATGCAGTGAACCGGGGGAGCGGGCCCGAAATTTCAGGCGGCCAGTGCCTCGCCAACGCGCTGGCGCAGCTCACTCAGCGTGAATGGCTTGTTCACGACACCTGAGACCGTGCCTTCCAGTTCCACGGCACGCTCACGCTGATCCGCATAGCCGGTCATCAGAAGCAGCCGGAGACCGGGAAACGCGTCGGCCACGGCACGCGCCATCTCGATACCGTCCATCGCCGGCATGCGGATGTCCGAAAGAACGAGATCGTAGTCGCCGGCCGTGGCGCTGATCTTCTCAAGCCCCTCAAGGCCGTCACCCGCGGTTTCCACGGTATGACCGGCTGCACTCAATGCGCGGGCGGTAAAATTACGGACGGACTCGTCGTCCTCGACGATCAAAAGCTTAGCCATGGCCTGTTTTCGCCCCATCCGATTACGCTTCGGTAAACGAACGAGCCTTCACTTGTCTAAAATATCGCCGCTCAGGCATCGCCCTTGACGACACCGACAAAAGGCAATTCGCGAAAGGCATGGGCCACGTCCATTCCATAGCCGACCACGAAATAGTCAGGGCACTCGAAGCCAACGAACTCGGCATCGACCTCCGTCTGCCGCCGCGAATGCTTGTCGAGCAGCACCGCGATGGAAACAGACTTTGCGCCCCGCGAGAGCATCAGTTCCCGGGTGTGCTTCAGGGTTTTGCCCGATTCCAGAATATCATCGATGAGCAGCACGTCGCGGCCGCTGACATCGTTGTCGATGTCACGCAGCACCTTGATCTCGCCGCTTTCGGTGCCGGCGCCATAACTGGAGATCATGATGAACTCCACTTCCGGCGAAATGCCGACATCGTGCATGGCGCGGATCAGGTCCGCCGCAAAGATAAACGACCCTTTGAGAACGGAAATGACAAGAAGATCATCATACTCGCGCGAAGCGATATCCTTGGCGAGTTCCAGATTGCGCCTGGCGATGGTCGAGGCTGAAAACAAAACCTCGATTTCCTTGCCGCGAACAACAGGCATGGGGGCGAACTCCTGTCAGGGCACTTCCGGGAGCACTTGCTGTCCGGAACGCATAAACCAGATGACCTACGACGTGTGAAACGTCACAGAGACGGACTTGACCCCTTCCCTAGGCGCGACAAGCCGGCTGGAGAAGGGAAAGCGTGCGCCGGGACCGAGATGCTGGTCGTTTGTCCCCAAAAAATAGCGTGTTGTCGAGCCGTTTTCCGTCAGAACGTTGATCGAGATCGGCGGCAGCGCGACAAGGCCATCGCCACCGTTGAGCGCAGCACCGTCGACGATGAGCAGGGCATTGCCCCCCTGCCGCTCCACCCGCGATGTGACATCGACAAGCCGGAGAACCTGTTCCGGGTTTTCGACCCTGGAAACATCCATGCCCCGAACAAGGCTGTGACCGCCAGATATCCAGAAAGCCCCTGCGGTGATCACCGCTCCGAACGCCCAGAACAACGGTCCTGCACGAGGAGATTTCACGGGCTGGATGCGACGTCCCGGTTTCAGCATGTCGAGGCCTGTGAGCGCCTTTTCCACCGCCGGTGCCGATCCCGCAGCCGGGGTGGCTCCTCCAGCAGACACGACCGTCTCGAAGTCTGCATCCACTGCATTGCACGCCTCGACGGTCCGGGATTGCGCCGCGCGCACCCGGTCAGGCATCATGATTTCGCCCGAAACGGGGCGTGCGCTGTCAGAGTGCCTCATGCAGGCAGACTGTCCTTTCGTGATCCACCGTTCCGGGGTACATGGACATCACGCATATCAAGCAAGAGTTAACTTGCTATTAACCATGCGGGTTGATGGTCTGGCAGCATGCGTCCAGGCAGCGTCCGCCACTCACAGAACGCAGGTTCCTCGTGATTCGATTTGAAAATGTCGGCCACAGATATGGGATGGGTCCGGAGATTCTCCGCGATGTCTCTTTCCATTTGCCCGAGCGTTCGTTCCAGTTTCTGAGCGGCCCCTCGGGTGCGGGCAAGACAACACTGCTGCGCCTGCTCTTCATGTCACTCAAGCCGACACGCGGCCTGATCACGATTTTCGGCAAGGACCGCTCTGCGATCACACGTACGGAGCTGCCGCTCCTGCGCCGCAACATCGGTGTCGTGTTTCAGGATTTCCGCCTGCTCGACCATCTCACGACCTACGAGAATGTCGCACTCCCGTTGCGCGTGCGCGGCCGTGAGGAAGCCACCTATCGCAGCGACGTGATCGAATTATTGAAATGGGTCGGGCTCGGAGAGCGCATGCATGTTCTGCCCCCCATTCTCTCGGGCGGCGAGAAGCAGCGTGCAGCCATCGCCCGTGCGCTTATAGAACAGCCGCGTATTCTTCTCGCAGATGAACCGACCGGCAATGTCGATCCGCAGCTTGCCCGTCGCCTGTTGCGCCTGCTCATCGAACTGAACCGGCTTGGCACCGCCGTTGTCATCGCCACCCACGATCTCGGCCTGATGGACCAGGTGGATGCGCGCCGCATGGTGTTGTCCGGCGGGAGGCTGGAAATCTATGACTGAAACCAGGCGCCTTCTGAAAAATCTCGGCGCACGTCTCAGCTCAGGCGCGCGCGATGCTGTCTCACGCAAACAGATGCCCATCGTCCCGCCGGACAATGTGGCTGGCCGCGCCATGGTTCTGGTCATCGCCATCATGACCTTCCTGTCCTGCCTAACTCTGGGCGCCGTGACCCTCGTGCGCGACACGGCGGCAACCTGGCAGACGCAGATCGCCCGCGAAGCGACCATCCAGATCAAGCCCGAGGAAGGGCTCGATATGACCGCCGCCCTCGCCCAGGCCCGCGACATCGCGGCCAGTTATTCCGGCGTGCTCGATGCCAGCATCGTCGATGCGCAGGCCACCGCCCGCCTTCTGGAACCATGGCTCGGCACAGGCCTCGACATTGACAGCCTGCCCGTGCCGCGGCTCGTCATCGTCACCATAGATCCTCTGTCCCGCCCTGACTTTGCCGGCATGCGCGCCGAACTGCAGGAGACCGTCGCCAATGCGACGCTGGACGATCACCGCACCTGGGTTGACCGGCTGGTCGCCATGGCGCGCACGACAGTCACCATCGGCATGTCGGCGCTGGTGCTCATGCTTTCCGCCACCGCCCTGACCGTTATTTTTGCCACCCGCGGCGCGATGGCCGGAAACGGCCACATCATCGAAGTTCTGCATTTCGTGGGGGCGGAAGCGCCGTTCATCGCCTCTCAGTTCCGACGCCACTTCCTGCTGGCGGGCATGAAGGGCGCCGCCGCCGGCGGGATCGGAGCGATCCTCGTTTTCATTGGTTTCTACTGGTGGTCTTCCCGCAACATGGCGACGCCTGAAGCCGATCAGGCCACCGCCCTGTTCGGCAACTTCGCCATCGGTCCCTCGGGTTACATCGGGGTCGGTGCCATCGTCATCGTCATTGCCGTACTGACGGCAGCGACCACGCATGTCACCGTTCTGTCCTATCTGAAGAGTGTCGACAGCACCCACCCCGACAGCATGTAACGATACAAAAACGGCTATTGTCTTGTTCACCAACGGCCCGCCGACTATCCATTGCCGTAATTTACGGCTAACCATCGCACCATGAAGCAAGAGCGCCAGCATGGCCTCGACGGCCCGGGAAAGCCTCCGCGACGCGGCAGGCATTTTGGCATGCGCCGTCTGGCCCGGCTTTCATTGCTGGTGTGTGTTGCCGGAGCCTTCATCTTTATTGCCGGCTTCGGGTTATTTGCCGACCATATCGGCCACCTTTCAGCCCCGCGTGATGTCGACGATGCCGACGGCATCATCGTGCTGACAGGAGGTCAGTCACGCATTGACGCCGCCGTGAACCTGCTCAAGGCCGGTAAAGGAAAACGGCTATTGATAAGCGGCGTGAATCCCGTCGCGCGGGCCGACGACCTCCGCATCGCGACCGGCAGCGAGGCGGCCCTTTTCGACTGTTGCGTCGATATCGATCATGCAGCACTCGACACGATCGGAAATGCCGAGGAAAGCGCCAAATGGGTGCAGGCAAACGCCTATGACAGCATCATCCTCGTGACGAACAACTATCACATGCCGCGCAGCCTTCTCGAGATGCAGCGCCTTCTACCGAATTCAAAAGTCTACCCTTATCCCGTGGTCAACACACCGCTCGACAATGGTGCCTGGCTTGCAAAACCCGATGCGCTGCGGGTGCTCGCAACCGAGTATGCGAAATATGTCGGTGCGCTCGTTCGCGAGGTTATCCCGCTTCCCCGCAACGCTGGCATGAACGGTCCCGCGGAGCTGACGAAAGCAAGCGCACACGGCGACTGACCCCTCCACAGCTTTGCCTCGCCGTCCGGTTGATGTAAGAGCCTCGCAAGACACCCAACGGGCCAGGTTCATGCTCTATATCCGCTCCGCCGTTTTCAATGCCGTCTTCTATCTGAACCTCATCCTTCAGATGCTGTTCTGGACGCCGGTTTTCTTTCTTCTGCCGCGCAAGAAGGCCTGGTTCGTGCCAAAATTCTGGGCCGCGTCCAGCCTGTGGCTGCAAAGGGTGATCACGGGTGCCCGCTCGGAGATAACGGGCCTGGAAAATCTGCCAGACGGACCCTGTATCATTGCCCCGAAGCATCAGTCGTTCTGGGATACGATCGCCTTTCTGCCGAACATTCCCGACGCGCTCTACATTCTGAAACGCGAACTGGTCTGGATTCCGTTTTTCGGCTGGTATGTGGCCAAGATGCGCATGATTCCGATCGATCGCGGCAGCCGCACCAAAGCGCTGAAACAGGCCGTGAAATCGGCGCATGAACTGATGAAGAACAACCGGCAGCTCATCATCTATCCGGAAGGCACGCGCCGCCCGCCGGGTGCCGAGCCGGCCTACAAATACGGCATCGTCGAACTCTATGCCCAGCTTGGTGTTCCGGTGGTTCCGGTTGCACACGCCGCAGGACTCTTCTGGCCCCGGCGCAAATTCCTGCGCCATCCAGGCGTCATCCGCGCCCGCTTCCTGCCGCCCATCGAACCGGGTCTCTCCCGCGAAGAATTTCAGAAACGTCTGGTCGGTGAAACCGAGGCCGCCTGCGACGAGATGCTGGTGGAAGCCGCAACCTCATCCAACCCGCCGCCCCTTCCCGAGACCGCCCGCAGGCGCCTGAGAGAGCTGGGCGTCCTGCAAGACTAAGACAAAAACCCGGGTCACTTAAAGGGCATTGTCCGTCTGGCCAATGCGCGCGGCCACGGCTTCCAGCCAGTGGTCGCGGATGCCGAGTGCTTTCAGGTGTTCCACGGTGTTGCGCACATAGTCCACATTCGGGCCCGATTGCCCGACCGATGCGCTGACCTGCCGCGCGGCATGATCGACATCGAGGCTGCCCGCATATTGGCCGTGACTGCGGTCGACCACATAGGTCAGCGCCGTTACCGAAGCACCGTCTTCCAGACGGATACCGATTCGCCGCTCCAGATAGACATTCGTGACGAGTTCACGCTCGCGCAGATAGTCGACCACTTCCGTTTCAAGTTCGCCCGGCACACGGAAAGCAAGGCCAAGGCACGACCCGCCCCGGTCAAGCCCCAGCACCAGACCCGGCCGATCCGGCGTCCCACGATGCACATGCGAATGGATACACAGGGCGCGGCGATAGCCATATAGTCTGGCTTTGCGGGTCTCCACATGCGCAAAACCCGGCCGCCACATCAGCGATCCATAGCCAAAGACCCAAAAATCGTCCATATCGCCTGCCCAATGCTTGAAAGGGTGTTGCCGTCTCGCCATCACTGAAGGCGAACGGGTTAACCGGAGGACCTCATGCCGTCAAGAAAACGCGCCAAACGCAGTTTCAGCCGCCGTTTCTTTCTCTTCGCGCTTTTCATCGTTTTGGTGATCCTTGCCTATACGGGCGCCTGGTTCTACGCCGCCGACACGCTGGAACAGCGCACGATCACTGCGATCGAGGACCTGAACGCCGGCCACCAGCGTGCCAATTGCGAGGAGCCGACAGCCCGCGGCTATCCTTTCCGCATAGGTCTGTTCTGCCGCAGCGTCTTTTACGAGGATGCCGAAAACGGCGTGTCCGTAAGCGCCGGCGCGTTCCGTTCGGCGGCACAGGTTTATCAGCCAATGCACACGGTGGGCGAGCTGGACGCGCCTGCCCGCATCGCAACGCCCTACCTCCCTGCCATTGAAGCCGAGTGGGAGAACATGCGCATCAGCGCACGCCTCACGGCCAGCCTGCCGGAACGTCTATCCAGTGAAGCAAAGAACGTTGTTCTGACGCTTGATGATGACAACCGTCAGCCCATAGCCCGCGCTGGCAACATTCAGGCCCACACCCGTCAAAACGGGGCCGATCTGGACATCGCCCTGATTGCGCAGACCCTGACCATCGATCCGGGGCTCACAAATGGCACCGCGATGCCGGCCATCGACGGTGAATTGCTCGTCACTCTGGATGATGGTGTGGCACTGGCCAGCACCAGCGTGCCGGAGCTGCGCGGCCGTTCGGGCACCGTTGAAAACCTCAACCTCAAGATCGCAGGCGGAAATGCGGGCCTCACCGTCAAGGGGCCGATCAGGATAGCCGAAAACGGCCTGATCGATGCCGAACTGCGCGTGACGGTCAACGAGCCTCAGAGAATCGCGCAGCTTGTCGGCCAGATCGTGCCTGACAAGCGCGATGAGATCGCCGGAATTACAGCCGGGCTCGCCAATCTCGGTGCGGCACCGACCCTGCCGGTGAACATCCGCCAGGGTCGCGTTTTCGTCGGCTTCCTGCCGCTCGGGAGCATTCCGCCCATAAGATGAGGCTTACGACTTTTCGGGGTGCGCCAGCGCGTGTCGGCCAAAGTCCGGCACGTCGATGTCCTGACCTGCCTCGATGATGGACCGCCGGATCGCCCGTGTCCGGGTGAACATTTCGAAGAGCTTCTCCCCGTCGCCCCACCGGATTGCACGCTGGAGAGCCGAGAGATCTTCGGAAAAGCGCGCCAGCATCTCCAGGATCGCATCGCTGTTGTGCAGGCACACATCGCGCCACATCGTCGGGTCGGAGGCTGCCAGACGTGTGAAATCGCGGAAACCGGAGGCCGAGTATTTGATGACTTCCGACTTGGTGACCGCCTCCAGATCGTCCGCCGTGCCCACGATGTTGTAGGCGATGATGTGCGGCAGGTGCGAAACGATGGCCAGCACCATGTCATGATGTTCAGGATCCATCCGGTCCACCATCGCGCCACAGCCTTCCCAGAAGGCTGACAGACGCGCCAGCGCGTCCACATCCGTATCCGGCAGCGGCGTGAGAATGCACCAGCGCCCCTCGAACAGATCCGCAAAACCGGCATCCGGACCGGAATCTTCGGTACCCGCGATCGGGTGCCCCGGGATGAAATGCACGCTGTCAGGCAGATGCGGCTGCATCTGCGCAATCACAGACGCCTTGGTCGAGCCGACATCCGTGACGATCGCCCCGGGTTTCAACCCTGCAGCGATGACCTTTGCCACCGCGCCCGAAGCACCGACGGGAACCGAAACGATAACCAGATCGGCGTCCCGCACAGCTTCGGCCGCATCCTGCTCGTAGACATCGCCCAGCCCGAGTTCGCGGGCTCTGGCCAGCGTCTTCTCACTGCGACTAGAAATGGCTATGGTGGTCGCAAGACCGCCATGCCTGACGGCCCGCGCAAGCGACGAACCGATCAGGCCGATGCCGACCAGCGCGACCTTGTCAAAAAGTGGTTCAGGCACAACTCAGCTTTCCATGAATTCCTTGAGCGCGGCAACGACGCCGCGATTGGCCTCTTCGGGGCCGACGGTCAGACGCAGCGCGTTGGGGAAGCCATAGGGCACGACCCGGCGCAGAACATAACCGCGCGTCCCAAGGAAAGCGTCCGCATCAGCCGCCGACTTGCCGCCGTTCTCGGGAAAATGGATCAGCAGGAAATTGCCGACGCTGGGCGTGACCCTGAGGCCGAGCTTGCCAAGTTCCTCGACCAGCCATGCACTCCAGGTCTCGTTATGCGCAACAGCCCGTTCCACATGCGCCTTGTCGCGGATCGCCGCCGCACCTGCCTCGATGGCCAGTGCGTTTACGTTGAAGGGACCGCGCACCCGGTTCACCGCATCAACCACATGCACCGGTGCATACATCCAGCCAATGCGCAGCGCCGCCATGCCGTGAATCTTGGAGAAGGTGCGCGTCATCACGACATTCTCACTGGAGGAGACCAGCTCGATGCCGGATTCGTAATCGTTGCGGCGCACATATTCGGCATAGGCAGCATCCAGCACCAGAAGCACGGTCTTCGGCAGGCCTGCCTGCAGGCGACGCACTTCGTCTACCGGCAGATAGGTGCCGGTCGGGTTGTTGGGATTGGCCAGGAACACGATGCGCGTCTTTTCCGTCACCGCCGCAAGGATCGCATCGACATCCGCGCGCTCCTTGTCTTCCTTCACCACCACCGGCGTGCCACCGGCCGCCAGCGTCTGGATGCGGTAGACCAGGAAACCGTGTTCCGTGAAGATCGCCTCGTCGCCGGGCTTGATATAGGTCTGCGCGAGCAGGCCAAGAAGCTCATCGGACCCGTTGGAGCAAAGAATGTTGGCCGGGTTCAGCCCATGCGTCTCCGCGATGGCATTACGCAATTTGGTTGCCGATCCGTCCGGATAGAGTTCCAGATGCCCCATAACCCTGGAAATCGCCTCGACAGCCGCGGGTGAGGGCCCGAGCGGAGATTCGTTCGAGGAGAGCTTCCACACCTTCGTCGCACCTGGCGTGCTCTCGCGGCCGGGCACATAGGCGGCGATATCCATGACACCGGGCTTCGGTTCGGGACGGACGGACGTGCTCATTGAATGGTCCTGTTTTTGGGAAACGGTTAATCGGATCCTCGACCCTGCGGAGAAAATCCGTCCGTTGCTTTAGCCCATGAGAGCGATTGACGCAAAGAAAACACCATCCTAAATAAAGACCTTCACTCGTGGTGATTTGGCCGGTCGGCTTGCAGCCACGTAAAATAATTCGCTAAAAGGCCGAGCGAAGCAGAATTTGCTGAGACCGGTCGCGATTTCGCCGCCGGTCTTTTTTGTTGGAGCAAAACAATGCCGATCAAGATCCCCGACCAGCTTCCCGCCCGCGATGTTCTCGTGCGTGAAGGTGTGTCCGTGATGGACGAGCAGACAGCGCTGCGGCAGGACGTCCGCCCGCTACAGATCGGGCTCCTCAACCTCATGCCCAACAAAATCCGCACCGAGACACAATTTGCCCGGCTGATCGGCGCTTCGCCCCTTCAGGTGGAACTGACCCTCGTGCGCATCGGCAACCACCGCGCCAGGAACACGCCGGAAGAACACCTGATATCCTTCTACCAGACCTGGGAGGAGGTGCGCGACCGCAAGTTCGACGGCTTCATCATCACCGGTGCGCCGATTGAGCTTCTGCCGTTCGAGGAAGTCACCTACTGGAAGGAACTGGAGCAGATTCTGGACTGGACGCTGACCAACGTCCACTCCTCCTTCTATATCTGCTGGGGCGCCATGGCGGCAGCCTGGCATTTCCACCGCATTCCCAAATACACGCTCGAGAAGAAGGCTTTCGGTGTCTTCCGGCACCGCAACAACGCGCCCGCCTCGCCGTTCCTGGCCGGTTTCTCAGACGATTTCGCCATCCCGGTGTCACGGTGGACCGAAGTTCGCTCTTCAGACATTCCCGCCGACCGTGGCCTTCAAGTGCTCATGGAATCGGATGTCACCGGCCCCTGTCTTCTGACAGAAGAAGCGGGCAATCGGCTCTATATGTTCAATCACATCGAATATGATTCCACCTCGCTCAAGGAGGAATACGACCGCGATGTTGCAACGGGGACCAAGGTTGCCGTACCGCACGGCTACTACCCGGACAACGATCCCAGCCGCCCGCCTCTCAACCGCTGGCGCTCACACGCGCACCTGCTCTTCGGCAACTGGATCAACCAGGTCTATCAGTCGACGCCTTATGAGCTTGAACAGATCGGTCAACGCTAGTAGACGCACATCCGCTCCTTTCGCCAGGCATGTTGCCAAACGCCCGATAAAAACAGCGGGTCGAAAAAGAGTGACAGTTCGAAACACAACTTATTATTGCATAAAACAAGAATGCACTAAAAATTATATAGAAGTGATTTCATTTACGTTTTTTTAGCGGCTCTTAATTTTGAAAGTGAATTGCAACCAATGCGCAAGTTTTTCATTTCAGCGATATTTTCAATTCTACCAACATTGGCGCTCGCAGCAGACCTCTCAATTCCGGACAGGTTGGAGTTGGTATCGCACGACCGTGAAGTCACCTTCATCGGAGGCGTGGGCTACACATTTCTCCGTGCTGAGGAGATCGTGTACGACCCTGCTGGAAATCGCATCAGCGCGCTTTTCTGGGAGAGCGAAACGCCTGTGCTGACCGGTAGTTTGCATGCGCGTTTTGCCGGCCCGTGGACGCTTGCAGCAAGCGCAACAGTGGGCTTATCCGGAAAAAGCCGAATGGAGGACTATGACTGGCTCGATGCAGCGCCCAGCTACGCCTTCAACGACTGGAGCGATCGTTCAGTTCACCCCGACACCGAGTTAAACCATTATTTCACTGGCGATATCGCACTCGGGCGGGATTTTGAGATCAGGGATTCGCTGACCCTCAATCTGCATGGAGGCTTCAAATACACGGATGTCAAATGGACTGCTTTTGGCGGTTCATTTGTCTATAGCGAAGATGGTTTCCGTGACGATATAGGAAACTTCCGCGACAGTGAGCGTGGCATATCCTATCAGCAGAAGTTTCCAGGCGTCTTCCTGGGGGCGGAAGCCACCGCAAGGCACAAAGGCTGGACCTTCTCCCTCCAGGCACGTGGTGGTCTCAACTTCAAAGTCGAAGATGAAGATCATCACTGGACACGCGATCTGCGCTTCGAAGGCGACTTTGGCACCCTGCCGTTCGTTTCTCTCTCCGGCCGGGTAGATTACAATCTCACCAAAAACGCCAATCTGTTTGTCGCCGGAAGTTTCGAGCAACACTTCGATAAAGTCGGCGATATGCGCATCTACAAAATCTCTTCCGGCGCACCGGTTGGGGCACTTCAGGATGGTGGCGGCCTCGAGTTCCGCGCCGTCACGATCTCCGGCGGCTTCAAGATGAAGTTCTGAGGCGCTTCCGGGCAGACGAGCTTCGTCGCCCTCATGCTGCAGACAGAATATCGCTTGCCCTGTGGTCGGCGTCGACACCGTCGATCAACAGGATCTCACCATCTGAGTTATCGCTGCGCAGGGTCTTGATGGTCTGATAGGCCGGCGAGGCATACCAGGCATCGGCCTTCCCGCGATCTGGAAAGGCGATCACGATCAGGTCGCCCTCCCAGTTTCCTTCCTTCACGTCCGGCAGCGCACCGTGGATGATGAAATGCCCGCCGAACGGCTCGAGCGTTTCATCGATACGCTCCAGATACTCGACGATGGCCGGGCCCACGACGACATTGCGAAGATGACCGATGGCGTAGGCTGGCATGTGCGAAGTCCTTCTCTCAAACACTGTTTGAGAGCACATTGCAGCGCCTTCCGAATGAAACCAACTACTTCTGAGGTAAACGCTATCCTCGAAGAAGCGTTTCGGCATCACGGGCCAGTTTGACGGTCAGTTCACCCGCCGGCATCGAGACGGCAAGAGGTGCTGCCTGCCCCGCCCAGAGCGGCGAAAAATCACTCACCCCCGCCTTCTCGGCAGCGGCACGCAATGGCCCCACCGCCGCTGTGGCCAGCGGAAATGCTGGAGCCCTGTCGCTCATCGGCCCCACCTCGCTGACGAAACGGTTGAGGAGCCCCCGAGCCGGACGTCCTGTGAACACGTTGGTGAGAACCGTGCGATCGTCCCGTGCAAGCGCAAGCGCGTCCCGGTGGCCAGGGCTGGTGAGCGCTTCCGGCGATTGCAGATAGGCCGTCCCCACCTGAACGGCGGATGCCCCAAGCATGAAACATGCGGCAACCGCGCGGCCGTCCGAGATTCCGCCCGCAGCAATGACCGGTACGGAAACGGCATCTACCACCTGCGGCACCAGCGCCAGTGTGCCGGGCTGTGTGGCAATGTCCGGCTCGAGAAATACGCCTCGATGCCCGCCGGCTTCCGCCCCCTGGGCGATGATCGCGTCGCAGCCATTCTCTTCGAGAAAGCGCGCCTCGGCGACGGTCGTTGCGGAAGCTATGATCTTCGCGCCTGTCGCATGAACGCGCTGCATCAGCGCACCGTCCGGCAGGCCAAAATGGAAGCTCACCACCTCCGGCCGGAATTCTTCCACGATGGCACAGCTTTCTTCGTTGAAAGGATTGCGCCCAGCCCCGGGAGGTGCGGCATCCGGATCGATTCCAAACTCGGAATAATAGGGCCGCAGGCGCTCACGCCACGCCGCTTCCCGCTCCGCATCGGGCTTGGGTGGCACATGGCAGAAGAAATTCAGATTGACCGGCCTGTCGGTGCGCTGACGTATAATGCCCATTTCCGTCCGGATCTTTTCCGGCGTCAGCAGGGCGCAGGGCAGCGCGCCGAGCCCGCCCGCCTCACAGACTGCAATCGCCAGTTCCGATCCGGCAGACCCCGCCATCGGCGCAAGCAGGATCGGAAGCTCAATGCCAAAAAGTTCGGTAATCCGGGTATCCATCGCCATTGATCAGCACTCCCTTTCCTGATTGCGCCTGAGGGCGCCGACGCGTGTTGCGCCCTGCGGTGAAAGCACCGGCACGAAGACACGACGCGATGCGCGGGCTGTCACCGGCAGCCCCTGGTAAAGACGCTTTTCAGCCTCCACCACCAGAACGCCGGCGAAAATCGGCCAGAAGCGCCGTCCGGCCTGTTCCAGCAACTGATGAAGGCGTAAGACAAAACGGCGTTCGGAGGGTGGAAAATGCAGGGCATCGCCCCAGGCCGTCGCTGTAAAGTTCGCTTCGCGCAGCGCCTCGGCAAGCTGCGTGCGGGAATAGGGCCGGCCGGTACCAAAGGGGGTGTTTTCGAAACGCGCCCACATGCCGCGCCGGTTCGGCACTGCGATCACGAGGCGGCCACCGGGCGCAAGAACACGCCATATCTCCAGCAGAGCCTGCTGCGGATTTTCCGTGTGCTCCAGCGCATGAACCATGAGAACCCGGTCAACGGAGGAGTCGGGGAGTGGCAGTTCCTCCTCGAACACCAGTGCTGTGGTTGAGGCTTGCCCCGCCGGCCACGGCACCGCCCCCTGCATGGCCGGCATGAAGGCAAATGCGCGCTCCGCATCTGCGCCGAAACGGTCGAGCCAGGGCAATGTGTAGCCAAGGCCTACCAGCCGTTCGCTGGTGCTCTTCGACCAGATGGACGACAGCGCCATCGCAAGGGAGCGCTCGGCCAGGCGACCAAGCAGGGAAGAATAGAAAGCGCGAAGCGCAACAATGTCCGAAATCATGGCTGCGACGGTACCCCCCTTCCACGACACCGGCAAGAATTGTCGCACCCGGCGTGACAAGCCGCCGCCCTCGCCCTATCGTCCAGCCGACAACGGAGAGATTCATGGCCTTGAAGATCGAGCAGTTTATGTGCCGGAGCGACAATTTCGGCATTCTGGTCCATGACACGGAAACGGGCGAGACAGCCCTGATCGACGCGCCGGAAGAACGCGCCATCCTGTCCGCCGTCGAGCGCACTGGCTGGCGCCCGACAATGATCCTCACCACCCATCATCATCCGGACCATGTGGAGGCGAACCTCGCCCTCAAGGAGCGCTTTGGCCTCACCATCACTGGTCCGGCGGCGGAAGCCGATCGCATTCCCGGCATAGACCGCACGGTGAGCGAAGGCGACACGGTTTCGGTCGGAAAACAGGGCGCGGCGGTGATCGAGACGCCGGGGCATACGGCCGGGCATGTGAGTTATCACTTCGCCGAAGCTGGCATCGTGTTCACTGCCGACACGCTGTTTGCGCTCGGCTGTGGCCGCCTTTTCGAGTGCAAACCGCCCGTCATGCTCGCTTCACTGAAGAAGCTCGCCGCACTCCCACTGGAAACGATCGTCTATTGCGGCCATGAATATACGGAAACCAATGCCCGCTTCGCCCTGACCGTTGACCCGACCAACTCGGCGCTCAGGGAGCGTGCAAAGGAAATCTCCCGTCTTCGCAGCGAAGGCAGGCCCACACTGCCGACCACCGTCGGCAGGGAGATGGCCACCAACCCGTTCCTGCGCTGGCACGACCCGGTAATCCGCCGCAATCTCGGCATGGAAAAGGCGAGCGACGAGGCCGTCTTCGCCGAAATCAGAAAGCGCAAGGATATTTCCTGATCCTACAACGCCGCATCTGCCTCTTGCTTGCGCGGCTTCAGGATCATGTTCTTCGCCGCAAGTGCCGCACCGAAGGTGATCAGGAGGCAGGCGGCGATGATGTTTGCTGTCGGCTCGGCAGCACCGGCGGCAATCAGGATCAGCGTTGAGAGGAGCGGCGCGGCATAGCTTGCCGCGCCAAGAACCTGGATGTTGCCGCGCTTGACCCCATAATCCCAGGCATAGAACGCCGCCCCAACCGGCATGAGACCGAGGCCAAGCACGTTCAGCCACTCACCTGTGGAGACCGGCCAGACGGTCTCTTCCAGCCCAACATGGCAAAGCGCTGAAAGGATCGCCGTTGCCGCACAGAACCATGTGACAATGCTGGTTGGCACGGCCTGAAACCGCCGCGACAGAAGCGAATAGCCGGACCAGAACAGGGCACAGGCTCCCGCCGCCGCGTAACCCAGTGCATAGCGGCTTTCAAAACTGAACCCGCCACCCTTGGTGATGATCAGCGCCGTTCCGGCGAGCCCCAGGAGCGCGCCCGCAATGTGGTGCCAGCCGAGCCTTTCTCCCGGCATCAGCGCGGAGCCCAGCACGATCAGCAGAGGCCAGAGATAGGCAATCAGGCTTGCTTCCACCGCCGGCGCGTTGCGCAGCGCCGTGAAGTAGAAGAAGTGGTACCCGAAGAGCCCGGCGATACCGATGAGCCAGACCACGGGCGGCACAGGCTCCGCTGGCCCGGCTGGCGGCGCTGCAACCCGCATGCCAAGGCCGATCAGGGTCGCCACCGAAAAGGAAAGGGCGGAAAGAAGAAAGGGCGGGACCGCCCCTGAACCGGCGGTGAAAAGCGCCAGAAGCGCCCACATGATGACAGCCGTAAACCCGATCAGCGTGGCACGTGCCAATATCCCCTCCCCGTGCGAAACGCCTCAATCGACCGGCCGGCCCTCAATATGGACCGTGCCAATCTTGGTTCCGATCCGCGCCTGGACGGGCGTGTGATGGCCACGCGTGCCAAGCGGTTTGAAAGCAACCAATATACGAGCCCTGTCTCGCAGGAAAGCGATTGTGGAACGTCCCTTTCGATAACCCGACACCGGAATGAAACGCGCCTTGCAGGTCACAAGGTCCCTGCCAATGTGTTCGCCCTTCGCAGCCGGCGAAAACACGATGTCAGCCCGCATCTCACCGTCGAAAACCCTGAACCGGCGCTTGCAGACATCCGCCGCGTTTCGCGCCGGCGAAAGAAGCGCGGACAGGGGATCGAGAGCACCCGCAAGGTCTTCTTTCGACACGACGATCCAGTCCTTGCCGCGTTTCTTCGGCTTCGGTGTTATGACCGTTTCGGCAACCTGCCCCCTGCTGTAGCGGATTGACGTAGTCTCCCGCTTCTTGCCGCTGACATAGGCCAGCTCGTAGGAAGACGGCACGACGGACCGCCCGGAAAGCCTGCCTTTGGAACTCACCGTCCCATCTGTCCTGTCAAAGAGACGGGCCACACCCGCGCTGGCAAAACGGCCCGACACCTCGAAACGGTTCTCTTCGAGCCGGCTCGTGAAGTCCGCCTTTCCAATGGGAATGCCAAACAGCGACGCACTGTAGCGAAAGCGATGGGTCTCGCTCTCCGCGCGGGCACTTCCCGCCAAAGCCAGCAGGGCAATTGCGAGGGAAAATCGAGTAACTGCACACCGCATCACGTGCCGTGCCCTCCAGCATGCCGGCAAGCCGGCGCGTCCCTACCCTTGCCTAAAGAAGAATAATAAGGCAAATCTTTGGAAAAGGGCCATGGAGATTGTCCGAACCGCGTCGCAGGGTGCTTGACCCACACGCCAAATATCTCTATGGAACGGCAACTTTTTCCATAAGGCCGCCAACAACCGACAGTGCGCCGCCAGTTTCAGGTGCGCAGTTGGGTATGGACGGGCCAAGACGATGAAGGTTTGAAAAATGTCCCGCGCCTGCGAACTGACCGGCAAAGCCGTAATGACCGGCAACAATGTGAGCCACGCGAACAACAAGACGCGTCGTCGCTTTCTGCCCAACCTGTGCCATGTGACGCTTCAGTCCGAGGCTCTCGGCCAGAACGTGCGCCTGCGCGTTTCCGCCAATGCCCTGCGCACGGTGGAGCACCGCGGCGGTCTTGACGCGTTTCTCGTCAAGGCGAAGGCCAACGAGCTTTCCCAGCGCGCTCGTCTGCTCAAGAAGCAGGTCGAGAAGAAGATCGCTGAGCAGGCCGCGGCCTGAGGCCTCTGCCGCGGCACGGCTGCGGCCCGGCAAATAAAATTCATCGGCCCGCCATGGCCGCGCAGTTCGTGAATGGGCTTCTGCCTGACTGACAATGCGCTGATGGCGGGCTTTCTGGTTCCATCACCCAGGATAAAAAAATGAATCGTCTTTATGCGATCTGGCCATTCATGGCCGCCATGGCGTTCATCGTCACCGCCTCCAATTTTCTCGTTCAATATCCGTTTCAGCATCTCGGCCTTGGCGACCTGCTTACCTGGGGTGCGTTCACCTATCCGGTAGCGTTTCTCGTCAACGATCTGACGAATCGCCGCTTCGGCCCCACAGCCGCACGACGCGTGGTGCTCTCCGGCTTCCTGCTTGCCGTGGTGCTCTCGATCTGGCTCGCAAGCCCGCGCATTGCCATCGCCTCCGGCGCCGCGTTTCTCTTTGCGCAACTGCTTGACGTGGCCGTGTTCGACCGGCTTCGCGGCAGCGCCTGGTGGCGCGCACCGCTGATCTCGACGCTGATCGGCTCCGTGCTCGACACGGTGCTATTCTTCTCGCTGGCCTTTGCTGCCCGCTTCGCCTTTCTCGACACGGCCTTCGGTCTCGAAGACGGTTCGCTTGCCTTCCCCGTATCGCTGTTCGGCACAGGCATCGAAGCACCGCTCTGGCTTTCGCTGGCGCTCGGCGATTTTGTGGTGAAGATCCTGATCGGCCTTGCCATGCTGGCGCCCTATGGCGCGCTTCTGGCCGTGCTGCGGCCAGGGCCCGCCCTTAACCAGCGATAGCGCTTAGCCCTCGGCCAGCTTTGTCAGAAGGCGCAGGAAGGTTGCCGTCTCACGTGGCGTGAGGGGAGCGAGCGTTTCCTCGCTCACCTCCAGCGCCTCCGGAAGCAGCGTTTCAATCAGGCTCCTGCCCTCGTCGCTCAGGCTCACGACAAGCCGCCGCCGGTCGCGCCCATGGGGCTCAAGCATCACAAGATCGCGTGCCTTCAGCCTGTCGATCACCCCTTTGATCGTCGCCGCATCCATCGCCACCAGTTGGCCAAGCTGGTTCTGCGATGTGGCGCCCACCTCATAGAGCTTGGCAAGCGCTGCAAACTGCGGTGGCGTAAGATCGCTGATACGGGACGCGAAGATCGCCAGATGGCGCTGGTTGGCCTTGCGCAGGATGAAGCCAACCTGCTCGCTCAGATCGTAAGCATCGGCGGATTTGCCGCCGGCCAGAACCCTGAGTCTGCCCTGCTTCGCAGTCATCTGAGACCGTCCTCCCCTTTCACGTCTTCGGCTTTCAAGCCACCCATGCGCGCATGGATGCGCGGTCCGCAGGCCATGGCAAGCACAAACAGGATCTCGTCCGGGCGCGGACCATCCGGCATCCCCACTTCCATCGCATCGAAATGGCTGCGCACATAGGCTGCATTGATGTGCCCAAGCGGAATATCGATGCGTGCACCGAACGCGCCGACCTTTTTCGAAGAAGGCACGATCGCTTTCGAATCACCAAGCCGCTCGCGCATCGCATAGCCACCCGGCACATGCCAGAGTGCGCCATGCTCAAGCTCCCCATCCGTGCCGACAATGGCGCCCTTGCCGAAACCGTCGATCGCGGAAACATTCCCCCCGAGCGCGGCAATGAGCCGGTCGGCCATGTCGATACCGAGCGGCTTCAAATCCTCCATCGCGCTTTCAAGCTCTTTCGCGTATCCACCGGCGAAGGGGTTTTTGACCAGCGCAAGTGCTGCCGCTCGTCGGCGCGGCGCGGACGGAGCCGGCCCGCCTTCGTGAAATATCTCTTCGGTAACAAGCGCGATCTTGCGCAGGGCGAACTCAGGCATGGGTAAGACCTTTTTGTGCATGTGAACAAGATGGAACAGCCGGCACGGCCGTATATGCCAGCTTCTCCAGAGAAATGGTGCCGCATTCGCGTATTTCACCACGCAGGAACAGGGCAACCGCCTCAATGAGGCCGCGCTCCCGCATCGCCCAAGCGGTGGAAAGCCCGTTTTCAAGAGCGTGCGCGACATCAGCATCCGAAAGCGGGCCCACCGCCTGCGTCACCAGACGGCCGCGCAGATCGCTGTCCGGATCAATCTCGTTTGCCGGGACACGCTTCACGGCCGGATGCCCCGGCAGATCTATGTCATTGGCGATCAGCGTCGCCGCCACATCGGCTGCCGCAGCCGAGCTGGCAAGAACCGTCACCGCATCGGCGATGCCGAGCGAATGACTGCGGCCGCGCCAGCCACTGGTCGCAATGCCGCGAACCGGATCGGCCGTGCTCAACGAAATCCTGTCCGCCAGGCCATGGCCCGTGCCGGCGATGGCAATGTCCAGGCTCTCGCCATCCGCCAGATGGATGGCAATGTCGCCGCCATTGTTCACATAGGCACGCGTTATCGCGCGGTCTTTCACAAGTGCCGCAAGAACTTCATCGGCCACACTGCCCGCCACCGCCGCCATCGGCGTGACGAAAGCGGGCACATGCGCATGTACGGCCTTCTCCATCCGCTGCGCGGTGGAGCCGGAAAAGCGCCGGGCCCTCGCACCGGCAGGGCTACGCAGTGCGGGCAGTTCCGCCACCAGCTCTTCAAGGATCGTCTCAAACCGCGCCACGGCCTGCCGATAGGCCAAAAGCCGCTCCCGCTCCTCGCCAAAAGCCTCGACGATCAGATCGATGGGCCCATGGTTCAGATGCAGGCGCCGGCCATCGGCAAGCCAGCTGGCGGTCGCACCGTTCATCGCTTCGGTTCCCGGCGCAATTGCTGAAGCGGTGGCCAGGGATTGGAAACCACAGCCCCCCGCGCCTCACGCGGGTTGAAATATTCGCCACCCTTTTCCAGCACGTCCTCGACGCTGCGGATTTCATCCGCATAGCCGCCGAGCCGCACATAATCCTCCCGCCTGAGCGTGAATTCTATGGGCGCCACCAGCGCCGGTGTCGGCACATAGCCAAAGGCGTTCTCCGGTGTGCGCATCACATCCACCATGATGGTGATGCCGCCACCCGGCCACACATAGACAGGCGCTCCACCAACCGTGACATAGGTTTTGAGCCCCTGAACGGAGCGCGTCAGATTGACCGGGTTCTCCGTCACGCCGGCGCGCAGGCTGCCACCCGCCCCTCCCATGAAAAGCACGGTGCACAGCGCCGGCTCGCAATTCTGCTCGATCAGGTCGACCGATTTGCGCAAGCGCTCCGGGAATGGCTTCTTGACCGGCTGAAGCGCCTCATCAAGCTCGTAATAGGCGAACTGCTCGCCCGTGGTGGAAACCATCAGCAGGGAGAGGCCTGGCCGCGCGCCCTTCTTCTCGTTGAAGGGACCAAGAATATCGAGTGGATCGTCAATGGTTGTCCCGCCCCAGCCAAGCCCCGGGTCAGACACCTTGAAATAACGCCCCGGCGTAGAACGGCGGCCGATGATCTTGATGCCGGTATCCTCCCAGCCAATCACCTTGCCCGCCTGATGTTCGGAGACGACACCTGTAATGTGGTCGTCGACCACAACGACCTCATCCACCAGCCCCTTCCACTGGGTGGCGAACATGCCGATGGTGGCCGAGCCGCAGCCCACCCGCATGCGCTCTTCGCGCGTTCCGTCGATCACCGGCGGCTCACCGGCCTGCACCACGACGCTCGCGCCCCCGTCAATGGTCAGCTCCACCGGCTTCTTGTTGCACAGGTCGAGCATCGCCTGGCAGGTGACACGGCCCTCCGCCTTCGATCCGCCGGTCAGGTGATGCACGCCGCCGAGCGAGAGCATCTGGCTGCCATATTCGGCGGTGGTGACATGGCCGACCGCTTCGCCATTCGCCCGCACCGTGGCGGCTTCGGGCCCCAGATGCCGGTCCGTATCGATCTTCACCTTCACGCCGCAATAGGAGAAGATGCCCTCCGTCACCACCGTGACGAGATCGACACCCTCCACCTCCTGCGAAACGATGAAGGGGGCGGGCTTGTAATCCGGATAGGTGGTGCCGGCGCCCACCGCGCTCACGAAGCGGCGCTTCGTGTTGACCAATTCGCCATCCCACGGCACTTCCCCTTCAAAGGGAACAACCGCATCCCCCTCGTCGGCGGCATGTTCAAGGATCGTCACCGGATCACATCGGGTAATGCGCCCGCCGAAATTGCCATAGCGGTCGCACGCACCCGTGCGCCCCTCGGCGATATAGCACATCACCGGGCAGGCATCGCAGCGCAGCTTTTCGTCCGAAGGCTTCTTCGGCGGCGTGACCTCAAAACGCTCGGTGAGCTCGTTCATCACCCGTTCTCCCGTGCCCGGATCGCCGCCAGAATGCGGCTCGGCGTAGCCGGCACTTTCGCAACTTCTACTCCCACCGCATGGCGGATCGCATTGAGGATCGCCGGCGCGGTGGGGATCAGCACATGCTCGCCCAGCCCCTTGGCGCCAAAAGGTCCTTCCGGATCCGGTACTTCCACCAGAATGGTTTCAATCGGCGGCACATCGCCAATGGTCGGGATCAGATAATCGTGCAGGTTTTCCGTGCGCCCCGGCACATATTCCTCCATCAGCGCAAGGCCAATGCCCTGGGCAATGCCACCCTCGATCTGGCCTTCCACGAGAAGCGGGTTGATGGCACGGCCCACATCATGCGCCGCCGTGATTTTCAGAAGCCGCACTGTGCCGAGCGCGGTATCGACCTCGAGCTCGACTAGCTGCGCGCCATAACCATAGACCGCATAGGGAACACCCTGCCCCTTCTCGTCCAGCGCCGTCGTGGGCGGATCGTAGGTCTCTTCCGCCGAAAACACATAGCCATGCGCGTCGGCCGTGAAATCGGAAAGCGCCACGCGCCGGCGCTCCGTCCCCTCGCTGATCACCAGCGCGCCATCCTCGAGCGCGATAGTCGCCCCCTCCGACACATTGGCAAAGCGCAGGATCTTCTCACGCAGGGCACGCCCCGCTTTCTCTGCAGCCTTGCCCGTCACATAGGTCTGGCGTGAGGCCGATGTCTTCCCGGCATCCGGCGTGACACCCGTATCACCGCCCACAAGCTGGAACGCCGAGAGCGGCAGGCCGCTCGCATCGGCGCAGATCTGCGTCACCACCGTGTTGGAGCCCTGCCCGATATCCACCGCGCCCTGATGCAGCATGACCGTATCGGAAGCCGTGATCCCCACACGGATCGTCGAAGGGTTCGGCAGCGCGGTGTTGCCGCAGCCATACCAGCACGACGCGACACCAATGCCGCGCCGCACCCTGCCCTCTCGTGCATTGGCCTCATCCGCCTCGGCCTGCGCCCGCGCCCAATGCGGCTTTAGCGCCTCGAGACACTCACGGATGCCGACGCCGGAAAGTACTTGCCCACAAGTGGTCCTGTCCCCATCGGAAAGCGCATTCTCGATGCGGAATTCCAGCCGGTCGCGTCCCAACTTTTCCGCCAGCCGGTCATAGAGCGTTTCCTGCATGATCGTCGCCTGCGGCACACCGAACCCTCGAAACGCGCCTGAAATCGGACCATTGGTGTGGATAGCCCGCCCCGTGGCGCGATAATTCGGCGTGCGATAGGGCCCCGAAGCGTGAACCGGAACGCGGTTCGCCACCGTCGGCCCCCAGCTTGCATAGGCCCCGGTGTTGAAATCCCCCTCAAACACCATGCCGGTCACGCGCCCCGCCTCATCGGCGGCTATGGAAGCGCGCATTGTTGCCGGATGCCGTTTGGTGGTAGAGCGCATGGAATCGCCGCGCGTATAGACAATCGCTGCCGATCTCCCGGTCTTGAGCGCCACCAGCCCCACCAGCGGCTGCAAGGAGACGTCAAGCTTGGAACCAAAGCCGCCGCCCGTCGCCAACGGCACGATGCGCACCTTCTCCGGCGGCAGGCCGAGCACCTTCGCCGTGTCGTCGCGATCCATATAGGGCGCCTGCGTGCAGGCCTTGATGACCAGCATGTCGCCATTCATCATCGCATAGCCCGCTTCCGGCTCGATATAGGCATGCTCCACATAGGACGTCTCGACCTTGCCAGAGACTGTGACAAAGGCTTCGGAAAGCGCGCTTTCCGGGTTGCCGCATTCCACGAACCCTCGCGTCAGCTCATTGCCCGCCCGCCCCTCATGCAGATCTGCAAAGCCGTTCTGCCGCGCCTCATCCGGCGTCAGCGCATGGGGCAGTTCCTGCCAGCGGATCGGGAAGGCATCCATATCGAGTGCCTCGATTGCAACGCGCTCGCCCGCAATCAGCGCCACCGCCTCGCCGCGAAACCGCGCGCAGCCCTCGGCCAGCGCCGGTTGATCGGCGAAAGGCGGGATGACGCCGAACCGGTTTTCGCCTGGAATATCGGCTGCCGTGAACACCGCGACGACGCCCGGATGCGCCGCAATGAACGCCTCCGTGTCGCCGATCTCGAAATCGGCGTGCCAGTGCGGAGAGCGCACAACCGCGACCGACAGCGCATCGGCAGGTCGCTCATCCGCGCCGAAAATCTCCGTTCCATTCACCTTGCGCTCGCCATCGAGCCTGATCGGCGAGGCGCCAACCGCATGACCCTGCTCCACCATGCTGGCATCGACACCCACGGAGCGGTTGGTATTCATCACCGCCTCGATGATCTTGCGATAGCCGGTGCAGCGACACAGAACCCCGCCCAGCGCATCCTGCACCTCGGTCTCAGACGGTGTCGGGTTCTGCTCCAGAAGTGCCGCCGCGCTCACCAGAACGCCCGGTGTGCAAATCCCGCACTGGGCCGCCCCGTGGCGCAGAAAGGATTCCTGAAGTGCCGAGAGGCTGCCATTTGAAAGCCCCTCCACCGTGCGCACTTTTCTGCCCGAAAGGCCGGCGGCCGGCACGAGGCAGGCACAGACCACCGCGCCATCCACCATCACCGAACAGGCCCCGCAATCGCCGGCGTCACAGCCGACTTTGGTGCCGGTCAGCCCCAACTCATCGCGCAATACGGACGAAAGCCGCTGTAACGGAGAGACCTCGGTCACGATCGACTTGCCATTGACTTCCAGTGATACGGACAGGCTTTTCCCGCTCATGCCGCCACCTCGCTGCGCCCTGCACCCTGCCAAGCCTGCTCCAGCGCGCGGATCACGATCTCCCGCGCCGCCTCGCGCCGATAGGCGGCGGTGCCTCGCACATCATCGATGGGGGAAAGCTCCGAAAACGCGTATTCCATCACCGTCCGGCGCATCGCAGATCGTTCGACACCTTCAAGCCGCGTTTCCAACCCCGAAAGGCGCTGCGCCACGGCGGAGCATGAACCGACACTGATGGCGGCTTTCGCGACACGCCCCCCGTCAGGCACAACCCGAGCAGCGGCCATGGCAATGGAAATCACCAGATAGCGCCGCGCGCCCAGCTTGACGAAGCCGGAGGCACCGCGCGTTGCTGCCTTGGGCACCCGGATAGCGGTGAGAAGTTCATCATCCGCCCGCGCGGTCTTGCGATTGCCAAGGATGAAGTCTGGGAGCGGCAGATAGCGCGCACCCCTTGCAGATCGCAGTTCCACCTCCGCATCCAGAGCCAGAAGCGGCGGAACGCCGTCAGCCGCCGGCGAGGCGTTGCACAGGTTTCCGGCAACCGTCCCCGTGTTCTGGATCTGCACCGAGCCAACCTCCCGGGCCGCCTGTTTGAGCATGTCGAAGGCAGGCGGCAGCGTCGCACCGATCACCGCACTCCAACTCGTCCGCGCCCCGATAACGAAATGCGTCTCGGTCTCTTCAATACCGCTCAACGCAGATAATCCGTTTATGTCGAGCACATCGCTCTTCAGCGGGCCCGCGCCGAGGGCGGGATAAAAGTCCGTGCCACCGGCAAGTATGGTCCAGCGCTTCGTGCATAAGAGCCCGAGCGCTTCCTCCAGTTCGGTCGGTCTGGCATAGTCCATGCGCAGCCTGCCTTCCCAATTGCGATGTCGTTCCCAGGCCCCTTTTCATGCTCTGTCGGCGGGGCTCGAATTTGTTTGTATACGAATGATACGCTCCTCAGCACGCTTGTCAAAGGGGAACATTCGGTCCACCTTCGCGGCGATTTCGTGCGTGAGGGAGACAGGGCATGGCCGACGAGGCACTGATCGTCATCGATGTGCAGAATGATTTCTGCCCCGGAGGAGCGCTTGCCGTTGAAGACGGCGACGCGGTGGTTCCGGTCATCAACGGGCTGATCGGGCGCTTTGATCATGTGGTGCTGACCCAGGACTGGCACCCTGCCGGCCATTCCAGCTTCGCCTCCTCGCATCAGGGCAAGGCCCCGTTCGAGACGATCGAAATGCCCTATAGCACGCAGACGCTTTGGCCCGATCACTGCGTGCAAGGCACGAAGGGCGCAGCGTTCCACGAAGGGCTGGCATGGGACAAGGCGGAGCTTGTCATCCGCAAGGGCTTTCGCAGCGCGATCGACAGCTATTCGGCCTTTTTCGAGAACGATCACAAGACGCCGACCGGCCTCTCAGGCTATCTGCGCGAACGCGGCATCACCAAAGTGACGCTTGCTGGCCTCGCCACGGATTTCTGCGTTGCCTATTCTGCCATCGATGCACGCCGGCAGGGTTTTGAGGCCACCGTCATGATGGAAGGCTGCCGCGCCATCGACCTCGGCGGCTCATTGGCTGCGATGACCGCGAAGATGAAAGAGGCCGGTGTGACGCTGGTTTGAGTTGATGGACGCGGGGCAGGCGCCAGGCGCCCTCGCCCTTCGACAAGCTCAGGATGAGGGCTGTTGAAGCGTAGCCCCCGGTCATCAGCACCACCGCGGCTGCACCGAAACTGCAGCTGCGCTGAAGTAACCCTCATCCTGAGCTTGTCGAAGGGCGAGGGTGCTTGGCGCTTCCGTTTCGGTTCCCGTGTCACCCCACCCCCACATAGCGGTGCACCATCTCGGGATCCTCCCGCAGCCGCTCAATATCCACCGTCTCGCGGTTACGACCGTTCTCGATGAACGCGACCCGGTCCGCCACCGGCAGCACCGCATCCACCCGCTGCTCCACGAGAATGGTGGAGACCCCGCGCTCGCGCAGCCCGGCCACCGTCTCGCGGATGCGCGCGATCATGGAGGGCATCAGCCCTTCCGTCGGCTCATCCAGCAACAGCACCTGCGGCTCAAGACACAGCGCCCGCGCCATGGCCAGCATCTGCTGCTCGCCGCCGGAAAGCGTGCCGGAGCGCTGCTTCAGCCGCTCGCGCAAAACAGGGAAGAGATCGAGCACACTGTCGCGCGTGGCAGCGCCCTTGCCGCGCGTCATCAGGCCGATCTCGATGTTCTCGCCCACCGTCAACTCGGAAAAGAGCCGCCGCCCCTGCGGCACATAGGCGACACCGGCCTTCGGCACCTCGTGCGGCGCAAGATTGTTCAATTCCACATCGCCAAGCAGGATGCGCCCGGCGGTTGCCGGCACCAGTCCCATGATCGTTTTCAGCGCGGTCGTCTTGCCCGCGCCATTGCGGCCAAGCAGGCACAACACCTCGCCCTGCCGCAATTCCAGATCGAAGCCGCGCAGCACCTGCACATGGCCATAGGCGCTGTCGACATGTTCCATTGTCAGGGCAGCCGTCATCTCAACCTCCGAGATAGGCCTGCTGGACGGCCTGGTTGGCGCGGATTTCGGCAGGTACGCCCTGCGCGAGAATGCGCCCCTGCTCCATCACCGTGATGCGTTCGGCGAGCGCCATGACCACATCCATATTGTGCTCGATCAGAAGCACCGTCGCCTCCTCGCCGATCTGGCGCACCAGCGCGATGAAATTCTCGATCTCGCTGTCGGAGAGGCCCTGCGTGGGCTCATCGAGGATGAGAAGACGCGGCCGGAGCGCCAGCCCCATCGCCACTTCGAGAAGTCGCTGGTGGCCATAGGAGAGATTGCCGGCCACCTTGTCGGCATAGTCCCCAAGCCCGACCTTCTGCAGCGCGTCCATGCCATGCTCGGTCAAGGCGCGAGAGGAAAGCCCCCTCTCATGATCGTCGATCAATTGCCGCTGCACCGCCAGCGCCACATTGTCGAAGGCCGTCAGATTGGCAAACACGCTGGTGATCTGAAACGTGTAGGCAATGCCGGCACGGACCCGCCTGTGGGCGGGCATCAGCGAAATGTCCTGCCCGTCGAAAACGACGCGTCCCTCGGTGGGCGCGACACGCCCACAAATCAGGCTCACAAAGGTCGTCTTGCCGGCCCCGTTGGGCCCGATGATCGCGTGCGTCTCGCCTTCCGGCAGCGAGAAATCCACGCCATCGACCGCACGCAGGCCACCGAAAGAGCGGCCAAGCCCATGTGTTTCCAAAAGCGGCTTCACGGCAGCCATGGCAACCACCTTTCACGCACCGTACCGATGATGCCTTTGGGGAAAAACAGGATGACGCCGATCAGGACCAGACCGACCACCATGAGATGTGCCGTCGTGTAGCTCGACGCTGTGTCGATGACATAGAACATGAACAGCGTGCCGATCAGAGGCCCGAGCGTCGTCGCCGCCCCACCGACCAGCACCCACAGCAGCGGCAGGATGGAATACTGGATTGCCGCAAAGCCTGACCCGACATAGCCGAAGAGCACCGCATAGGCCGCACCCGATGCGGCGCAGAACAGGCCTGAAAGAACAACCGCCATCAGCTTGTTGACGAAAACGTCATAGCCCAGCATCCGCATGCGCTCTTCGTTTTCGCGGATGGCGATCAGCGACCGGCCATAGGGCGCGCGCACCAGAAACAGGATCGCAGCCAGAACGATCGCGAACAATGAAAGTGCCACGAGATAGCGCGTCGACGGATCCGAGAGATCAAGCATCCCGCCGGGAAAGCCCAGCACCCGCGTTTCCTGCGGCAGAACAAGCCCCTCCTCGCCGCGCGTATAGGTCGTGAAATAGAGGGTCATCAGGTAGAAGACCTGCGCGAACATCAGCGTCACGATCATGAACGCGACACCCGTGGTGCGCAGCGCCAGAAAGCCGACCACAAGCGCCACCACCACGCCGGCGGCGAGCCCGGCGCCAAAGGCCGGCCACACGCTCCATTCCAGATGATAGATGGTCAGCCCGGCTCCATAGAGCCCGGCAGCGAAGAACATCGCGTGACCAAGGCTGAGCAGGCCCGTATAGCCGAAGGCAAGGTTGTAGCCCATAGCGAAGACGGCGAGCACCAGCACACGCGCGAACACGCCACGATGATATTCCGGCAAGAGGAAGCTGAGTGCCAGTAGAAGCACAACCACGCCGATGTGCAAGGCAATGGATTTTGTCGAAGGGGTCAGTCTGGTCATCGTGCCGCCGCTCCGAACAGGCCCTGCGGGCGGAACACAAGGATCATGGCAACGGCCAGCGTCGCCAGCATCTTGGCGAGCGTCGGCGAGAAGAACATCGAGATGATGCCATCCGATAGACCGATCAACACCGCCGCCAGAACCGTGCCGCGCAGCGATCCAAGCCCGCCGATGATCACGACGATGAAGGACAGAAGCAGCGGATCGTGACCCATCAAATAATGCGCCTGCTGGATCGGCACGATCAGAACGGCGGCAACAGCGGCCAGTCCTGCCCCCAGCGCGAACACGCCGGCATAGACGCGCCCGACCGGAATGCCGAAGGCCTGTGCTGTCTCCCGGTCGAACTGGGTAGCCCGCATGACGAGGCCGATCTTCGTACGCGTCAGCACAAACCACGTCGCCAGCATCATGATGATTGAAAACCCGATCACGGCCAGCTTGTAGGCAGAATAGCCGAACCATGGCAGTTGCATGCGATAGTGAAACGGCGCCTCCACCGGCCGCGCCTCGGGCCCGTAGAATGTCAGTGCCAATTGCTGGATGATGTAGAGCAGGCCAATCGTGGCGACGATGGTTGCCTCCGGCTCATACTTCAGCCGGCTCAAAACCAGCCGCTCGGCAACAAAGGCGATGGTCGCGACGACGAGCGGGCTCAGCACCAGCGCCACCATGAAACCGATTGCCGGGTGCCCGCCGAACAGCGAGGCAACCCACCAGGCAAGCACCGCGCCCAGCATGTAGAATTCGCCATGGGCGACATTCACTACGCGCATGACACCGAAGACGAGCGAAAGGCCGAGCGCAATCAGCGACAGGACAGCCGCCGTCACCAGCCCTTCAAGCGTAGCGAGGAGAAAATACGGACCGAAGGCCATTCACAAGCGCACTTTCATGAGAGAAGCCGAAGGAGAGCTGCCGACGTTCCATCCCCTGCGGATCAAGGGCTAGAACGCTGGCGCCCCTTCTCCCCGCATGCGGGGAGAAGGGTGAGGG
This sequence comes from Nitratireductor lacus, assembly GCF_056431025.1. NCBI lineage: Bacteria > Pseudomonadati > Pseudomonadota > Alphaproteobacteria > Hyphomicrobiales > Phyllobacteriaceae > Nitratireductor > Nitratireductor lacus. The sequence goes on along the minus strand of NZ_JBWKMB010000005.1, from coordinate 123,069 downwards.
GCGAGCGCCGCCCCTTGCAACATGTCAGAACGACATTGCCGTATAGTCGGCCTCAGGCTCGTAGGCCCCATCCTCGATGGAGGTGCGGTGCACCACTTCCAGCTTGCCGCCCTTCACCTGGCTGATGCTCTGTTCGCCAATGACCTGGTGGATCTTGCCGTTGAACAGCTTCTTGCCCTGCGGATGGTCCGGCCCGGCCTCCATCTCGGTCATCGCTTCGGTGGCCTCGATCATCGCGGCGCGGTCGTCCGGCCCCTTGTAATCGCAGGCTTCCATCGATGCCTTGATGATGTTGAGGGTCTCCCAGCAGCCGAACATGTGGGCTGCGGTGGAAACGTCCTTGGCGTCATTCACGCTGGCGCCGTTCTCGTCGATGCCCACGGCCTCACGATAAGCCGTCACATAGTCCGGCTGGTCGGGCTGTGCGTAGCGCGGCATGCCTTCCCAGAAATGGCTGCCCTCGAGGAATTCCAGACCCGGGCTTGAGATATCGACGGCTTCGAGCGAATCGATGAAGCCGAAGAGCTGCGGCCCGCCAGAGCCGAAGAACTCGCCCATCTCCTTGACGAAGGTCAGCACGGCCGGCCCCACCATCACATGGTAGATCACATCCGTGTCGCGCGGGATCTGCGGGAAATAGCGTGTGAACGACGTTTCGGTCGGCGGGATCGGCACCTTGGCCACCACCTGCCCGCCCTGCGCCTCGATGGCCGGGGTGAAGAAATCGCGGTGATCATGGCCGAACGCGTAGTCGGGATAGACCAGCGTGACTTTCTTGCCGAGATTGCCTGCAATCCACGGCGCCATGGAGCGCGCCTGCGCCTTCACATCGGTGATGCCCGGCTGCACGCAGTAGCGGTTCATCTTGCCCGAGGCCACGTGATAGCCCTCGCTCACCACGTAGTAGGGAATTTTCAGTTCGCCCGCAGCCGGTGCGGAGCCGACGACCACATGGGAAAACAGCGTGCCATAGACCAGGTCGACCTTGTGCTGATTGGCGAATTTCTCGACCACTTCCGCACCGCGCTTCGGGTCGGTGCCATCGTCCTCAATGATGATTTCAAGCGGACGTCCATTGATGCCGCCGGCATCGTTGATGCGCTTGGCGGCAGCCGTCGTCACGCGCTCATACCAACGGCCATAGGCCGCGCCGATGCCCGTGCGGTGGCACTGGAAACCGATCTTGATGGGCTCGGAAGACTGCGCCTGGCCATAGCGCACGAAGCCGGGTGCGGCCACCAGACCCGCCGCGGCTCCCAACCCCTTGAGCGCGGACCTGCGCGTCAGACCGCCGTTAAAATTAATCAGAGACTTGCGATTTTCACTCATGCCGGTTCCCCATTGTTGTGATCGTTTGACCGAGCATTTCCAACGGTTGGAAGCATTTTCCAGCGTCGGAAAAATCACTTGTGTACAAACTAAATCACCAATCCATTCCCTTGGCAACAGGACATGCCCCAAGGGAAACACAGCGATGTTTTAAGCCATTTTGCGCTGCAGCGAAATTGGAAATGGGGGATAAAGGCACGAAGAAACAAAGAGTTACCACGAACCCCTTCAAACCGAAATCACGGGCGCGCCAAAGCGCGCATCAAGAAAATTTATTCCAGCAATCCGGCGTTTTTAGCCAGCGGTGGGGGCGGAAAGCAGCCAGAGGCCAAAAACCGTGTAGCCGACCATCAGGATCGCAAGCGGGATCTGACTGACAGTTGCGAGCCGTGCCGACCCAAAATGCCGATAGGCGATCAGATGCGCCAGAATCACCGCCAGCACATGCCCGCCGATGATCGCCACGGCCTGCGCATTCCAGATAATCCAGGCCGATTGCGCTCCGAGCGTTGCGCCCGCCTGAACATGCATGCCTGCCGTGCCAAACAGGTTCCAGCCACGCATCAACGGGTCCGAGAGCGCCGCGAGCGCATACTGGCTGTTGATGGTGAATCCAACCAGATAGTGCGAGAAGTGATAGGCAAGCGCGATGGGAATGATCGACCACGCAAGAAGCCCCGCCAGCTTCCGCACGCCCCGCTTTCCGGCCAGCCGGCAGCCAAGCCAGACCGCGCCCATGAAACAGGAGAAAAGAAGCCCGAACATCACGACAAGCCCAAGCGAGCTCTCCCCGGTCACGGCCGAGCGACCGGGGAATTCCAGCGGGTTGATTCCGATGAGATCGAGCCAGAAAAAAGTGTGTTTGAGCCCGTCGAAGGAAACCGAACTCAAGGCCAGAAGCAGAAAGGCGACACCGGAAAGCGACAGCGCCGCCGCCTCTCCAAGCTTGTGGCCCGGCAGGCCGAGCGCCAGCCTCTTTCGCCTGCCCTCCCCGCTCAGGGCGAACAGGGAAAGGCGCGCAAGCATTCCGAAAAAGAGCGACAGGAACTCCGCACGTGTGTGCCAGCTTTCATGGCCGAACAGGACCATGCCGGCGAAGGTAAAAACCCAGTAGAGCGAGACCGCCACCGCCAGTCGCTCGGGATCGGCGGGCGCCAGATACACCAGTTCGAACCATGCGAAGCCGAACAGGGTGAAGCAGGCCGGCCAGCGCCCCAGCACCGCAGGTAAAGGCCGGATTCCGCCTTCGGGCAAACCGGCACGCACGAGCATCCGCCACGGTCCATACCATGGGTTGATCCATGCCCAGAGATTGCCGAGCAGTCCCTGCGCGACGGTCACACCCACCCAGAGCAGGGTCCAGATCACCAGCGGCAATGGGTTGGAAAGTGGATCACGACTACCCTGAAACCCCGCATAGACAATGGCCGCCAGAGCGAGGAAGGAAAGGGTGCTGGTTACGGCTCGGCCATCCAGAGGCATGGGAAGAAGCGAAATGCGGCGCGACAGCAGCCGTTCGACACCCTGAACCGGAAGAAAGACGAGAACGAGAAAGCTCAGCGCAACCGCAAGCATGCCACCGAAGAGATAATAATCGGTCGGCAGGAGCAGCACATAGCCGCGCTCGGATGCATGGGCCCACGCCGCACTGCCAGAAAAGCAAAGTGCTGCGCCCGCAGATACGGCACGCCTGCAGATTGCGCTCATGCCTGCGTTCCGGCAGCTCAAGCGCTCATGCCATCCAGATCGGCAAGCGTGAAAACGTCAACGGTCAGCCCCACATGCTCTTTCATCAGTGCCAGCGCCCCCTCCAGATTGCGGTCCAGAGCAAGCTCCATGAGTTGCGTGTGCTGGTCAAGGGACATGGCCGCATCGAGCGCCTCAATGGCCGCTTCATACCCTTCCTCCGCGCCTGCGGCGGCACGAAGCGTCGGCGTCACGGTCAGGAAGATGTGATGCCGGCACAACTGACCCCATATCTGGGCGTAAAAATGCTTCAGCCAGGTGGCGTCGGCGGCGGAAAGCAGCGCCTCATGAAAAGCCTGATGCTTCTCCACCCAGTCGTGCAGGGCATCGTCGGAAAGCCCCTTCGCCGGTATCTGGCAGCGCGAGAGGCGATAGTGCGCCGTAACCACAGCCCCCTCCCAGTCGGCTCCACCTTTGCGGATGGATTCTTCTAGAAGCGTGGTTTCAACGGCAAGTCGCGCCTTGGAGAGATCTTCCAGCTCTGCCCGCGAGACGGGCGCAACCGCAAATCCCCGATTGCTTTCAGCAGTGACGAGCCTCTCGGCCTCAAGCCGCGAGAGCGCTTCACGCAATGGCGTCCAGCCAAATCCATAGGTTTCACGCAGCGCCGCGATCCTCAAGGGCGCGCCCGGCATCAGCCTTGTCGCGAGAATATCGCGCCGAAGCTGATGATACGCCGCCTCCGTCTTGGTCAGCGGCTCCGCGTCATCCACCACCATATGATGCAAATTCTGCTCCTCCTCGGGAACAAAAGTATATATAATTTATGGTCCATTCAACGATTATATATAGTGTTTGACAGACATTGCCCCGACGATATGATGGCCTTTCAAACGGATGGGGAGGACCCGCGCGTGACATGCGGAGCGCCGTCCGGCAAGGAGTGCTGCGGGAAACCGGGCAATCTCTGATTTTATGTAGGACGAGGACGCAGCCGCCAGGCTGCTCCCGATTTGCAGGCCCTTGAGGCCACTGGGAGGAATGACATGACTGTAAAATCACGCTTATCGCTGCGCGGCATTGTGGCTGCTGGCGCGGTGGTTCTCGGCCTCGGCGCCGCCAGCGCCGAGCCGATTCGCATCGGCATTGCAAACTTCGGTGAGCACCCGCAGCTCAACACGGCGATCCAGGGCTTCAAGGACGCCCTTGCCGCCGGCGGTTACGAAGAAGGCAAGGATGTCGTCTATTCCGAGAGCCACACCAATTTCGATGCATCGCTCGTCCCGCAGATGATTGCGAAGCTGCAGGCCGAGGGTCCAGCCCTCATGTACACGGTCACAACGCCTGTTTCCCAGATCGCCAAGAAAGCGCTTGCCGGTTCCGGCATTCCGATCGTCTTTTCCGCCGTCACCGATCCGGTGGCCGCCAAGCTTGTTCCTTCCTGGGAAGCCGGCGATGAAGGCATGACCGGCGCCACCGACCTGCAGGACGTTGCCGCCGTCATGGAGTTTGCCAAGAAGCTCGTTCCGGATGCAAAGCGCATCGGCCAACCCTACAATCCGGGCGAGGCCAACGACGTGGCGCTGCTTGAGAAAGTTCAGGAAGCCGCCCCGACTGCCGGCTTCGAGGTCGTGCCCGTGGGCGTCGACAATGTGAACGACATTCAGCAGCGCATCGCGTCGCTCGCCGGCAAAGCCGACGTGATCTATACGCCCGCCTCCAACCTGCTCCAGCCGGCCATTGCCGCCGTTTCCGCTGCCGCGCGGCAGGCCGGCATCCCGATCATCAACTCCGATGATGGCGCCGTGTCCGACGGCGTGGTTCCGGCAAGCTTTGCCGTGAACTACCAGCAGGTCGGCCTCAATGCCGGCAAGATCGCGCTGCAGATTCTCGACGGCACGGACCCCAAGTCGATCCCGCCGGTCAATCCGGCCTATGAGGACCACGCGCCGCGCATCTCGAAAAAGGCCATGGCTGCCTTCGGCCTCGATATTCCTGAAGAATTCGCCGACTGCGACTGCATCGTCGACTGACACGGCAAAAAATCAGGACGCGGCGTCCCATGGATGCCGCGTCAACTTCAAGGAGGCGCCGGTGCTGGAAATTCGTGCCGCACGCAAAGTGTTCTACCGGGGACAACCCGACGAAAAGATCGCCCTCAACGGGCTCGACCTCACCCTCAAAACTGGCGAATTCGGTGTCGTGATCGGCTCCAACGGGGCGGGCAAGAGCAGCATGCTCAACGCCATTTCCGGATCGCTCTCGCTCGATTCGGGCCAGATTCTCATCAATGGCGACGACATAACCGCTTTGCCGGTGCACAAGCGCGCCAAGCGCATTGCACGCGTGTTTCAGGACCCCATGCTTGGCACCGCCGCCAGCATGACGGTGGCCGAAAACATGCTGCTTGCCGAATTACGCAACTCCAGGCGCACCCTTCGCCACGGTCTCAACGCAAAGCGATTGACCGACTACCGCGAGCGCCTGACCATTCTGGGTCTCGGCCTTGAGGACCGTCTCAACACCCGTGTCGATCTTCTGTCCGGTGGGCAGCGCCAGTCCCTCTCGCTCATCATGGCCGTTGGCGGATCGCCCGATCTCCTTCTCCTCGATGAACACACGGCAGCACTCGATCCGCGCACCGCAGACATCGTGATGGAAGCGACCGTGCGCGCCGTGGAAGCGCTCAAGCTGACCACGCTCATGGTCACCCACAACATGCAGCATGCCGTCGATTACGGCCACCGCGTCATCATGCTCAATGCCGGCCGTGTGCATCTGGAAATCGGCGGGGAAGAAAAGGCCAATGTGACCGTTCCCGACCTGATCGGCCATTTCGCCACCAAGACCGACAGCATGTTGCTCGCGAGTTGACCCCGATGATCGATTTTCTGCAAACCACTCTGACGAGCTTCGTCGCACTCATCCCGGTAACGCTCGCGCAAAGCCTGATCCTCGGCTTCGTCGTCGCAGGCATTATGATCCCCTTCCGCATGCTGAGCTTTCCCGATCTCACCAGCGAGGGCGCCTTCCCGCTGGGCGGCTGCGTCTGCGGCGTGGCGCTCGCCTCCGGCCTCGGGCCGCTCTCGGCCATCGGACTGGCACTGCTCACCGGCTTCGTCGCCGGCTGCTGCACCGCCTTTATCCATCTGCGCTTCCGCATCCACACGCTTCTGGCCGGCATTCTCGTGATGACCATGCTTTACAGTGTGAACCTGCGCATCATGGGCCGTTCCAACCTCTCCGTGTTCGGCACGGAAACCATCTTCGACTGGGTGCCGTTCGTACAGCCGGGCTTCCCGCTCGCCAAGATCATCGCGGTGGGCGTCATCACGCTCGCCATATTCCTGGCACTCAACTTCTTCTTCACGACGGAGAAGGGCACGGCGGTTCGTGCCGTTGGCGCCAACCCGGTGATGGCCGAAGCACAGGGCATCAATGTCTGGGCGGCAACCATTGGCGGTATCGGCCTTGCCGGCGCGTTCTCGGCATTCAGCGGCGCACTGATGGTGCAGTCACAGGGCTTCGCCGATGTGAATATGGGCCTCGGCATCCTCATCAACGGTCTTGCGGCCCTGATGATCGGCGAGGCCATCGTCGGCAAGGCGACCGTGTGGCGGCAGCTCCTCGCCCCCTTCGCCGGAGCGATGGTCTACTACCAGCTTGTCTCGCTTTGCCTGGCGGCAGGCATGCCCCCGCCCGACCTGAAACTCGCCACCGGCGCATTCGTGCTTCTAATGCTCGCCCTGCCCACGCTGCGCGCCACGCGCGGCCGGCAGGCGGCAACACCGCGCGAGAGCTTCCGCGAGTAGAAAACTCCGGGCACGACCTCAAAGCACTGATGGGGAAATCAGATAGAGCGGTTCATCGTTTCCATGAAACGGTGAACCGCTCTATTCGAGAGGTCGCGCCTCGGACGGCAGCATGATGGGAATCCCGTCTCGGACGGGATACGCAAGTTTCCCGCTCTTCGAGATCAGCTCGCTGTTCTCCGCGTCCCAGCGCAACGCGCCCTTGGTCAACGGACAGACAAGAAGTTCCAGAAGCTTGGGGTCCAACGCAGCCTCGTTTCTGCCTTCGTCATCATCCTGCATCACAAACGCTCCAGTTTCCACATCAGGCCCACTCTCTACTGGAGCCGGTGCCCCGTCTCGCCATCGCCCTGCGCCAAGACGATCTCGGTTATGGCGATCAGCGTGTCCGCGCGCCTTTTGAGATCGGGCGCTTCAAGCAATGCCTGCTTTTCGGCCGGACCATACGGCACCATCATGGACAGCGCATTGACGAGACTTGCATCTTCGGCCTGGTGCACACTGTCCCAGTCCGCTTCCAGATTGTTGGCATCCAGATAGGCGCGCAACGCCTTCAACAGGGCGCCACGATCCACCTGCTGCTCATCGGCGCTGTCATGCAGGTCTGCCTCGAATGGCAGGATACGGCACTGGCGGAACGGGGTCCTGACCTTGAGTTCTTCCAGCACCCTGAAGCGGCAGATGCCGATCAGGGTTATGAGATAGCGACCGTCGCCCGTTTCGGAAACAGAGCCCAGTCGCCCGACACATCCCACGTCGCAGAGCTCAGGCTCTCCGTCAGCCCTCTTCGCGCCGTCGAGACGCGGCTGCACCATGCCGATCAAACGCGTCCCAGACAGCGCATGATCCGTCATCGCGAGATAACGCGGTTCAAAAATGTTCAGCGGTAATCGCCCACCTGGCAAGAGCAGGGCCGCCGACAACGGAAACACGGGAATCACACTGTCGATATCGCGGCCACTGCGATACGAGGTATTGCCTGCCTTCACATGACGTCTCCCGATCTTTTACCGATATCTGGAGCAGTCTTCTCAATAGGCAAATAATCGAAAGACTTATGAGAACAGCAGCGACGACAGTTTGCGCCGCGCAGACAGCGTCGCCGGGTCCGAAGCGCCCCACGCCTCAAAGAATTTGAGAAGCTGCGCCCGCGCGCCGTCTTCGTTCCATTCGCGATCCTTGCGAACAATGGTCAGCAGGCTTTCGGCGGCCGCCGCACGGTCACCCTTGGCATTCTGAAGAAGCGCCAGGTCGAAACGCGCCTGGTGGTCGTTGGGGTCTGCGGCCAGGCGCTGCTCCAGCGCCGCGCTGTCGCCAAGATCGGCCACCTGCTCGGCAAGCGCCATCTTGGCTTGCACGGCTGCAATGGGAGCCGCATCCCGGTGCTTCTCCGACACCTTCGCCAGCACCTGCGCGGCCTGTTCCTTCTGCCCCGCCTCGAAGAGCAGATCGGCCAGGCCTCCGATGGCATCGACATTTTCAGGCTCGCGCTGAAGAACAGCCGAATAGATTTGCGCAGCCATCTGCTGGTCGCCACTGGCAACGGCTTCTTTCGCCGCTTCGAGCGCTCCCGCGATCTCGTCGCCGCCGGCTCCGGCCACCAGCTTGTCGATAAACGCCTTGACCTGGCTTTCGGGCAACGCGCCCATGAAGCCATCCACCGGCTGTCCGTCCTTGAAGGCGAAGACCGCAGGGATCGACTGCACACCAAGCTGGCCGGCAATGGCGGGATGCTCGTCAATGTTCATCTTCACGAGCTTCACCTTGCCACCAGCCGCGCGCACCGCATTTTCGATAATCGGCGTCAACTGCTTGCATGGCCCGCACCAGGGCGCCCAGAAATCGACCAGCACGGGCTGATTGCGCGATTCCTGAATGACATCGGCCGTAAAGCCGGCGGTCGTTGTGTCCTTGATCAGGTCAGCGGCCGGCATCTGCGGCGAGTCGGAAAGTGAAAAGCCCTGACCAGCCGGAGCCGCAGGAGCCGAAACAGGCGTCTCCCCACCAAAATCGACCTTGGTGGTATACTGTGCAGCCCCTGCACCATAATTGTCAGGCTTGCCGTATGGATTGTCGCCGTTGGTCATAAAGGCCCCTTCTCTGCTTCCGTCCGGCGCGGCCTGCAGGGTGTGCCGGTCAGCCGATAGAATATGTTTCGTCGCCACAAATGTTGGCGATCACTCTGTCACTTTCAAGACAAGCGGCTGATGCTCGACCGCTTCAAGAAAACGCATGAGATCATCGCGACCGATCGAAGTTGTCGCCTCGTTGGTCAGCGGATGCGCGTTGATGATGTCATTGTCCATCAAATCCGCGTCGAGCACCACTGTCACCCTGTGTTGATCGTCATTGACGACGCCGAACACAGTGACAGCCCCCGGCTCCACGCCAAGATATTCCATGAGCTTGTCCGGCTTGCCAAACGAAACACGGCTCGCCGCCCCGATCTTGTGGTGGATCGTCTTCAGGTCGACCTGCGCGTCCTCATCGACGGTGACAAGAAAGAAATTGTCTTTCTTGTCCTTGAGAAAGAGGTTCTTCGTGTGCCCTCCGGGAATCTCACCTCGAAGGGACTGCGAATCGGAAACTGTGAATAGCGCCGGATGCCGATGGGTTTCAGCCTCAATGCCCAGCTTTCCCAAAAATTCCAGCAGCGCTTCGGGTGATTTCGGCACCGCCTAGCCTCATGAAGTCGAAGTTCTTTCCGCACGGTCGTAGCCGTACCGGCCCCGCAGACGCAAGCCCCGCAGGAGCGGAAAGCGGCAGTGCAGGCACGCCGCGCCCATTGTCGGATACGGTTTTGAAAAAAGCGCATTATGGCTGTCGATTTCCTGTTGCATTTTCCGGCGAGATCAGACTATAAGCGCGCCGTCGGAAGCGACAAGCCGAGCGGGCGTAGCTCAGGGGTAGAGCACAACCTTGCCAAGGTTGGGGTCGTGAGTTCGAATCTCATCGCCCGCTCCAGTTTTCCTTACGACAGATCAGCTTTGAGGCTCGGGTTTCCCGGGCCTTTTTGCTGTCTTGGGCTGGAAGCCACGCCAGACGGCATGTCTCCTCCAGCCCATATATCGGTTGCTTACTCAGCGATAGCGCCCGTGCTTCTGCAACACTTCGATCTTGTATCCATCGGGGTCCTGCACGAAGAAAAAGCGAGCCAGCAACGTGCCCTCGCGCTCAAAGGCGACGATATCGCGCGGCGCCAGTCCGGCAGCCTTAAACCGCGCATGCTCGGCATCGAGATCATCCACCGCAACCGCCAGATGACCATAGCCGTCGCCCGGGTCGTAAGGCTCCGTCCGTCCTTTATTGACAGTCAGCTCGACCTCGAAATCGGCCTCGGCATTGCGCAGGTAAACGAGCGTGAAGCCCTCAAAGTCGAAACGATCTGCGACATCGAGGCCGAAAGCCGTCTTGTAGAAAGCGACCGATTTCTCCTCATTGACGACGCGGATCATGGTGTGAATGCACTTGGCCAAAATTGTCTCCTGACAGATCGTTTCCTGAACGCGTCCCGATAGCTGAGTCGCGGGATAATTGTGATGCACCCTTCCATTTGCGGGCTATCAAAGATTGATGGCCGGCTTTATGAATGCTAGCTCACGCAAGGTTACATATTTTATTTTCCGGGAGGATCACGTGAACAGACGGCATTTTGCGATCATTGGTGCGGTTTTATGCGGTCTGGCCGCAAGCGGTGTGGCGCTTGCCCAGCAGCCACAGTTTTTCCGCATAGGCACCGGCGGCACCGCCGGCACTTATTACCCGATTGGCGGTCTCATCGCCAATGCCATTTCCAATCCTCCCGGCTCGCGTGCCTGTGACGAAGGCGGATCCTGCGGCGTGCCCGGCCTTATCGCCACGGCGCTGTCGGCCAATGGATCGGTCGCCAATGTGAACGCCATCGCCGGCGGCTCGCTCGAATCCGGCTTTTCGCAGTCGGACGTTGCCACCTGGGCGCATAGCGGCACCGGCATCTGGGAAGACCGTGACCCGGTTGAGAAGCTGCGCGCCATCGCCAATCTCTATCCCGAGACAATCCACCTCGTCGCCAGCGCCGAAAGCGGCATCGACAGCGTGGACGATCTCGCCGGCAAACGCGTCTCGCTCGATGAGCCGGGCTCCGGAACGCTTGTCGACGCCCGCATCATCCTCAATGCATACGGCCTTTCCGAGGAAGATGTGGAAGCGCATTACCTGAAACCCGACCAAGCCGCCGAGCGCATGCGCGACGGTGCCATGGACGCCTTCTTCTTCGTCGGCGGCTTCCCCGCCGGCGCCATTGCCGAGCTGGCCAGCCAGCACAAAATCACGCTCGTCTCCATTGCCGGCGACGAAGCGGACAAGGTGACTGGCGAGCATGGCTTCTTCGCTGCCAACACCGTTCCCGCCGGCACCTATGAAGGCGTCGACCAGGACGTCACCACGCTTTCGGTCGGCGCCCAGTGGATCACCAGCGCTGACCAGCCAGAAGAACTGATCTACGAGATCACCAAGGCGCTGTGGAACGACAACACCCGCAAGCTTCTTGATGCCGGCCACCTGAAGGGCCGCCAGATCACGCTCGACACCGCGCTCGATGGCGTTGGCATTCCGCTGCATCCGGGCGCCGAGAAGTTCTATCGTGAAGCGGGTGTCCTGGGCGAGTAACGCCCGACCCACATGAACGCTGAAATCCGGACCCGACCTGTGCCCGCAGGCCGGGTCCGTCGCTTTCGGCCAAGAAACAAGGTGATCTCCAGAGAGGCAAGGCAGGATGGCACACCCATCTGAAACCGAGCGCGCGGAAGCGCTGACCGAAGAAGAAATGAAGGCGCTCGAGGAGCGTTTTGATTCAGAAATTCGCTTCCGGCCCCTGCCGCCGCTGCTTGGCTGGATCGCCGGTGGCGCGCTGTTCGTCCTGTCCTGCTATCACTACTACACGGCGGGTTACGGCATTCCGCAGGCGACAACGCATCGCGGCCTGCATCTGGCCTTCACCCTTGCCCTGATCTTCGTCTTCTTCGCCGTGTGGCATCAGCCGCGCGAGCCGCGCCGCGGGCTGCTTGCCCCGCTTGGCATGCCCCTTCTCGACTGGGTGTTTGCCATCGCGGGTGCGGTGTCAGCACTCTACGTCCCCTGGATATTCAACGAACTGGCCTTCCGTGTCGGCGATCCGCTGCCCATCGATGTTTTCATGGGCACGGTGCTGATTGTCGTGCTTCTGGAAGCAACGCGCCGCGCCATGGGCTGGCCCCTGCCTGTCATCGCCCTTCTGTTCATCGGCTATGCCTATTTCGGTCAGTCGATGCCCGGCATTCTCGCCCATCCGGGCGCAAGCTGGGACAACATCGTCAATCATCTCTATCTGACCAGCCAGGGCATCTATGGTACCGCTCTCGGCGTCATCTCGACCTACGTGTTCCATTTCGTCCTGTTCGGCGTCCTCGCTACACGCATCGGCCTCGGCCAGCTTTTCATCGACCTCGCCTCGGCCCTTGCCGGACGCTATTCCGGCGGACCGGCCAAGGTCTCGGTTCTCTCTTCCGCCATGCTCGGTTCGATCTCCGGCTCGTCCATTGCCAACACGGTAACAACAGGCTCGCTCACCATTCCGGCGATGATCCGCATCGGCTATCCGCGCCATTTCGCAGCCGCCGTGGAAGCCGCAAGCTCCACCGGCGGTCAGATCACCCCACCGGTCATGGGCGCGGTCGCCTTTCTCATGATCGAATATCTGGGCGTGCCGCTCACCACCATTCTGACGGCTGCCCTCGTGCCTGCCTTCATGCATTTCTTCGGTGTTCTCGTGCAGGTGCATCTGGAAGCGCGCCGCCGTGGCCTGCGCGGCCTCACGAAAGACGAGCTTCCCGTCGCCTGGACCGTCTTCAAGGCCGGCTGGCTCACCACGCTCCCGCTTTTCGTTCTGGTCGCCATCCTTCTGTCCGGCAAGACCCCTTATCTCGCTGCCTTCTGGGGCATCACGGCCTGTCTTCTGGTCCTCGTCATCCAGAATTTCATCCGCCACGATATCAGGACCGCCATCACCGAAAGCATCCGCGAGACCTGGGAGGGTTTTGTCGTGGGTGCGAAATACTCGCTCTCGGTCACCGCTGCTGCGGCACTCGTCGGCGTCATCATCGGCGTTGTCACGCTCACCGGTGTCGGCTTCAAGATCGCCTATATGGTCACATCCGTTGCCGCCGGCTGGGCGCAGAGCGTGGCAGACAGCCTCGCCTTCCTGCCGTTCGAGCTCTTCAGCGTGAGCACGCTCACCCTGCTCTTCACCCTGATCATGACCGCAGTTGTCTGCGTGCTGATGGGCTGCGGCATCCCCACCACGGCAAACTATCTGATCATGATCGCCGTCGCGGCCCCGATCCTCAACCTGCTCGGCGTCGAACCGATCGTGGCCCACTTCTTCGTGTTCTATTTCGGCGTTCTGGCAGACATCACCCCGCCGGTGGCGCTGGCGGCCTATGCGGCGGCCGGCATCGCCGGAGCCAACGCCTTCAAGGCCGGCAACACCGCCTTCCGGCTCGGCATGGGCAAGGCGCTGGTGCCATTCGTCTTCGTTTTTTCGCCCTCCATGCTGCTCGTCACCGACAGCTTCACCTGGAACGAGTTCTTCCTTGCGACCATCGGCGCAATGCTTGGCATCTGGATGCTCTCCGCAGCCTTCTCAAGCTGGCTGTTTGCGCCGCTGCGCGTCTATGAGCGGCTGCTGCTCGCGCTCTCCGCCATCCTCTTTGTCGCACCGGATCTCTACGCCACCCTGGCCGGCGCCATCATCGCTCTCCCGGTCTTTTTGCGACAGATGGCGGGACGCCGGGAAGCGAGCGCCTCCAGTTCCTGAAAACCGGAACACACACCCGGCTTGCCGAGCTGTTGAAAGCTGATTACGCTTCCCCCGCCCTTATCCGCATGGAGAGCAGATGAGGGCGGGAGGTAATTTATGCTGTCTGACGAAACAAACAGCCTGGCACCGCTCGATGCCTTTCAGGCTGGTGTGCGCAATGTTTGCGGGCAGTTTCTGGTGTCGCCGCCGGATGGCGGGCGCGACATGCGGGGCCTCATCACCCTCAAACAGCGCCAGGCGCTGGCCGTGGCGGTCGTGCGCAACAGCGCCGCGCGCATCAACCGGGACTGGCGCTGCATTCGGCAGGATTCCGCCGAGCACCTCTTTCTGGTTCTGCAGAAATCGGGACATTCGGTCATGCGGCAGGGCGATGCCGATGTGCGTCTGGCACCCGGCGACTTCATCATGATCGATTCGGCCTATCCGTCGCGCTTTCTCTATGGCGACAGCGGCAGCCTGCAATATTCCGTCCACCTGAACCGCTCCGAGTTTGCCCACCGCTTTGGCACCGCGGCCCTTGGCGGCTGCCCGATCCCGGGCTCCACCGAGATCGGCATGGCCCTTCGCGCCACCATCGACCGCCTCGTCAATTCAGAAGACGCCGCCGCCGCGCAGCAACACTTCATCGGCGAAGCCTTCTTCAATCTGATGGGCGCCTATCTCTGCGGTCTCGAAGCCGGCACTCTGGCCTCCGCCCGAACCAGCGATGAACTGCTTGTCACCAAGGCGCGTGCCTATATCCGCCAGCGTTTCCGCGATGCCGCGTGCACACCAGCCAGCGTCGCATCGGCCATGGGGGTCAGCCTGCGCGCCCTGCAGCGCCGGTTCCAGGCTGCGGGCTTGTCCCTGTCCGAGTGCCTTATCGCCACACGGCTCGATCATGTCTGCAACCGTCTTATGGCCCAGAAGAGTGCCGGCACTTCGGAGCGCATTTCCACCATCGCCTTTGACGCGGGTTTCAACGACCTGTCCTATTTCAACCGCCAGTTCCGGGCGCGTTTCAGGGTCCCGCCCGGCGAATACCGGCTTCACGCAGCGACGTCATCGGCCAAGAACCCGACGCAATAGTCCAAGACCGTTGGCCGAATGCGCCTCCACTATGACCGATTGATGCCGCCTGAAATGCGGCGCTATCGGGAGGAGGAAGACAATGGCCGATACGGCAAAGGAAGCAACCAGCGATCCGTTCCACAACATCATCAACGGGCGTGCGACGCCGGGCGCAGAGACGTTTCCCGTCCTCGATCCGGCCAATGGCGCACTGGTCGGCCATATGCCGCTCGGCACGCCGGGTGACCTTGATGATGCCGTAGAAGCCGCACGCAATGCATTCCCCGGCTGGGCCGCCACCAGCGATGCCGACCGAAAGGCCGCCTGCCTGAAAATTGCAGACCTCGTCGAGCAGAGCATCCCCGGGCTTGCCCCGCTGCTAACCGCCGAGCAGGGCAAGCCCATTGGCGGCTTCGGCTCGCAATGGGAAATCGGAGCCGCCGCCGCATGGACCCGACACACCGCAGGCCTCGAACTGCCCGTCTCCATCCTGCAGGACAACAATGAGGGCCGCGTGGAGGTTCACCGCAAGCCAATTGGCGTGGTTGGCTCCATCACGCCATGGAACTTCCCGGTGCTGATCGCCGCCTGGCACATCATTCCCGCCGTGCGCGCCGGCAATTGCGTGGTCATCAAGCCCTCGCCCAACACACCGCTCGCCACGATCCGCTTCGTTGAAATCATCAACCAGGTGCTGCCGGCCGGCGTGGTCAACATCGTGTGTGGCGCAGATGAAATCGGCGCGGCCATGTCCGCCCATCCCGGCATCGACAAGATGGTGTTCACCGGCTCCACCGGCACTGGCCGCAAGATCATGGCCTCGGCCGCCGAAACGGTGAAGCGCCTGACGCTGGAACTCGGCGGCAATGATGCAGCCATCGTGCTGCCCGATGTCGACCCGCAGGCGGTTGCCGAAGGGCTCTTCTGGGGCGCGTTCCTCAACAACGGCCAGACCTGCGCCTGCATCAAGCGGCTCTATGTGCATGACAGCATCTATGACGCCGTCTGCGATGCGCTCTCGTCACTCGCAGCCGCCATTCCCATGGGTGACGGGCGGCAGGACGGCGTCGCCCTCGGCCCGGTGCAGAACGCAATGCAGTTCGAGCGTGTGAAAGAGCTGGTCGAGGAGGCAAAAGCTTCAGGCGCGCGCATTCTCACCGGCGGCGCACCCTCCGGCGGACCCGGCTATTTCTACCCTGCCACCATCGTCGCCGATGCCGAGCACGGCATGCGCCTCGTCGATGAAGAGCAGTTCGGCCCGGTCCTGCCCGTCATCCGCTACACGGATGTGGAGGCCGTGATTGCGCGGGCCAACGACAATCCGAACGGGCTTGGCGGCTCCGTCTGGTCGCAGGACACCGAACGCGCCAAGGCGCTGGCGCTGCAACTCGAATGCGGCACCGCATGGATCAACAAGCACGGCATGATCCAGCCCAACGCCCCCTTTGGCGGCATCAAGCAATCCGGCGTCGGCGTACAGTTCGCCGAGGCGGGGCTGATGGAGAACACCATCGGCCAGACCCTGATCATGTAACGGCACGGTTCAAGAGGAGGAGACACGATGAAAAGACACTTATCCGCCACCTGCGCGGCCATGGCGCTGACCGTCTTATGCGGCGGCGCTCTGGCTCACCCACTGGACGGCCTGTCGAAAGAGGAGATCGCCGAAATCGTCACCATCATGAAATCCGATGACCGGATTTCCGACGAGGCCCGCTTTCCGCTGATCGAGCTGAAAGAACCGGAAAAGGCCGAGGTTCTGGCCTGGAAAGAGGGCGATGAAGGCCCCCGCGCCGCCACCGTCCATGTCATCTCGGGCGACGAGACCTACAAGGCCGAGGTCGATCTCGTTTCCGGTGAGATCAGCGATTTCGGCGCCATTGGCGGCCAGCACATGGTGCTTCTGGAAGAATTCATCGGGGCCATGGATCTGGCGCTTTCCGACGAAAACTTCGTCGCCGCCCTCGCAAAGCGCGATCTGGAGCCCGGCGACGTGTTCTGCCTGCCGCTGACGGCCGGCTCGTTCGACATGGAGGCGGAAGCCGGCCAGCGTCTGATGAAGGTGCCCTGCTACGTCAATCCGACCGGCTCCAACTTCTACGCCAAGCCCATTGAGGGGCTTTACGCCGTGGTCGATCTCGCCGGAAAATCCGTGGTCGAGGTGATCGACAATGGCGTCGTGCCGGTGCCGCAGGACGCCTGGGGTTACATGGAGGAAGAGGTCGAGGCGCGCACGGGCGCACTGCGGCCCGAAAGCAATCCCGCCACGCTGCGCCAGGAAGGCGATCCCAACTTCACCATCGACGGCAGCATGGTGAACTGGGACATCTGGCGCTTCCGCTGGCGCGTCGACAAGCGCCCCGGCGTGGTTCTGTCCAACATCGAGGTCAATGACCGCGACGACTGGCGCTCGGTACTCTACCAGGCCCATCTGTCGGAAGTCTTCGTGCCCTATATGGACCCGGACGAAGGCTGGTACTGGCGCACCTATATGGACAGCGGCGAATATGGTTTCGGCATCTTCCTGAGCCCGCTGCGCGCGGGCGTGGACTGCCCTTCCTATGCGCGCTTCCTGCCCGCCACCGTGCATGACGATCTGGGCAACCCGATCGAAATCCCGGATGCGTTATGCATCTTCGAGCGCAATATCGGCGATCCCGTCTGGCGGCATTACGAGATCTTCGCCCAGAGCGAGGAACAGTCCGTGCCGGCAGAAGGCCGCCCCGCAAGCGAGCTGGTCGTGCGTTCCGCCTCGCAGGTGGGCAATTACGACTATCTCATCGACTATGTGTTCGAGCAGAACGGGCGCATCCGCGTGATGGTCGGCGCAACCGGCCTCGATGCGGTGAAGGGTGTTGCCTCCACCTCCATGGAGGATGCAACCGCCGAACAGGAAACCCGCTACGGCACACTGATCGTGCCCAATCTGGTCGCGCCCAATCACGACCATTTCTTCAACTTCCGGCTCGATTTCGACATTGACGGTCAGGACAATGTCTTCATGCGCACCGGCCTCGTGAAAGGCGACATGCCCGATGGCGTGCCGCGCCGCTCGATGTGGGTGACCGAGGCGACAATGCCGAAGACCGAGATGGAAGCGCGCTATCGCGTGAACCCGGCAACGCCGGCCATGTATCACATCATGAACATGGGCCGGAAAATCGGCGTCGGCCATGCGCCGGGCTACATGATCCTGCCGCAAAACAGCGTCGCCTACAGCCCGCTGGACACGGAGAACGATCCCCCCGCAAAGCGCAACGCCTATATCGACTACACGTTCTGGAACACGCCCTATGCGGCAAACGAACGCTATGCCGGTGGCGAATACGCCTTCCAGAGCGACGGGTCGGACACGCTGGCCGAGTGGGTGAAGCAGGACCGCAGCATCGACAACACCGACATCGTGACCTGGTACACGATGGGCTTCCATCATGTGCCGCAGATGGAGGACTGGCCGGTCATGTCGACCATGTGGAAGGGCATCACGCTGAAGCCCTACAACTTCTTCCCGCACAATCCGGCGCTCACCGTGCGACTGCCCAAATAGGCCAGAGCATCGGACCGAAAAGTGGAATCCGGTTTTCGGATCATTCCGATGCTCCATCAATAAATCAGGCCGCAGAAACGAAGAGAGGCGCGACCGAAAGGCCGCGCCTCTTCTGTTCAACCCGTATGGGTTATTATTCGGCGCCGATGGCGTCGAGACCGGCGCGGGCGCAGGTCGCGTCAATGTCGCCCGAGGGCGCGCCGCCGACACCGATGCCAGCCACCAGCGCACCGCCGATGCGCACCGGCAGACCGCCGGCCTGGATCACCAGACGGGAATCCATGTCGCGCAGGCCGTCATTCTGCGGGTTCTCGCCGATGAAATTCGCAAGACCAGCCGTGTCGCGGCCAAGGCTTGCGGAGGTGAAGGCCTTGCCGATGCTGCTGCCGGTCGTGTGCGGGCCGGAATTGTCGGCTTTCACGAGAACCTTGGTCGCACCGCTGCGCTCCACCACGGCAACGCTCACCGCGTAGCCTTCTGCGGCACAGGCTTCGAGCGCGCTCTGGGCGGCCTTCTGCGCCATGTCGAGCGGCAGGTAGGGCGCGGTCGGCAGATCCTGAGCCGATGCCGCGGTTGCGGCCAGAAGCGTAGCGGAAAGAACAGTCGATCGGATCATCGGAAACTCCATGGTTTTTGATGTTCCGATCTCTAGCAATTCCCCCGGTGGCACCGCATCGGTAGGTTTGCCGCCGATATCCGTAGTTCTACGGAGCCTGTCCTGCCTGCAGCCAGAACCGCGTCATCTCGGCGGCCGATGTCGTTCCAAGTTTCGCCCCCAGCGACGCGCGATGGCTTTCCACCGTGCGCGGCGACAATTCCAGAGAGCCTGCAATCTCCTTGGTGGTGAAGCCGCGGGCAATAAGTTCCAGAATTTCGCCCTCTCGCGCTGTCAGGCTTGCGAGCAGAACCGCCGTTTCGGCACGTTCAGCCGCCGCCCGCTCCGCGCTGGCCAGCATGTCCTGGGCTTTCTGGATAGCATCGATCAGATCCTGCTCATCCACCGGCTTGCTCAGAAAATCCACCGCCCCGTTGCGGAAAGCCCGGCGGCAGGCTTCGATGTCACCATGCCCGCTGATCACAACGACCGGCCAGTCGATACCGAGCGCAAGCAGGTGCTCCTGCAGTTTCAGACCCGAAATTACAGGCATGCGGATATCGAGAACAAGACAGCCCGGCGACAACCTTTCTAGCGCGGCGAGGAAGGACTCAGGGCCGGAAAACGCTTTCACCCCCACACCGACCGTGTTCAGAAGCAGGACCAGCGCCCGGCGCACCGCCTCATCGTCATCCACCAGATAGACAGGCCTGCTCATGCGGCAATCTCCACCTTCGCACGCCCCTCCACAAGGGGCAGGCAAACCCGAAACCAGGCGCCCTTCCGCGAAGACCTGAGTTCGATATCGCCGTCCATCCGCTCCACCAGCCGCTGTGAAAGTGCAAGACCCAGGCCCGTGCCGTGATCCTTGCCGGTGACGAAGGGTTCGAATATCTGCGCACGGATTGCAGGATCGACGCCAGGGCCGTTATCGCGCAGGTCGAGAACCGCCAGACCCGCCTCCCTGCTGCTTTCAACGATCACCTCGCCCCGGGTCCCCGGCGCTTTGTCCAGAGCTTCAAACGCATTTCGAACGAGATTGAAAATTACCTGTTCCAGTTCAGTCTGATCGGCACGCACCGGGAGAGCCCCGTTCCTTAGCACCAGTTTCAGAACCACGGCACGCCTGCGCGCTTCTGGTAGTAGGAGCGCCTCCACACCGCTGATCGCCGCATTCAGATCCGTCACCGCAGACGGGTTGCCGCGCACCGGCCTGATCCATTGACGCAGATGGGCGAGAATGTCCGCACCCCGCCGCGCCTGTGCGATCAGTTCGTCGAGCACCGACGCCACGGCGCCCGTGTCACCATTGCCCAGAAGCCGCTTTCCGGCCTGCGCCTGACTTAAGATGGCGGTGAGCGGCTGTGTGAGTTCATGGGTGATCCCGCTTGCCATTTCACCCAGCGCGTTGACACGGGAAGCATGCGCCAGCCGCGTTTCCTGGGCGCTCAGCTGCGCTGCCTGTTCTGCCTGACGCCGCCGCGCCCATTGCTGCCAGAGGACCACGCCGGCCAGAAACACTGCCGACATCATGATGAGCGCCGGCGCCAGTTTCGCAGGCGGCATCAACACCGCCAGGGTCTGCGGAATCGCGACCTCGAGAACAAGCGGCTGAGAAGCGCTCCCCAGTCGCTGCGCAAACGCCGGATCGCTTTCGATCTCCTCCCCCGCCAGAAGCGTACCGTCCGGCAGCGACAGGGAAAAGCTGACCGACGGTTTCAGCCAGAAATCCCGGTCGGATTCCAGCAGTCCCTGTGCATCGATGTCCAGCGACAGACCAAAACGTGCAGCCGCCGTATTCGGACTCCGCTTGACGAGCAGGTAGCGGCCCGGCGCGCCAGGTGTCGGCCGCAAAACCGGCGCACCATCGGACGCCAGCGCCGCCGCGCGGACCATGTCATCGACAGCCGGATCGACACGGTCACGTGTGGTCACGCCCGTCTCACCTGCATTGAGGGGAACAAGGTCAATCGCCCCGATACGGGGATAAAATCGATGGATCGTCCCCGCCACTTCCAGAAAGAGATCGAAGCGGCTTTCCCCGCCGGCAACCGCTACCGCCGAAAGCGCTGTCAGGTGCGCGTCATGCTGGCCGGCACGCTGCGAGGCAACGCTGTGCAGCGCCCTGCTTTCAGCCGCGAGTTCCGAAAGCAGCTGCCAGCGTTCGTTTGCCACGACGGCCGCAACCGTTAGAAAAGCCAGCACCAGCCACACACCGACAAGCCACAGGGGTCGGTCGCCTTGGGCGTTTCTGTCGGTGGCGTTCTGGTTCATCCGCGCGATTTTGAGGAACAATCCGCCTTTTGCAAGTCATTGCGCCGGAAACATCTCCTCAATGATGCCGGCCAGGTGCTGCAATGCAGCGCTCGCACCGGCGCCACGCCACGCAAACCCGATCTCGATTTCGGGTTGCTGTTCGGCAAGCCGGAAATAGGCGACCCCCGGTCGGATCAGCCGTCGCATCGTGCTCGGCACGAAAGCGATGCCAAGCCCGCTGGAAACGAGATTGATGATCGTCTGCATCTGCACGGCCTGCTGTCCCGGAACGGGCACCGCGTCACGCTCGGCATAGTAGCGCGTGACGAGATCGTGCAGCACCGGCGCGCTATGGCGTGGAAACAGGATAACCGGCAGATCGCGCAGCGCGTCGAAGTCGAGCTTTCCGCCGCGCGGTACCACACGTCCGGAAATCACCCATTCCTCCGGCACCGCCACCACCAGCCTGTCCGATTCCACCGGCCGATACCGCAGAGGCGAGTGCAACGCGCCGCGCGGTGGGCTGATGATGATGCCGGCATCGAGGGCACCATCGAGCAGTTCGGCGATCTGCACATCGCTCGTCGCTTCGTTCAACACCAGCTCGACCTCGGGAAACCGTTCCTTGAAGCGGCGTACGAGCTTCGGCAGAAAGCTGTAGCTGACGAAGCTGATGAAGGAGAGGCGCACGCGGCCAATCTCACCGCGCGAAAGCCGCCACGCCACCCGCGGCAGTTCGGTCGCCTCTTCCAGAACCCGCCGCGCATGGGGCAGCCACTCATGCCCGACCGGCGTCAGCGTAACGCTGCGCCGTGTCCGCTCGAAAAGTGTCAGGCCCAGATCGGCCTCCAGCGCCTGTATGCTCTGGCTGAGCGGTGGCTGTGTCATGCCCAGCCGCTCGGCCGCGCGACCGAAATGCAGTTCCTCGGCAACGGCAACGAAATGCCGGATTTGACGAATATCCATGCCTCGTCATATGTAAATTAAATTAATTTGATATTATAAATATATTTCTCATATCAGTAAACACTCCCTAGCCTGACTTCTCAGCGGTGTAGGCCACTCAGGAGACAGGCATGGCAGCGAACGACCGATCGAGAACCATTACCCAGGGCATCGAGCGCTCACCCAACCGCGCCATGTACTATGCGCTCGGTTATCGGGAGGAGGACTTTTCCCGCCCGATGATCGGCATCGCCAACGGACACTCCACCATTACGCCGTGCAATGCGGGCCTCCAGCCCCTGGCCGATGCCGCCGTCGAGGCCGTACGCGAAGCCGGCGGCAACCCGCAGACCTTCGGCGTGCCGACCATCTCCGATGGCATGGCCATGGGCACCGAAGGCATGAAATACTCCCTGGTCTCACGCGAAGTCATCGCCGACTGCGTGGAAACCACCGTTCAGGGCCAGTGGATGGATGGTGTTCTCGTCATCGGCGGCTGCGACAAAAACAAGCCTGGCGGCATGATCGGCATTGCCCGCGCCAATGTCCCCGCGATCTACGTCTATGGCGGCACCATCCTTCCCGGCAGGTTAAACGGCCAGGATATCAATCTCGTTTCCGCCTTCGAAGCCGTCGGCGCGCTCAGGGCCGGTAAAATCAGCCGCGAAGAGTTCGACGCCATCGAACGCAACGCCATCCCCGGCACCGGTGCCTGTGGCGGCATGTACACCGCCAACACGATGAGCTCGTCTTTCGAGGCGCTCGGCATGTCCCTGCTCGGCTCCTCCACCATGGCAAACGTCCATGAGGAAAAGCGCCAGTCTGCTGCGCGCTCGGCCCACGTCCTGCTCGATGCCGTGCGCGCAGGCCGCAGGCCCCGCGACATCATCACCCGCCGCAGTGTGGAGAACGCCATCGCCCTCGTGATGGCGACGGGCGGCTCCACAAACGCTGTCCTGCACTATCTCGCCATCTGCCGCGCCGCGGAGGTGGAATGGACGCTTGACGATTTCGAGCGCATCCGGCGCAGGGTGCCGGTCCTCTGCGATCTCAAACCGTCCGGCCGCTACATGGCTGTCGATCTTCATCGCGCTGGCGGCGTACCGCAGGTTTTGAAAATCCTGCTCGAGGCCGGACTTCTCAATGGCGATTGCCTGACGATCACCGGCCGGAGCCTTGAGGAAGAACTGAAGGACATACCAGCAATTCCGCCACCGGATCAGGATGTCATTCGCCCCATTGAGGCACCGCTTTACGCTGAGGGTCACCTCGCGATTCTGAAAGGCAACCTCGCTGAAGACGGTGCTGTCGCCAAGATCACCGGCCTCAAATCTGCCAGCATCACCGGCCCCGCCCGCGTCTTCGAAGACGAGCAGTCGGCCATGGATGCGATCCTGACCGACCGGATCCACCCCGGAGACGTCATGGTTTTGCGCTATCTCGGACCGAAAGGCGGCCCCGGCATGCCGGAGATGCTTGCCCCCAGTTCCGCCCTGATCGGGCGCGGGCTCGGCGAGAAGGTGGGGCTTATCACAGACGGTCGCTTTTCCGGCGGGTCCTGGGGTCTTCTCGTCGGCCATGTTACCCCCGAAGCCTGCGACGGCGGCACCATTGCCCTTGTCGAAGAAGGCGACACGATCACCATCGACGCCAGCCGCCGCCTGCTTCAACTGAACGTCGACGACGAGGAACTCGCACGTCGGCGTGCCAACTGGCGCCAGCCCGAACCACGCTACCGCAACGGCGTTTTGGCCAAATTCGCAAAACTCGCTGGTCCTGCAAGCACTGGCGCATTGACTGAATAGGCTGGATGCGCCAGACGCTTTCAGTGAATGGGAGACCTGAATCGCAACGAAATTCCACGACGGGAGAGAGACATGAAATTTTCCGCAAGAAACACGGGGCCGTTAGCGGCACTTGTAACCGCGCTTGGCATTTTTGCCGGCGTATCGGCCGCGCAGGCCCAGCAGGAAATCAAGATCGGCTATGCGCTCGCGCCAACCTCGCATTATGGCGTGGCAGCCGAGAAATGGCAGGAAGTGGTCGAGGCGAACACTGACGGGCGCTATACCTTCCGTCACTTCCCCTCCTCCGGCCTCGGTGGCGAGCGCGAGGTGATCGAAGGGCTGCAGATCGGCACGATCGAGGCCACCATCGTTTCCTCCGGCACGCTCAGCAACTTCGTGCCCGAAACCGGTGTTTTCGACATCCCGTTCCTGTTCCGTGACCTCGCCCACGCGCGCAATGTGCTTGATGGCGAGATTGGCCAGAACATCCTCGCAAAGTTTGATGATGTCGGCCTCGTCGCACTCGCCTGGGGCGAACAGGGCTTCCGCCATATCACCAACAACCGCAACACCATCGGCAAGCCCGATGACGTTGCCGGCCTCAAGCTGCGCACGATGGAAAACCCGATCCACATCACGGCGTTCGAAACGCTTGGTGCAGCCCCCACGCCGATGGCATGGCCCGAGGTCATCTCGTCGCTCCAGCAAGGCACGATCGACGGTCAGGAAAACCCGCTTTCCGTTATCACCTCGGCCAAGCTCTCCGAGGTCCAGAAATACCTGACGCTCTCCGGCCACGTCTATTCGCCGGCCATGCTTCTCGTTTCCCGCCAGCTCTGGGACGGCATGTCGGATGAAGACAGGAAAGCCTTCGAGGAAGGGGCGACAGAAGCCGTCAAGGCCATGCGCGCCTATGTCGACAATGTCGAAACTTCCGGCGTCAAGCAGCTCAAGGAAGAGGGCATGGAGGTCGGCGAACTGACCGCCGAGCAGAAAGCCGCCTTCCAGCAGGCCGTCCAGCCCGCTTATGAAAAATACTATGAGCAGTACGACAAGGCGCTGATCGATCAGATCATCGCGACCGAATAAGGTCTATGTGTCTGAAACTCCGGACAGCAGTCCGCGCGGCGGCTGTCCGGAGTTTTGTATTCTGCTTTTTTTGAGCAATGGCCGGTTCCCACGCTTCATCATGTTGGTCTAAACAGGATGCGATCAACAGGCTGCGATGCCCCCGGCATCCAGGTCGGGGAGGATCAGTGAAAACATTTGAGCGATATTTCGTAGCCCTCAACAAATGGGCTCTGGTGCTGCTGCTTGGCGCCATGGCGGTGATTGTTTTCGCCAATGTATCGCTGCGCTATCTCACGAATTTCTCGATCACCTGGTCAGAGGAAGTCGCCCGCTACCTGATGATCTGGATGACCTTCATCGGTGCCGGCCTCGCCCTGCGCACCGGCGGCCATGTCGCCGTTGGCAATTTCCAGGAAATGCTCGGCCCAAATGGCCAGCGCGCCATACGCGTCCTGATCCTGTGTCTGCTTCTGGCCTTCTTCTCGATCATGATCTGGATGGGCCTGAACTATATGGATCGCGCCCGCTTCCAGCTGACGCCGGCAACGCGCGTTTCCTTCAGCTACATCTATGCCGCCATGCCGATCGGCTTTGGCCTCCTCATCGTGCATCTGCTTCTTGTCGCCCGCTCCTTCGTGATGGAAAACCGGTTTGCCGAAGTGGAAACCGACACGCCATCCGCCGCACTTGCCGAGAGCGGCGACACCCACATTGCAGCCAACCGGGACTAGACGGCCGTGGCGCTGATCCTCTTTGCTTCCTTCTTCGCCCTTCTGATCATCGGCATGCCGGTGGCCTTCTCGCTGGCGCTCGCCGTCTGGGCGGCAATCAGCCTGGGCAGCACCTATCCGCAGATCGTCATCGTCAAGGAGATGTTCTCCGGGCTCGACAGTTTCCCGCTCATGGCGGTGCCGTTCTTCATCCTGGCAGCGGAGCTGATGTCGAGCGGTGCCATGACGCAGATTCTCCTGCGCTTCGCCTCACAGTTCGTGGGTCATTTCCGCGGTGGGCTGGGCTACGCCAATGTGGTCTCATCCACCATGTTCGCCGGCATCTCGGGCTCTGCCCTCGCCGACGCCGCCGGACCCGGCGCCATGATGATCCGCATGATGGAGAAGGACGGATACGACAAATCCTATGCCAGCGCGCTGACCGCGTCTGCCTCGGTTGTCGGCCCCATCATACCGCCATCGATCATCATGATCCTTTACGCAATGCAGGATGAAAATGTCTCCGTGATCACCCTGTTCATGGCCGGCATCATTCCCGGCATCCTGATTTCGCTCTCCATGGCCGCGACCAATTGGTATGTCTGCCGCAGGCGTGGCTTCAGAAGCAGTTCGCCGCGCCCGTCCCTGCGCGAGATGATGCGCACCACCTTTCAGGCGCTGCCCGCAATCTTCCTCATCGTGCTCATCATCGGGGGCATCCGCAGCGGGCTGTTCACGCCGACCGAAGCCTCGGTGGTGGCGGTTTTCTATGCGCTCCTGTGCGGCATGTTCATCTACCGCTCGTTACGGCTCCGCGACCTGCCGGACATTCTCTTTCGATCAGCGCTGGTCACCGTCGCCATTCTGCTGATCCTCGCTGCCGCGCGCGCATTCGCCTGGATCATCATTATCGAGGGCATCCCCCAGGCCATTGCTTCAACAATCGTCGCCTGGGAACTGAGTCCGGTTCTGTTCCTGCTCGCGGTCAATCTGCTCCTGCTCGCCTTCGGCCTGTTCATGGATCCGCTGCCCGGTGTCATGATCCTTGTGCCGATCCTCGGGCCAATCGCCTATTCGCTGGGCATCGACCCGATCCATTTCGCCATTGTCGTGATCGTCAACCTCACGCTTGGGCTTCTCACCCCGCCGGTGGGCGCACTGCTTTTTGTCGTGTCTTCGGCGGTCAAGATACGCGTTAGCGAGATGATACGGGAGATGCCGCCCTTCCTGGTCGTGCATCTCGTTGTCTTGCTTGCCCTGACCTTCATCCCGGCGCTATCCACCTGGCTGCCGCACCTCAGCGGCTACTGAACTCCGGCAGCAGCGTCAGCCGATCAAAACGTCGGGCTCAAGCTTGCCCGCCGGCGCCCCAAGATCGCTGACGAACACGCCGCCGGCAGAGGCAGCATCCGAACTGTCCGGGTCCACGCCAATAGACGCCGATGTCACCAGGAGCCTGTCCGCCCGCGGCCCGACAAAGGCCGGACAGGTGATGAGTGCCGCCGGCAGGTCAATCTTGCGAAGCAGCACGCCCCCCGGCGAATAGACCTCCACGCCATGGCCGCCCCATCGCGCCACCCAGAGATTGCCCTCGGCATCGACCACCGCGCCATCGGGTTCTCCGTCGCGCGATGGCGCGGCAAATGGTGACGGCTCGCCAACCGGCAGTCCCGTCTGTGGGTCAAGCGAAACCTGCATGATCTGAAGTGTCGGCGTGTCCGTGAAATATCCCACGCTGCCATCGGGAGAAAAACAGATCGCATTGGTCACGGTGATACCGGAATAGAGCCGTCTCACCTCGCCCCTGCGATACCAGTAGATCGATCCCGCGCCCTTTTCAGCATTCTTGCCCATCGTGCCGATCCAGAAGGCCCCGCTGGGATGCACCCGGGAATCATTGGAGCGGGTCTGCGGATTGTCCGCTTCCAGCGGGCGGTGAAGGCTCAGGCTCCCATCCGCGACATTGCGCAGGTAAAGGCCGCTCTCCGTCACGAGCAATTGCCGGTCGTCATCGACACGGGCAAGCGCGGAAGAGAGCTCCGGCAGCATGTGCCTGCGCGTCACGCCGTCAGCGAAGCAGTGCTCGAAGAGAGCCTTTTCCAGAATGTCGAACCACCAGACTGTGTCGCTATGCCTGTCGTAGGTCGGCCCCTCACCGAGCACACAGCGTTCCCCCTCCAGACGTGTCCAGACTTCCCCTGCCACCGGCTTTCCTCCCTCGTTTTCTCAGTCAATGGCTGCCATAGCCCCCTTTGACGCCGGGGTTCAAGAAGCATTCCGATGAGGTTCAGGCTGATCATTCGATCACATTTTTGCGATCAGGGCCCGTTTCGCGGCACGAACCGGTGCCTGTATATTGATATGCCGGGCGCGATAAGCATAAAAATTCAGTCGGGGGCCTGTCCATCAAGGCAAAACACACGGTGAAAAAGCAGACAGACGAAGGAAACAGCAGCACAGTCGCTCTAAGAAACGGCCTCGGGTTGGTCCAGCTCCTGTCAGACGAAGGGCCGATGACCTCCGATGAACTGGCTTTACGATTTTCGTTGAGACACGACACCACCACCAGGCTTCTGAAAACCCTGGAGCTTCATGGTTTCGTCGAGCCATCCAGATTTGCCGAGCGCTACCAGCCGGGCCGCACAGCCGGCGCGCTCTCGAAGAAATTCTTGAGTGAAACCCCTGTCGCCGGAATCGCACGCTCTGTTCTTCAGGCGCTGGCCGACCGGTACAACGCCACGTCGACGCTTGCTGTGGACGATGCCGGCGAATCTCTCTTTCTCGTCGTCTGCAACGGGTTGAATCGCGAAAGCTCCCCCTGCTGTCACGTTGGCTCGGCCTATCCGCTCGCGCAGACCGCGGCGGGTCACGCCCTTCTGTTCACCAGCCAGACCAGCATGAACAGATCAGTATCCGAGCTATCCCAGTGTCCCGTTGAGACCGAGGCGCTTCACGAAAGCTTCTGCTTCTTTCGGGCGTCGGGCTGCTTCCGGTTGCTGCTTCCAGACAAAAATCTGCTTCTGCTGGCCGCACCTTTGCACCTCAACAATGCCGTTCTGGCACTGGAACTTGTTCTTCCGACCACCACCCAGGCTGCGCGTGAGCCGGCAGGTCCAATGAAGGATCTGCTTGCAGCCGTGGAACTCATTCAGCGCAAATGCGCGGCATTGGGTGTGCGATATCTGGAAGACTCCTGACCGACCACCAAGCCGGGGGGCGGCATCAGCGCCTCCGTTACGTCAATGCACCGGCACCGAATTCTCGCGGCTGGAAGAGATAAGCGCTGAAAGCTTCACGAGTTCACCACCGAGTTCCTTCAGGCGCGGCAGGGGCAGCTGCCCTTTTGGGACACCGCAGCCGAGAGACATCGCAGCGGCTTGATCGGATGGCTTGAACGGCACCGCCACACCATGAACATCAGGATGCCAGCCCCCGAGGGACAGCGTAAATCCACTGCCTGCAATCTCGACCAGCCCGCGCTCGATCTGCGGCGAAAGCACATTCCATTCCGCTGCATGGTGGCACTCCAGGCTCCCCAGACAGCTTTCGCGCCGGGCAGGTTCCAGAGCAGCCAGCAGGGCATGGCCGATCGGAGTGCCGGCCAGAGGAACTCTCGAACCTGCCTCAAGCCGAAGGGTCACGAGCGTGGCACTGCTATGGCAGACTTCCAGATGCAGGGCCTCGACGCCATCCAGAACGGCCAGCGCCGCGTGCACCCCAAAACGGTCGGCGATTTTCTGGAGATGAGGACGTATGACCTCAATCACCTGCGTCTCGCTTTTGGCACCATAACCAAGCCGCACCACCCCGGGCGCCAGTCGGAAGCGCCGGCGACTGCCGCTATAGTGCAGAAACCCCATCTGGGTCAGCGATTTCGTCAGCCGTGCGACTGTTGCCGCGGGCAGATCGGTGCGGCCGGCAATGTCTGAATTGCTCAGCCAGACAGGAGCGTCGGCAAATACGGAAAGAAGATGCAGTCCCCTCGACAGCGCCGGGGAAACGGAAGCCGCTTTTCGATCTTCTGCGTGCGATGCCTTTACAACCACAATTCCCGCCCTTCATTCCACCCGTCGAAAAACGGGGGGTGAAGACTAGCAAAAACCCTGCTCGGCCGGCAACGCCCCATCGGTCTCCGCAGTCTCCAGCAGGATTCGGTCGCTCTCGGCTTGTCCACAAAGGCGGACCACCCGGTTCCGCAAACTGGACCTTCAATCCCGCTTTGCAACACCGTATGGGATGCGGACATTCGAGCGAAAGGTCTCACAGGGGGCATCCGTGACCAAGATCGAGAAGTTTCCTCTAGAGGCAATTCTGACCGGCAATATCGCGCCCCTGGGAGAGCGAAACGTCCCCAGCGGCATCAAAAAAAGCGCCGTAAAAGGTCCGCTATGGCTGGGCGCAAGCGGCTTCACCGGCGATCATCAGGCCGACACCAGGGTGCACGGCGGCCCGGAGAAGGCTGTCCACCACTATCCTCGCGACCATTATGCCGACTGGAAGCGTGAAATCGGCGATCATCCTTTGCTGGCATCTCCGGGTGCCTTCGGTGAAAACCTGTCCACCTTCGGGCTGAACGAGGAAACCGTCGCGCTTGGCGACATCTTCCGGCTGGGCGAAGCCGTCGTCGAGGTATCGCAGGGCCGCCAGCCCTGCTGGAAGCTCAACAGCCGCTTCGGCGTCGGCACGATGGCCTATCAGGTCCAGAAAACCGGCCGCACGGGCTGGTATTACCGTGTCCTCCAGGAAGGAATGGTGTCATCCGAGGACCAGCTTGAGCGCATCGAACGGCCTTTGCCGGAATGGCCGCTGAAACGCCTCTGGCAGATCCTCTATGTCAAAACCCTCGACCACGGGGAACTGGAAGAAATGGCTGCACTTTCAAAACTGCCGGACGGATGGCGGCGCTATGCGCAAAGACGCCTCGCCTCCGGCAGGGTCGAAGACTGGAGCCGCCGTCTCGAAGGCGAGAAACAGGATTGAGAAACTCCGTCACTCTGCTCCGCGAGCACACGCGCATAACGGGTCTTCAGGTATCGTGGAAAAGCCGGTTCGGGAAAAATGAATGGTGCCGCTTGTCAGACTCGAACTGACGACCTCCGCATTACGAATGCGATGCTCTACCAACTGAGCTAAAGCGGCCCTTTTTCGCGCTCCGCCGGACCCGTTTTCGACAGGGCCGCGAAGCACTTCACCGTGCACATACCCGCCCCGGCAGGCTTTCGCAACCAAATTGTCGAGCAACACTGCCAATCGGACAGGAACTCCAATCCTCAAATCCAATCGTCCCGGCGAGCGGTCCGCCTGATAGCCCCATTTCCCTCCGAGATCAAGCGTCTGGCTTGAAATTCCCACGGTCGGCAGGGAGCACATCACCGACCAGACATATATAACACTTCAAGCATAAATAAAAAATCATTGAATTAATAATGGATATCAAACAAATTTATTTAAGGAGGATGCCATGTATAGATCAGCAATTTTTCTTTCGGTGTTCATCTCACTCGGCACTCAGCATGCGAGAGCCTCGGAGATGATCTTTCATTGCCGCGCTTTCGGTGCAATTTTTGAGGTTCAGACCAGTTCGCCGTGGAGAGCCTATTCGGACGCCTTTGCTTTCCTTGTCCAGAACGGGTTTCCGAACCATCCACAAACCCTTCGAGCCATTCGCTGCCGGCTTCACCGCGCTTGAATTGTCACAGGGCATGGACACAATGGCTGCATACGCTAAGTTGGCAGCCGACCAGCGCATCTAGCCACCGAAAATTCCAGTAGGCAGGTATCCCATGACAGACGTGACGATGACGGTGAACGGAAAGACGGTTTCGGGCACCGTCGAAGGCAGGACCCTGCTCGTGCAGTTTCTGCGCGACAGTCTGGGGCTGACCGGGACCCATGTGGGATGCGAGACGTCGCAATGCGGCGCCTGCACGATCCATATGGACGGTCAGTCGGTTAAATCCTGTTCGATGCTCGCCGTGCAGGCCGATGGCGCATCGATCACCACCATTGAGGGCCTGTCCGATGGCGGTGAACTGCACCCGGTCCAGGCCGCGTTCAGGGAGCACCATGGTCTCCAGTGCGGCTTCTGCACACCCGGCATGATCATGGCTGCGACAGACATGATTCGCCGCCACCCGGAAGGGCTCGACGAAAAGACCGTGCGCGAGGAACTTGAAGGCAATATCTGCCGCTGCACCGGCTATCACAACATCGTCAAAGCGATCATGGCCGCATCCGAAGCGATGAACACCGCCTCCAGCAGAGCCGCCTGAGCCGGGGAGATCGATCATGTATGACGTCACTTATCATCGCGCCGGAACCGTCAAAGAAGCACTCGACCTGCTCGAATCAGCAGACGATGGAAAGTTTCTGGCCGGCGGGCAAACGCTGATTCCCGCCATGAAGACCCGGCTTGCCGCTCCGTCCGACCTCGTGGATCTGCGCCATGTCGCCGAATTGCAGACAATCTCTGTTGCCGGCAAAACAGTGACCATCGGTGCCGGCACCACCCACGCCAAGGTTGCGGCAAGCAGCGAGATCAGAAGCGTGTGCCCCGCTCTCTCGCATCTCGCCGCTTTGATCGGCGACCCGCAGGTCCGCCATATGGGCACGATTGGCGGCTCACTCGCAAACAATGATCCGGCAGCCGACTATCCTGCGGCGATGCTGGCTCTGTCTGCAACCATCATCACCAGCAAGCGCGAGATCGCTGCCCGGGATTTCTTCACCGGCCTGTTCGAAACGGCGCTGGACGAGGATGAGCTGATCACCGCCATTCGCTTTGAAGCACCGGAGAAAGCCGGCTACGGCAAGTTTCCCAACCCCGCCTCGCGCTACGCGATGACCGGCGTCTTCGTCGTGCGGGATGGCGAAGCCGTTCGCGCCGCCGTCACCGGCGCTGGCGATGATGGTGTGTTCCTGTGCTCCGAACTCGAAAGCGCGCTGAGCGCGGATTTCAGTGCGGCGGCGCTCGACGGCATCACCGTGCCCGCCGACAGTCTGATGACGGATATCCACGCAAGCGCCGACTACCGGGCGAGCCTCATCGTCGCCATGGCCAGGCGCGCCGTCACCATGGCAATCGGCTAAAGTCGTTTGCCAGCTACTTCGCAAGCGCCTGCTTGAGCCGCTCGACCTTCGCATCCGACCACCCGTCCGGCGCGGTAACGGCCATCCAGGCATCGATGTAGTGTTCCGGCGCATAGAGGTGGCCGTATCCGAGGGGTGCGGTCGTCGCCAGCGCCATGTCGAGCGCCAGTTGCAGGAAGGTCACGATCGGATACCAGCGCAGTTCCGGCGAGACATCCGGCCCGCGTTCGCCCACCAGCCATGCCGGTCGCCGGTACCAGGCAAGCGGATCGAAAAACACCACGGGATCGCTGGCATACTGCAGATAGACAATCCGCAGCGGTCCCCACTGGGCACCCGAAATGTCGAGTGCATTCTTCTGGCTGGTAAAGCGCACCACCGAGCCGTCGCCATAGCGCGGCAGCCAGGCTGACGTTCCGGGATTACGCTCGCGCGTGAACCGGCTCCAGAGCCGGCTGTTGAAGGGAGGGCCAGCCCAAAGCGCACCCTGGAACGGATCGCCCAGAATGTTCAGAAGATCGGTCGACTGCTCTGAGCTGAGCGTCCCGAGACTGAGCCCATAGAGATAGAGCTCCGGCCGCGTCTCCACCGGCAGTGTTGTCCAGTGGCCATAGACCTCGCGGAAAAGCGCATGCGCGGCCTCCGCGCCATAGCTCGGCTCGATCAGCAATGACAGCCAGCTCGTCAGATAGGAGTATTGCTGCGCGACCATCACCGTATCGCCGCCATGCAGATATTCCAGCGTCACGCTGGCCTCCGGATCCACCCACCCTGTTCCGGTGGGGGCCACAACGACCATCACCTTCCTGTCGAACGCGCCGATACGCTTGAGTTCCTCGAGCGCCAGTCTGGCCCGTGCGTCGGCGGTGTCGGCGGATCGCAGTCCCACATAGACCCGCATGGGCTCCTTCGCCTCTCGCCCGGTGAACGCCGCGATCTCCTCGCTGCCCGGTCCTTCCGCGACGAAACTGCGCCCCGTGCGCCCAAGTGTCTCCCACGGGATGAGCGACCCGGCGCTGCCGGTTTTCAGGGCGCCGCTCGGCCGTTCGATCCCGTCTTCAAACAGCGCATCCAGCTCCGCATAGGCTGAATCTGCAACCCGCAGCGCATAGCGCAGCAGAACACGATCCACCAGCGATGCCACGATCAGCCCCACCAGCACAACGCCGAGCACGTAAGCGACCCGGCGCGGCACGAAATTCTTGAGCCTTTCGGAAACCAGCACGTAGAGGCGTTTCAGGCCCCGCCCAAGTGCAACGAGCAGAAGAAACAGAACGAGTGCGATACCGCCAACCTTGCTGGGATGGGCCGTATCCACCGGTTCGAGATCCATCAGCGCGCGAATGGAGTTCTGCCATTCGGCCGCCTTCCAGAGGAAGAGGACTGCCACGGCCGCGCATGCGGCCACCATGCCGAGCTTGCCGTAATATCGCGGCCCCTGCGGTGGCTCCGGCAATTCCAGGTAACGCCACAGCCACACAAGCAACACGCCGAGCCCGTAGCCAACGGCAAGCGAGGCGCCCGAGAGCACGCCCTGAACGAAAAAAGCACGTGGCAAAAGCGACGGTGTCAGCGAGGCGGCGAAGAACAGTGTTCCCAGGCACAGCCCGACAACGGAAAACGTCTGCCAGAGGCGTGCCTCGTCCCTTGTCGCTGTCTCGGTCATCTCAACCTCGCCCTCGCTGCCATCTGCCCGCACCACTGTCACCGGGCAGAGTGGTATGTCAGCCTGAGAAGGGCAAGGTTGTTGAGGTCTTCTTGCGGCATTGTCCACGAACCGGAAAATGCCGCTTCCGCATCAATCCAGCGCGTCGACGAGACGGCCCGCCCCCTGGCGGAACGGATCGGCCGTCGGCAGGCCCATACGAGCTTCGATCTCTTCGAGACAGGCTTTCGCCTCCGCATCGTTCAACGCCGCAGTGTTTACGGAGACTCCCACCACCTTGACGTCCGGATTGACCACACGGGCCGTCTCCAGTGCCAGGTCGCGCAAAGCCTCCAGTGTGGGTAGCTGATAGTGCGGCAGCCCCCGCATATGGGTGCGGGTCGGCTCATGGCAAAGCACCAGCGCATCGGCCTGTCCGCCATGGATCAGCGCCAGCGTGACACCAGAGAACGATGGATGGAAAAGGCTGCCCTGCCCCTCGATCAGATCCCAGTGATCTGCATCATTGTCCGGGGTGATGTGCTCAATGGAACCAGCCATGAAATCGGCCACAACGGCGTCGAGCGGAACGCCCGAGCCGGTGATGAGAATACCCGTCTGGCCGGTAGCGCGGAACGTGGCCTTCATGCCGCGCTCGCGCATTTCCCGTTCCATGGCAAGCGCGGTGTACATCTTGCCGACGGAGCAATCCGTTCCGACCGCCAGACAGCGTTTGCCGGTCCGCCTTTTGCCATCGGCAATGGGGTAGTCTTCCTGGGGTACGCGGACATCGAAAAGCTGCGTGCCCGCTTTTTCCGCGGCTGCCATCAGGGCAGGCAGAGCGGTCAGGCGGTTGTGCAGACCCGAAGCGATATCCATGCCGGCCTCAGCGGCTTCCACAAGCGTCGCCACCCAGCTTTGCGCGATCACGCCGCCACGGTTCGCAGCGCCCACAACGAGGGTTTGTGCGCCGGCTTCCTTCGCCTCGGCGATGCTCATGTCCTTGAGGCCGAGATCAGCCTTGCAGCCATCGAGGCGCAGCTGGCCCACACAGAACTCCGGTCGCCAGTCCTTGATCCCTTGGGCAACCTTTGCAGTCAGGGCGTCAGGGGCATCACCAAGAAACAGGAGATAGGGCGTCTTAAGCATGAGCGGGCGCTCCCTTAGAATTGTTTTACCGGCTCATCAATGATCCAGGCACCCCTTGTCAAGCTGCGGTGGTCCAGACAGGGCGTTCTGGATCAACACTTGGGCAGTGGCTGAGCCAGCGTTCGCCGATCAGATCCTAAAAGATGGTTCCCGGTAGCCATGTCGAAATCGACGGAAGCAGCCAGATCACGCCCATTCCGACGATCTGCAGAATGATGAATGGAATGACGCCGCGATAAATCTGTCCCGTCGTGATTTCCTTTGGCGCTGCCGCCCGCAGGTAGAACAGAGAAAATCCGAATGGCGGGGTCAGGAACGATGTCTGCAGATTGATCGCGATCAGGATTGAGAGCCACAGCGGATCATGCCCCATCAGGATCAGGATCGGCGCCACCAGCGGCAGCACGATCACCGAGATCTCCACGAAATCGAGGAAGAAGCCGAGAATGAAGATCAGCGCCATCACGAAGATCAGCGCGCCCTGCGGGCCACCTGGCATCGCATGAAGAATCTCCTCTACGCGCGCGTCACCGCCAAGCCCGCGAAACACCAGTGAGAAGATGCTGGCGGTCAGGATCGTTGCAAAGATCATCGCCGTCACCGTCATGGTGGAGGTGACGATGGGCGTGAGAATGCCACGTCTGCGTGCCCTGTAGATGGAGACCGCAATGGCAATGACGCCGAGCGCCAGAAGCCCGGTCGTCAGCGCGGCCATGCCCCACTCGAACACACCCGCATCGCTACGCTGCAGGCGCACCGGAAAGAGCCCGGCCAGAACGGCGGCAGTGCCAAGTGCGGCTGCACCCAGCACAATCAGGCGGCCATTGCCCTCGCCGCGGACACCGGCCAGAAGCAGCGCGCCGATAGCGCCCACACTGGCAGCCTCGCTCGGTGTGGCGATGCCCCCCAGGATGGACCCCAGCACGGCGACAATTAAAAGAACAGGCGGAACGACGGCGCGCTGCACTTCCTGCCGGCTCGGCCGGTCGCCGGCTTCCACCAGAGCAGGCGCGGTTTCCGGTTTGAGTGCCGCGCGCGTCATGAGGTAGGCGATATAGACGGCAACAAGTGTCAGGCCCGGCAGAAGGGCGGCGGCAAAGACCTGCCCCACTGAGATCGTCTCGATGGTGAACTTGCCCTGCTCGTACTGCGCCTGCTGATAGGCGCTCGACATCACGTCCGACAGGATGATGAGAAGGGTCGAAGGGGGAATGATCTGGCCAAGCGTGCCGGATGTACACACGACGCCGGAAGCGAGCTTCGGATCATAGCCATTGCGCACCATGGTCGGCAGCGCGATCAGGCCCATCGCCACCACGGTTGCGCCCACAATGCCGGTCGAGGCCGCCAGAAGCGCACCGACCAGCACGACGGAAACCCCGAGACCGCCGCGAATGCCGCCGAAGAGACGGCCCATCGTCTCCAGAAGCTCTTCCGCGATGCGGCTTTTTTCCAGCACCACGCCCATGAAAACGAACAATGGAATGGCGATCAGAACCTCATTGGTGAGGGTTCCGAAAACCCGCTGCCCAAGCGCGCCGAGAAGCCCGACATCGAACTGGCCGGTCATCCAGCCAAGAAAGGCGAACAGCGCCGCCGTGCCCGCCAGCATGAAGGAAACGGGATAGCCGATCAGAATCGCGACGATCAGCGCCGCAAACATCAGAATGTCGAGCGGTAAGGTCATGCGGCGGGGGCTTCTTCACGAAGACGCGCGATATCGCGCAGGATGCAGGCAAGGCCCTGGATGATGAGCAGCGCGCAGAAGGCGGGGATCAACGATTTGAGCAGGAAGGAGGCGGGAATGCCGCCCACCGAGATGGCTCCTTCCATGATTGCCCAGGAATTGCGCACGGAAGGCCAGGAGAACCAGGCGATCATGAACATGGAGGGCAACAGGAAACACAGCGCACCGAAAATATCGATGCGCGCCTTTCCGCGCGGGCCGAACAGCCCGTAGAAAATGTCCACGCGCACATGCCCGTCGACCAGAAGCGTGTAGCCTCCGGCCAGCATGAAGAGCGTGGCATGCAGGTAGAGAACGGTCTCGTTCATGAAGATGAAGCTGACGCCATAGACATAGCGCAGCACCACCGTGCCGAATTGCACCAGCACCATGGCCAGCGCCAGCCAGCGCACAACAGCGCCCACTGCCCGGTTGATCCGGTCAAGTTTGTCCGCAAGCTCAAGCATGCCGAGCGTTCCCCGAAAGAAACGGGCCGAGCGCGAGCCCGGCCCGGTCGTGTTGTCAGCCGCCGTATTTGTAGTCCATCGCGCGGGCGTTCATCTGCCCGTTATCTGCGTAGACCATGTATTCGGCGATGCCTTCGCGGTATTCGAGGAAGCTCTCGACAATGCGTTTGACCAGCTCGTCATCGTCCTCGCGCAGCTCCGCGATCACCTCGCCAGCGGCATTGCCCATGGCGACGATCACGTCATCCGGCAGCTTTTTCACCTGCACGTCCTGCTCGGCCACAAGCTGCTTCAGCGCTGCGGCGTGCTTGGTCGTGTATTCGGTCCAGACCGGATTGTAGAGCGATTCACAGGCATAGGCGACGGCCTGCTGCAGGTCTTCCGGCAGCGCCTCATAGGCCGCCTTGTTCACCGCGCATTCCTCTGCCGAAGACGGCTCGCCGACACCCGGCCAGTAGTAGTTCTTGGCTACCTGGTAGAAGCCCAGCGCCGAATCCGTCCACGGACCGATGAACTCGCCGGCGTCGATCGTGCCGGACTGCAGGCCCTGGAACATGTCGCCGCCGCCCATGGCCTGAACGGCCATGCCGAGCTTCGCGCACATTTCAGAGGCAAGACCCGTGGTGCGGAAGCGCAGGCCCTTCAGATCGTCGACCGAGTTGATCTCGTTGCGGAACCAGCCCTGCCACTGCGGCCCGGAATTGCCGCAAAGGAACGGCTTCAGCCCAAAGCGGCCATACATCTCGTCATAGAGTGCCTGCCCGCCGCCATGCACGAGCCAGCCAAGCTGCTCGTCAGCGCGCAGACCGAAAGGCTGCGAACCGAACAGGAGAATGCCGCGCGACTTGGAACCCCAGTAGGAGGGAACCGCGTGATAAAGCTCGGCCGTGCCCTCCGACACCGCATCGAACACGCCATTGCCCGGCACAAGCTCGCCAGCGGCGTAAAGCTTCACTTCCAGCCGCCCGCCGGACAAAGCCGTAATCCGGTCGGCGAGCATCTGCGCCGCCACGCCCGGGCCGGGCAGGTTCTTCGGCCACGCCGTCACCATCTTCCAGGTGATCTTGTCCTGTGCTATGGCCGGAGCCGCAAGGCCCGTCGCCACACCGGCCACGCCGGCGGTTTTCAGAAATTGACGCCTTTTCATGATAAAATCCCTCTGAGGTGTTTTTGTTAGTTTCCAAGAATCCCCGGCAGCCGCAAGCCTTTTTCCTTGGCCCAGTCGAGCGCAATGTCGTAGCCCGCGTCGGCATGGCGCATCACGCCGGTTGCCGGGTCGTTCCACAGCACCCGCTCGAGGCGGCGCGCTGCATCCTCCGTGCCGTCGGCACAGATCACCATGCCCGAATGCTGCGAGAAGCCCATGCCCACGCCGCCGCCATGATGCAGCGAAACCCAGGTCGCGCCGGAAGCGCAGTTCAGGAGTGCGTTGAGCAGCGGCCAGTCGGAAACGGCATCCGAACCGTCCTTCAT
The DNA here is from genome assembly GCF_056431025.1 of Nitratireductor lacus. Classification (NCBI taxonomy): domain Bacteria; kingdom Pseudomonadati; phylum Pseudomonadota; class Alphaproteobacteria; order Hyphomicrobiales; family Phyllobacteriaceae; genus Nitratireductor; species Nitratireductor lacus. Next base: position 83,897 of record NZ_JBWKMB010000005.1, on the reverse strand, counting down.
GGCCTCGGTCTCACGGTTGGGAGACGCCACCGAGCCCGAATCCAGATGATCGCGCCCGATCACCACCGGAGCCTTCAATTCGCCCTTCGCCACCATTTCGTTGAAGGCGAGGCCAAGGCGATGCCGGTCACCCAGACCGACCCAGCAGATGCGCGCCGGCAGACCCTGGAACGCGATGCGGTCGCGCGCCATGTCGAGCCAGCGATGCAGGTGCTCATTGTCGGGCAGAAGCTCCTTCACCTTCTCGTCCGTGCGATAAATGTCCTCCGGATCGCCCGAAAGCGCCGCCCAGCGGAAAGGCCCCACACCGCGGCAGAACAGCGGGCGGATATAGGCCGGCACGAAACCGGGGAAGGCAAAGGCGTTCTCAAGCCCCTCTTCCAGCGCCACCTGGCGAATGTTGTTGCCATAGTCGAGCGTCGGAATGCCCTGGTTCCAGAATTCGACCATCGCCTCCACATGCTCGCGCATCGAGGCACGGGCCGCTTTCTCCACGGCCTTCGGATCGCTTTCACGCTTCTCGCGCCACTCGGCCACGGTCCAGCCCTTGGGCAGATAGCCGTTCACCGGATCGTGCGCAGAAGTCTGGTCCGTCACCATGTCCGGCTTCACGCCGCGCCGCACCAGCTCGGGCACGATCTCCGCCGCATTGCCCACAAGGCCGACGGATTTCGCCTCGCCCGCCTTCGTCCAGCGGTCGATCATCTCCAGCGCCTCGTCCAGCGTGGTCGCCTTCTCGTCCACATAGCGGGTGCGGATGCGGAAATCGATGCGCGTCTCATCGCACTCGATGGCGAGACAGCAGGCGCCGGCCATCACGGCCGCCAGCGGCTGCGCGCCACCCATGCCGCCAAGCCCTGCAGTCAGGATCCACTTGCCCGTAAGGTCGCCGCCATAATGCTGCCGGCCAGCCTCCACGAAGGTCTCGTACGTGCCCTGCACGATGCCCTGCGAGCCAATATAGATCCACGAGCCGGCCGTCATCTGGCCGTACATCATCAGACCCTTCTTATCGAGCTCGTTGAAATGGTCCCAGTTGGCCCAGTGCGGCACCAGATTGGAATTGGCGATCAGAACGCGCGGCGCATCCTTGTGGGTGCGGAACACGCCCACCGGCTTGCCCGACTGAACAAGCAGCGTCTCGTCTTCCTCAAGCGTCTTCAGCGTCGCGGCAATGCGGTCGAAATCGTCCCAGGTCCGCGCGGCCCGGCCAATGCCGCCATAAACGACCAGCTCGTTCGGGTTTTCGGCGACGTCGGGATCGAGATTGTTCATCAGCATCCTGAGCGGCGCTTCCGTCATCCAGCCCCTGGCGTTCAGCTCCGTCCCGCGCGGCGCCCTCACCTCGCGAATGTTGTGACGCGGATTGGTCATGGTTCAGTTCCCCTTCAAGGATGGCGCGATCTCGGAAAGACGCGTCAGAATGGCTTTGAGATGCGGCCGCAGGCGCGCCGCCTTTTCTTCGTCATAGTCAAACGGAACGGCCTCGCTCGTCAGATGTGTCGCCTGCGCCAGTTCCATCTGGATCGCATGTTCTCCGCGTTCCGGTTTGCCGTAGTGCCGTGTGGTCCAGCCGCCGACAAAACGTCCATTGAGCACGCTCGTATAGCCGTCCGCCGCAGCACAAATCTCCGCCGTCAACCGCTCGATTTCCGCTGCGCAGGTCTTGCCGCGATTGGTGCCGATGTTGAAATCGGGAAGCTGCCCTTCGAACAGGAACGGGCAATGCGAGCGGATGGAATGGCAGTCATAGAGGATCGCCACGCCATGCAGCGCCTTCACCCGTGCGATCTCGGCCTCCAGCGCGGCATGATAGGGCGCGTGAAAGGCTTCAAGCCGCTCGGCGACATCCTTTGCAGTCGGCCCCTCTCCCTCGCGCCAGATCGGGCGATTGTCGAAGTCCGTCAGCGGCACGAGGCCGGTCGTGTTCTGCCCCGGATAAAGGCTCTCGCCGGAAGGGTCGCGATTGGCGTCGATCAGATAGCGATGAAAGGTCGCCCGCACGGTGGTCACACCATCGAGCAGACCGTCATAGAGCCGATGCACATGCCAGTCCGTATCGGTCAGAAGCCGGCCCTGTTCATTGAGCCGGGCCTTGACCGCATCCGGCACATAAGTGCCCGTGTGCGGCAGCCCCAGAATGACGGGCGAAGAGCCCTGATGCACTTCGACGGGGTTCATTCGCAAATCTCCAGTGTTGGCGTTCGCCCCTCACCCTTACCCTCTCCCCGCAGGCGGGGAGAGGGGGGCGTCAACGTTGCGGCCATAGTCCTTCTCCCCGCGAGCGGGGAGAAGGTGCCGGCAGGCGGATGAGGGGCAGTCGCCACATCCAAAAAAGACACGCTCCCGATCAAGGCTCACTCCTCAATTCAGGCAGAATGTTCTCGGGAATGCTGGCGTTCAGATCGCCGGAGCGCACGAGCGCGATGGCGTTTTCCAGATCGGGGGCCAGATAACGGTCTTCCTCCAGATCCGGCACCGCGCTACGGATCGCGGCATGCGCCTGTGCAAGCGCTGCACTCGTTTTCAGCGGCGCACGAAAATCCACGCCCTGCGCCGCCGTCACGGCTTCAATGCCGATAATGCCGTACAGGTTCTCCGTCATCGGAATAAGTCGCCGCGCGCCATGACAGGCCATCGACACATGGTCTTCCTGATTGGCGGAAGTGGGCGTCGAATCGACAGAGGCCGGATGCGACATCTGCTTGTTTTCCGACATCAGCGCAGCCGAGGTCACTTCGGCAATCATCAGGCCGGAATTCAGGCCCGGCTTCTTCGCCAGAAACGCCGGCAGGCCAAACGACAGCGCCGGATCGACCAGAAGCGCAATGCGCCGCTGCGCAATCGCACCGATCTCGCAGATGGCAAGCGCGATCTGATCGGCGGCAAGCGCCACCGGCTCGGCGTGGAAATTGCCGCCCGAAACCACGGTCCCATCCGACAGCACCAAAGGATTGTCGGTCACGGCATTGGCTTCGATGGTCAGCGTGCGCGCCGCCTGGCGCAGAAGATCGAGACACGCGCCATCCACCTGCGGCTGGCAGCGAATGCAATACGGGTCCTGCACCCGCTCGTCACCTTCCAGATGGCTCTCGCGGATCTGCGACCCTTCGAGCAGCGCCCACAGTGCCGCCGCCGTGTCGATCTGCCCCTGATGGCCGCGAAGCGTATGAATTTCGGGATGGAATGGCGCGGAAGACCCCATTGCCGCATCGGTCGAAAGCGCCCCGGTGATGAGCGCGGACCGCGCCGCGCGATGCGCCCGGAACAGACCGGTCAGCGCCAGCGCGGTCGAAACCTGCGTGCCGTTGATCAGCGCCAGCCCTTCCTTGGCCTTCAGCACGACCGGCGTAAGCCCGGCCCTGCGCAGCGCCTCACCGCCGTAAAGCCGCTCACCGTCGAAGACGGCCTCCCCCTCGCCCATCATGGCAGCCGCCATATGCGCGAGCGGCGCCAGATCGCCGGATGCGCCGACCGAGCCCTTTTCGGGGATCACCGGCACGACACCGCGCGCCAGCATTTCCTCGATCAGCTTGACCACCTCCATGCGCACGCCGGATGCGCCACGGCCCAGCGAGAGCAGTTTCAACGACATGATCAGCCGCACGATGGCTTCGTCAAGCGGTGCGCCAACGCCGCAGCAATGCGAGAGAATGAGATTGCGCTGCAGTGTCTCCACATCCTGCGGCGGGATGCTCACACTGGCGAGCTTTCCAAAGCCGGTGTTGACGCCATAGATCGCTTCATTGCCGCGAGCGATCTGATCGATGCGCGCAGCAGCCGCCTCGATGCCGGGATAGCAGGCCGAATCGACGCGCACGGCAACGCCATCACGCCAGATACGCTCCAGATCCTGGATCGTGACCGCACCGGGGGTCAGAACAAGCGTCATGCGAAGTCTCCTGCAATGCGGCGATGGAGCGGATTGAAGCCTATGCGATAGGCAAGCTCGGCTGGATGCTCCACGTCCCAGATGGCGATCTCGGCGCGCTTGCCGGCCTCGATGGTGCCGATCTCACCGGCCAGCCCGAGCGCCCGCGCGCCTTCGCGCGTGGCACCGGCCAGCGCCTCTTCGGGCGTCATGCGGAACAGCGTGCAGGCCATGTTCACGGTCAGAAGGAGCGAGGCAAGCGGCGACGACCCCGGATTGCAGTCGGTCGCGACCGCAATGCGCACCCCATGTTTGCGCAGCGCCGCAAGAGGCGGATACTGCGTCTCGCGCAGCGTGTAGAACGCGCCCGGCAGGAGAACGGCCACCGTTCCTGAAACGGCCATCGCCGCAACGCCTTCCTCGTCCAGATATTCGAGATGATCGGCCGAAAGCGCGCCGTAGGAGGCCGCCATCTTCGCGCCACCCAGATTGGAAAGCTGCTCTGCATGCAGTTTTACCGGCAGGCCGAGTTCGCGCGCCCTGTCGAACACGCGCGCCATCTGCGCCGGCGAGAAGGCAATGCCCTCGCAGAACCCGTCAACCGCATCGGCCAGACCTTCGGCATGGGCAGCGTCCATGCCCGGCAGCACCACCGCGTCGATATAGGCGTCTTCGCGCCCGCGATATTCGGCTGGAACCGCATGGGCGGCGAGATAGCTCGTCCTGATCCGCACGGGCCGCAGATCAGCCAGACGGCGCGCGGCGCGCAGCATCTTCAGCTCGTCCTCGACGGTCAGCCCATAACCGGATTTGACCTCCACCGTCGCAACGCCTTCTGCAAGAAGCGCATCGAGCCGCTTCAGCGCGTCTTCGACCAGCGCATCTTCGTCCAGGCCACGCGTTGCAGAAACGGTCGAAACGATGCCGCCACCGGCCCGCGCCACTTCCTCGTAGCTCGCGCCTTCAAGCCGCATCTCGAATTCCCTGGCGCGATTGCCACCAAAAACCAGATGCGTGTGACAGTCCACCAGCGCCGGCGTCGCGAGCCGACCGCCAAAGTCGGTTCGTTCCCAGTCGGCAAACGTGTCCGGAATGGCGCTCAGCATGCCCGACCAGACGATTTCGCCATTTTCAATGGCGATGCCGGCATCCTCAACGAGCCCGTAGGGCACAGCGCCCTCACACATGCTTGCCAACCGGATACCGCTGATGACACTCTGCTTCATGACAGGAAGTTTCCTCCACCCCCCTGCGGGACATATTTGCAGGGCATATTGCCTAACCGCGCTTTTTTGTCTAGTGTTATTCATATATGTATAGACATAATTAAATCAGGAACAGCACTCCATGCAAGCCATTTTTGCGCAGAATGCCCTCACGCCAGGCGGTTGGCAAAAAGATGTGCTTGTAAAGCTCGACGGTTCCGGCCGCATCGACAGCGTCGCCTCCAACACGCAGCCGGAGAATGACAGGACGGTGCGCGTGCCGGTCCTTCTGCCGGCCATGTCCAACCTGCACAGCCACACCTTTCAGCGTGCCATGGCAGGCCTTGCCGAACGGCGCGGTCCGGCCGGGCGCGACAGTTTCTGGACCTGGCGCGAAATCATGTATCGCTTCCTCGACCTGCTATCACCGGACGACCTGGAAGCCGTCGCCGCATTCGCCTTCATGGAGATGCAGGAAGCCGGCTTTGCGGCCGTCGCCGAATTTCATTATGTCCACCACCAGCCGGGCGGCGCTCCCTATGGCGATGTCGGCGAATTGTCCGCCCGCATTGCCAGCGCTGCGGAACAGACCGGCATCGGCCTCACGCTCCTGCCCGTCCTCTATCGCCATGGTGGTGTCGATCAGCGCCCGCTTCAGGGCGGTCAGAAGCGGTTTGGCAACGATCTCGACCGATACCAGAAGCTGCTTTCGCGCGCCGAAGAATGCGTGGCCAATCTGTCCGCCGACGCGCACCTGGGTGTCGCACCGCATTCCCTCCGCGCCGTCAGTCTCGATGACCTCCGCGAAACACAGGCCATGCACCCCCGAGGCCCGCTCCACATGCACATTGCCGAGCAATTGCCTGAGATCGACGAAGTGCGCGCAGCCTACGGTCGGCGCCCGGTGGAATGGCTGCTCGACAATTGCCGCGTGGACGAACGCTGGTGCCTTATCCATTGCACCCACATGACAGACGAGGAAACCGCCAATCTGGCCGAGACCGGCGCCGTTGCCGGCCTTTGTCCGGTCACCGAAGCCAATCTCGGTGACGGCATTTTCAACGGCCCTCAGTACCGGAATGCCGGTGGCACACTCGGAATCGGCTCCGATTCCAATATCCGCATCACGGTCGCAGAAGAGTTGCGCCAGCTCGAATACTCCCAGCGCCTGCGCGATACTGCCCGCGTGGTTCTGGCCGCGCACGGTCAGTCCTGCGGGCGCACGCTCTATGACGCTGCCCTTGCCGGAGGCGCAAAGGCGCTTGGTCGCAGGTCCGGTGCCATCCAACCCGGACACTGGGCCGATATGGTCGCCATTGACCAAACTGAATTCGCAGGCGCAGCATACGACGATGGCCCATTGGACGCATGGCTCTTTACCGGCGACAATGGAGCCGTACAGGATGTCTGGTCTGCGGGACGCCATTGTGTCCGCGAAGGCCGTCATATCGAACGTGAAACGATCGCGGCGCGCTACGCGCAAACGATCCGGAAACTGGTGGAGCATCTGTGACCAGCCAACGCGCCTCATTCCGCACAATCCGCGACGAGCTCTCCCGCCGTATCGCCGAGAGAATCTGGCTGCCGGGAACGCTCATACCCGGCGAGGAGGCGCTGGCGGAGGAGTTCGGCGCCGCCCGTGCCACGGTCAACCGCGCCCTGCAGGAGCTGGCCCGTGCCGGCATCCTCGAGCGCAAGCGCCGCGCCGGCACACGGGTCGCGCTTCATCCCGTGCGTGAGGCCCGCTTCGTCATTCCGCGCATCCGCCAGGAAATCGAAGGGCGGGGCTCCGAATACCAGTATCGCCTTCTGAGTGCTGAAGAGACCGACGCGCCGGAAGTCATCTGCGCGCGTCTCAGCCTGCTCTCGAAATCAGGCATGCTGCATGTGCGCTGCCTGCATCTGGCAGACCGCGTGCCGTATCAGTATGAAGACCGCTGGATCAACCTGAACACCGTTCCCGACGCGCGCAGGGCCGACTTCAAATCGATGGGTCCGAACGAATGGCTCGTCGGGCACGCCCCGTTCTCCAATGCGGAGTTTACGTTCATGGCGGGTGCCGCCAGCGCCGACGAAGCCTCGCTACTGCAGGTCCGCGAAGGCGATCCGGTCTTCATCGGCGAGCGCATCACCTGGATGAAGGGTCAGCCGATCACGCTTGCTCACCTCGTCCACCCATCCTCGCATCGGATGGTGACACATCTGTGAGGCACCTCGACAAGCCGGGGTGGAGGCGTTAGGGCAGGCCAGTCTCATCATTCCGGGAAACCGCCATGACCGCGCGCAACACGCTCATCGCCCCTTCCATTCTCGCTTCGGATTTCTCGCGCCTTGGCGAGGAAGTCGAAACCGTCGCCAAAGCAGGCGCTGACTGGATCCACCTCGATGTGATGGATGGCCATTTCGTGCCCAACATCACCTTCGGCCCGCCCGTCATCAAGGCAATCCGCGACCGCACCGACAAGGTGTTCGACTGCCACCTGATGATCACCCCGGCCGATCCCTATCTCGCAGCCTTCGCCGAAGCCGGCTGCGACATCATCACCGTTCACGCCGAAGCCGGTCCGCATCTCCACCGGTCGCTGCAGACCATTCGCAATCTCGGCAGGAAAGCCGGCGTCTCGCTCAATCCGTCCACGCCTGAAAGCGTCATCGAATATGTGCTCGACGAGCTCGACCTCGTACTTCTGATGACCGTCAATCCGGGCTTCGGCGGACAGGCCTTCATCCCGTCCGTGGTCGAGAAGGTGCGCCGCATCAAGGCGATGATCGGCGACCGGCCCATCGATATCGAGATCGATGGCGGCGTCTCGCCCACCAATGCCGGTGCGTTGACCGCCGCTGGCGCCAATGTCCTCGTCGCCGGTTCCGCCGTCTTCAAGGGCGAAGGCAAAGAAGCCTATGCGAAAAACATCGCGGCGATCCGCGACGCCGCGAACGGCTGACAGCTCGATCTGTCGCAATAAAAAAGCCGCGCGGACAAGGTCCGGCGCGGCTTTTGTCGTTTCAGGCGTAAGCGCTTAGCTGCTGCCGCCGTTCAGCACCGTGACAGCACGGCGGTTCTGCGACCAGCAGGAGATGTCGTCGCAGGTCGCGACCGGACGCTCCTTGCCGTAGGAGATGGTGCGAATTCGGTTGGCAGCAACGCCGCGTGCTACCAGGAAATCGCGCGCAGAAGCCGCGCGGCGCGCACCGAGCGCGAGGTTGTACTCACGGGTGCCGCGCTCGTCCGCATGGCCTTCGACGGTGATCGAATAGCTGGTGTACTTGTTCAGCCACTGCGCCTGGCGCGTCAGCACCTGCTGCGCATCGGCGCGGATCACCGACGAATCGAGATCGAAGAAAATCCGGTCGCCCACGCTGACGGTGAACTCCTGCTGCGATCCGGGAGGACCTCCGGCACCGCCAAGGCCGATATCAGCAGCATTGTTGGGAACCTGCTTGTTAGCGCAACCGGCCAGGGCAAGGGCCGCCACCAGGGCGATGCCAACCGGGTTTTTGGCGATAGCTGCAATCGACAGCATTGCCACCTCTCCTTCAGATTAGAGATATTTTGTTCAACGATCAGTAACCACGTTGCCGTTAAGGACCCCTCAAGAAACGCGGTTAACAAACCCCTACCGGTGCAAATCAGAACCGTTATTTCGCGCAAACTAGCTTAAAATACGGCGGAAACGCGGCGAATCCGGCAGAAGCCGCCGCAATCCTATTCCAGCAGCGGCGACCAGGCCGGGTCCGAACCATAGTTCGCGGTCGGAATTTTCTGCTCGTTGCGGCCCGTCAGGTCGATCGAATAGAGCTGCGGTCCGGCCGAGCCAGCCGGCTGGCGGAAGAACATGACCACACGACCGTTCGGCGCCCAGGTCGGTCCCTCCTGCAGGAACCCCGACGAAAGGATACGCTCGCCGGAGCCATCCGTGCGCATGACGCCGATCTGAAACTCACCACGGGTCTGCTTGGTGAAGGCGATCAGGTCGCCGCGCGGCGACCAGACCGGCGTCGAATAGGTGCCGTCACCGAAGGAGATACGCTTCGGGTCACCGCCGCTGGCGCTCATCACATAGATCTGCGCACGCCCGCCACGGTCGGAGGTGAACACGATCTGCGACCCGTCCGGCGAATAGGAAGGCGATGTGTCGATGGCATTGGAGGTCGTCAGACGCGTCGTGTTGCGGCTTCTCAGATCCATCGCAAAGATGTTCGAATTGCCGTCGTCGCGCAAAAGGCTCATCACGATCTGCTGACCATTGGGCGAGAAGCGCGGCGCAAAGGTCATGCCGGGGAAATTGCCGACAAGCTCGCGCTGGCCGGTCTCAAGCTGCAGAAGATAAACCTGCGGCTGCCCCCCCTCATAGGACATGTAGGTGATTTCCTGGCGCGTCGGCGAGAAACGCGGGGTCAGCACGATGGAGCGCCCGTCGGTCAGGAAGCGCTGGTTCGCCCCGTCCTGATCCATGATCGCAAGCCGCTTCACACGGTTGTTGCGCGGACCCGACTCGTCGACATACACGATGCGCGTATCAAAATACCCGGTTTCGCCGGTCAGCCGCTGGTAGATCGCATCGGCAATGATGTGCGCCACGCGCCGCCATTTGTCCTTGCTGGTGAAGAACTGCTCGCCGATGAGCTGCTGGCCCGCATAGGTGTCCCAAAGCCGGAATTCGGCCCGCAACCGCCCGTCGGGGGTCTCGGAGACCTTGCCGGTGACCAGTGCCTGCGCATTGATCACCGTCCAGTCCTGAAAGCGCGGTGCCGCATCCGGATTGGAAATCTTCTCGATGAATGCGCCCTTCTCAATGGGCGCGAAAAGACCGGAACGCCGCAGGTCGGCTTCGACGACGCTGGCGATCTCCGCCCCTTTGCCATCCGCGGAGATAAACTCCGTGATCGCGATGGGCAGCGGTTCCACCACACCCTTGTTGATGTCGATCTCGACCACTGCCCGTGCCGGCAGCACCGCAACGCCAAGCCCGGCGACCAGCGTCGCGATCAGGAAGGTCGCTCTCATGATCATCTGCATTTGCTCCTGCCTCTCCCGCTTTGGTTAGGCTCAAGCCCCCATCGCCTCGTGGATGGTGCTCTGGTTAAAACATGTCGCTTGGATCGAAGTGGACGATGACTTCGGACCAGGTATCGTATTTCGCTGCCGGCAGATTGTAGGGCGCGCATTGCAGAACGGCGCGCCGCGCGGATTCCGCTGCCGCTCGTTCAACCATGTTCCCGTTGCCGCCGGCAATAATGCGCGGGCTGCCCTCGATGTTCCCGCTTGGGTCGAGCCTCATCTGGACGGAGACTTTCAGGTTCTCGGCATCCAGCGCACCGGCGGGCACGTTCCAGCAGCGCTGGATCTGGCCACGCAGCGCATCCATTTCACTCTGTGAAAGCTTCTCGCCCGGCGTGCTGCGGCTGCCGCCAAGCGATGCCTGTTCCTGAGAGCGCTTTGCGCCGCCACCAGACGCCTTGTCCTTGTTCAGGAGCGCGGCCACCTCGTCGAACAGCTCGTCGGAATTCTGCGATTTCGGCTTCGAAGCGGTCTTCTGCGCCGGCTTGTCCGCATCCTTCCGTTCAGGCGCCTTGGCCGTGCTCGCCTTCGGCGGCTGTGGCCGCGACTGCGGCACAGGCGCGCTGTTGGGCAGCGCAACGCTCTCGGTCGCTTCGGGTGCTTCCGCCACCACCGTCTCTTCAGGAGCGGGGTCCGGCTTCACCTCCTGCTTGGGCTGTGGCTCTGGCCGCACTTCCGTCGCAGGCACCGGGGTCGGCTCGGCCGCCGCCTGCTGCTGCTCGGGTTCGGGCTTCGGTTCCGGCTTGGGGGTGGGTTTGGGCGCCGGCGGCGGCTCCGCCGTCTTCTCCACCTCGCGGTTGCGCGGTTCAGGCGTCGGCGGCGTTTTCAGGTCGACATCATTGTCACCGGTGTTCTGCGCGTTCTCCACCGGATCCGGACGCTTGGTCGGCGTCGGCGCCGTTTTCTCGGAGAGAGCCGCCTTCTTGTCGCCCTCCTGCACCTGCGTCATCGATTCAATCGGGATGATGTCGACGGGCAGCGCTTCGACATCCGCCACCTCGAAGGCGCGCGGCGCCGACAGCGAGAACAGGCCGAACCCCAGCAACGCCACATGCATGGTCACCGATGTAACGAGACCCGCCTTCATTTGGTCAATTGCCTTCTTCCTGCAGAGTGACCAGGCCGAGATTGCGATATCCGGCCGCCGAAATGCGTGCCATCACCTGCATCACAGTGCCGTAATCAGCCGCGCGATCGCCGCGCACATAGATGCGCTCGTCATAGCCCGAGCGCGCGATCGCCTGCAGCTTCGGCACCACTTCTTCAATCGGCACCTCTGTCTCCTGCAGATAGATCTGGCCCTCATTGTTGACCGAAACCGTGATCGGCTGCGTCTCGGAGTTCAGTGCCTTGGCCTGTGTTTCGGGAAGATCGATCGGCACGCCGACCGTCAGAAGCGGCGCCGCCACCATGAAAATGATGAGCAGCACCAGCATCACGTCCACGAAAGGCGTCACATTGATCTCGGAGATCAGGCCCGTGCGAGAGCCGCGACGGCCACGCCGCCGTCCGTTTCTTCCGCCCGCCGAACCGACTGACATACCCATTGCGTTCTCCTAAGCCGCCTTGGCGGCGACCTTCTCGTCGATCTGACGGGACAGGATGGTCGAAAACTCGTCCGCAAAGCCTTCCATCCGTCCGGCGAGCTTGCCCGCGTCGGATGACAGCTTGTTGTAGGCGATAACGGCGGGGATGGCGGCCAGAAGACCGATGGCCGTGGCCAGCAGCGCCTCGGCGATACCAGGTGCCACAACCGCCAGGTTGGTGGATTTGGAACCGGCAATCGCCTGGAACGAGGTCATGATGCCGACCACCGTGCCAAACAGGCCGATGAATGGGGCCGCCGAGCCGATGGAAGCAAGGAAGCCGAGCCGGCTCTCAAGCCGCTCCATCTCGCGCGTCAGCGCCAGGTCCATCGCCTTGTCGATGCGCGTCTGCAGGCCGATGGGCGAGCGCGCACCTTTCTCAAAACTCTTCTTCCACTCGCGCATGGCGGCCACGAAGATCGAGCCCATACCGGTGGTCTTGCGCTCCGAAAGCGCACGGTAAAGCTCCTCAAGCGACTGGCCCGACCAGAAGGTCTTTTCGAAACGATTGAGGGCCGTGCGCATGCGGGCATAGGCAATCAGCTTGTCAACGATGATCGCCCAGGTCCAGACCGATGCGACAAGCAGGCCGATCATGACCAGCTTGACCACCCAGCCTGCCTGCCAGAACAAAGCCCAGATCGACAACTCCCCACCCGGTGCGGCGAGCGTAACACTTTCCATGGATCAACATCCTCTTAAGATCAGGGCGGCGTACATCTCGGTCTCGGCCGCGCCCCTGCTTGCGTGCCGTTGCCTGCGTCCGATCCGAGGCGTCCCCGCAAGATGCTTCAACGCCCCTTTATCCGGTAAATTTTGGTGAAAGGAAGGCGCACGGATTCGCTACGGATTTCATGGTTTTCTTCATGAACCGTTATGGTTAATTAAGCGTTAGGAAATAGGACCGCGACCAGGGATTCCGCATGGAATCAGTGCTGGGTGCACAAAAGCACCCACCGATGTGGTTCATGCCCCCTTTGGCTTGAAGGCGGCGATCCACTCTTTCGGAAACCGCCGCGGTCGTCCAGACGCGCCAATGATCGCCGCTTCGACTTTCGCCTCCACCAGCACGTTCTCGCCGCGCAGCAGCCGTTGCGCCATTTGAATGCGCGCTCCCGATATCGCCTCTGTGCGTGTCTCCACCGTCACGATATCGTCCACCCGGGCTGGCCGGCGAAAATCGATCTCCATCCGCCGCACCACCCAGGAAAGCACCTCGCCATGCTTCCCATCGGCCAGTTCCGTGTGATGCACACCGGCAAGCCGCAGGAAATCCGAGCGTCCCCGCTCCAGAAACTCCAGATAGCGGGCATGATAGACAACGCCGGTAAAATCCGTATCTGCGAAATAGACCCGCGCCACGAGCCGATGCCCGAAATCGGTCAGCTCACCCGAAAGCCCAACCGTCAGGTCTTCGCCTGCGACGGTGTTCATTCCCCGTCCCCCTGCTGAAACAGGCTGATCTGCGCTTCCGCCAGCTCCTTCGGCGGCTGCAGCCCCATGTGGCGCCACGCCCTGGCGGCGAGCACGCGCCCGCGCGGGGTGCGCTGGATGAAGCCCTGCTGGATCAGATAGGGCTCGATGATGTCCTCGATGGCATCGCGCGGTTCAGAAAGTGCCGCCGCTATCGTCTCGATGCCCACCGGCCCACCGCCGAAATTCTCCACAATCATGGTGAGGTAGCGCCGGTCGAGCTGATCGAGGCCAAGCGCATCCACCTCCAGCCGCGAAAGCGCCTCGTCGGCCACCTTGCGCGTCACCTCGCTCGCGCCCGCCACAGTGGCGAAATCCCGCACCCGGCGCAAAAGACGCCCGGCAATGCGCGGCGTGCCCCGCGCCCGGCGTGCGATCTCCTCTGCTCCGTCATTCGCAAGCGGCAGCCCGAGAATGCGCGAACCGCGCGTAACGATCGATTGCAGTTCATCGACCGTATAGAAATCGAGCCGCACGGGAATGCCGAAACGGTCGCGCAGCGGCGTCGTCAGAAGGCCAAGCCGCGTCGTCGCCGCCACCAGCGTGAACTTGGCAAGGTCGATCTTCACCGAACGCGCGGCCGGCCCCTCGCCAATAATCAGGTCGAGCTGAAAATCCTCCATAGCCGGATAGAGAATTTCTTCCACCGCCGGATTCAGCCGGTGAATTTCATCGATAAAGAGCACGTCGCGCTCTTCGAGATTGGTTAAAAGCGCTGCCAGATCACCCGCCTTGGCGATCACAGGACCGGAGGTGGAACGGAAATTCACGCCCAGTTCGCGCGCCATGATCTGCGCCAGCGTGGTCTTGCCAAGGCCGGGCGGCCCAACAAACAGCACATGGTCCAGCGCCTCGCCGCGTCCGCGCGCCGCCTCGATGAAAACCTTCAGATTGGCGCGCGCCGCTTTCTGCCCGACGAAATCGTCCAGCGACTGCGGACGCATCGTCGAGTCCAGGTCCTCACCGCGCTTGTCGGCTGCAATCAGCCTGTCGCCATCCGTCATCCGCAGGTTTCCATTTCATAACCACACAGGGCGCACATGGCCCTGACTAACGCGCAAGTTCCTTCAGGCCAAGCCTGATCAGCGTGCCGGCATCCGCGCCCTCGCCCGCTGCCTTCATTGCGGCAGCGACGGCATTCGCCGCGACATCGCGCGAATAGCCGAGATTGGAGAGGGCCGAAACGGCATCGGCGACCGGCGCAGGTGCTGCGCCCTCACCCAGTTCCTGCTTCAGGCCGATCGTGCCGGTCGCTTCGCCAGCATAGGCCGGCGCCTTGCTCTTCAGTTCGGTCACGATCCGCTCGGCAACCTTCTTGCCCACGCCCGGCGCGCGCGCCACGGTGGCCGCATCCTTGAGCGCAATCGCATTGGCCAGTTCCGAAGCCGAAAGTGTCGAAAGCACCGAAAGCGCCACCTTGGCCCCCACGCCCTGCACATTGTTCTGCAAAAGGCGAAACCATTCGCGCTCCAGCGCGGTGCGAAAGCCATAGAGCCGGATCATGTCTTCGCGCACATAGGTCTCGATGAACAGCGTCACAGCGGTCCCCTCGCCGTCGAGCGCCGCCAGCGTCCGCGCCGGACAATAGGCGACATACCCGACGCCCCCCACATCTATGATGCAGTGGTCTTCGGCGATCTCGTCGATGATGCCCTTGAGTTTACCGATCATTTGAGTGCTTCCATGGCCAGTCGCGAGGTGGCGGATTGCCTGTGATGGGCATGACAGATGGCGATGGCAATCGCATCCGCCGCGTCATCCGTGTCAAACCGCGCCTTCGGCATGAGCACCTTCACCATCATGTGAATCTGCTTCTTGTCTCCGTGGCCGACCCCGATCACGGTTTTCTTCACCGCATTGGGCGCATATTCGGCCACCGGCAGACCGGCCCGCGCCGGCACAAGCATGGCGATGCCCCGGGCCTGGCCGAGCTTCAGCGTTGCCGAGGCATCCTTGTTGACGAAGGTCGCCTCCACAGCCGCTTCATCCGGTCGATGGTCATGCAGAATGGCATCGAGCCCGTCATGCAGCTGGCACAGTCTGGAGGCCAGATCGGCCTTGCCGTCGGACGTCACGGTGCCAGCGCCCACAAAGCGCAGGGAGTTGCCCTGTGCATCGATGATGGCCCAGCCTGTGCGCCGGAGTCCCGGGTCGATGCCGAGAATGCGAATCGGTGTGTTCATGGCACTAACATAGCTGTGGGCAGGCCCATTGCCACGCACAAGCAGCACGAGCGAAGAAGCGGGCTCGCCACCGCCCTTTTCAGGAGATGGAAGTCTGCCCGAATTCGACCTCAGCCTCGCCCTTCTGACCGCCACCGTGCTGGCAGCCGGTGTCGTGCGCGGGCTTTCGGGTTTCGGCACCGGCCTGATCGTCGCCCCGATCGCCGGAGCACTCTACGATCCTGTCACGGCGGTGGTCCTGCTCGTCATCATCGATTCGCTGCCCACCCTGCCCGTGGCGCTTCCCGTCGTAAAACTCGCCCGCTGGCGCGAGGTTCTGCCGGTGCTTGCCGGTCTGGCGCTGTTCGTGCCGCTCGGCGTCTACATCCTGAAAAACGGAGACGAGACCGTTCTGCGCTGGGTCATCTGCGTGATCATCCTTGCCTGCGCGCTTACCCTGCGCAGCGGCTGGCGCTATCACGGGCCGCGCAGCCTTCCCCTCTCTTTCGGCATTGGCGGCATTGCCGGAACCCTGTCGGGCATCGCCGCCATTCCCGGCCCGCCCGTCATCATATACTGGATGGCGTCAACGCTACCGGTCGCGGTTGTGCGCGCCAATCTGATGACCCTTTTCCTGATTTCGGAGATCTTCTCCGCCGGCAATCTTTGGGCAGCCGGCCTGTTCGAGCATTCGCGCGTCATGCTGGGGCTCCTGATGATCCCGCCCTACATGCTCAGCCTGCTCGTTGGCGGCAGGCTCTATGGCATCGCCAGCGACACGACCTATCGCCGCATCGCCTTCACGCTCATCATCGCTTCGGCGCTGATTGCGCTGCCGCTCACGGAGATCGTATTCGACTGGCTGTTCAGCGGTGGCCGAATGCTGTTTTCAGGAGAGTGATCTGCTCATAAACCGGATTGTTGCCGAAAAGCTCGGCTTCTTCCGCCCGCGCCGGGGCACCACCGTAGATTTCTTCATCCATCCGCCGCACCAGATCCTGAAGGCGCATCGAGCGCACCACGAGACTCTGGAATTTCTCGGGAAGGTCGGACCAGCCCTGTGCCTGTTCCTGCGGCGAGTGCGTATCGAGACGCACCTTGGATTTTTCCGCCGCCACCTGCTCACGGGTCATCTCGCCCGAGTTGGCCGCGCGCTGCAGAAGAAGCCAGGATGCAAGCTGCATGAGGCGTGTCGTCAGGCGCATGGATTCGGCCGCATAGAGCGCTGCTCCAGCGCGCGTCAGGCGCTTTGCCTCCGCGCGTCCATCCCCGTCGAGATACTCCGCAGCCTCCTCGACCAGGCTCATGCCCTGATTGTAAAGGGGTTTAAACGAATCCGAGAACACGCGATGCTCGGCCAGCTTGATCGTGGTCGCGCGACCGTTCCCGTTTTCAATCATTGTGCCTACGCCCCACCAGATACGATTGTTCCGGCCACCGCCGGTTGATGCGTTCAATCACAAGTGCGCCTGACTCTCAATGCCGGCACGTCACTCAAGAATGGGCTTGTGCACAGCTGTTGGCAAGTTCTTCCTTAACGAAGGGTTAATACTGAATTTGGACAAAAAAAGAGCCGCAAAGGCGGCTCTCAGGAGTTTAAACAGGGAGGCGTCAAACAGAATGGCTCCAGCCACTCGGTAAGAATCCAGATCACTGGATACACACAGTAAACGCATGTAAAGCTTAATGGATGGTTAACAGCCCCGCCGATTCTTGAATCGAATGCGGCGCGACAGCACCCGTTTCAGGACAATTCCCGGGCCTGCTCCCGCAGACGAAACTTCTGGATTTTTCCCGTAGACGTCTTGGGAATTTCGGAGAAAACCACCGTTTTCGGACATTTGAAATGCGCCAGAAGCGACCGACAATGCGCGATGATCTCCTCCGCGCTGGCGGTCCGCCCCGGTTTCAGCTCCACGAAGGCCACCGGCGTCTCGCCCCACTTCTCATCCGCTTTGGCCACCACCCCGCATGCCGCGATGGCAGGATGCCGATAGAGCGCATCCTCCACCTCGATCGAGGAGATGTTCTCGCCGCCGGAGATGATGATGTCCTTGGAGCGATCCTTGAGCTGGATATAGCCGTCGGCATGCATCACGCCGAGATCGCCTGAGTGGAACCAGCCCCCGGCGAACGCCTCGTCCGTCGCTTTTCTGTTCTTGAGATACCCCTTCATGACGATGTTGCCGCGAAACATCACCTCGCCGATGGTCTCGCCATCGGGCGGCGTCTCGGTCATCGTTTCCGGGTCCATCACGGTCAGCCCCTCGAGCGCAGCATAGCGCACGCCCTGCCGCGCCTTGCGCGCCGCCTGCCCCGCTCCGTCGAGCGCGTCCCACTCGCCTTTCCACTCGTTCACCACCGCAGGCCCATAGGTTTCCGTCAGCCCGTAGAGATGGGTCACCGCAAACCCCGCCTCGGCCATGGCCGAAAGCACGGTCTCGGGCGGCGGTGCCGCCGCCGTGTTGAAGGTCACCGTGTGCGAGAAATCCCGCTTCTCGTCCTCTGGCGCGTTGAGCAGCGCCGACATCACCACCGGTGCACCGCACAGATGCGTGACGCCATGCTCCGCGATCGCGTCATACATGGGCTTTGCCCGCACCCAGCGCAGGCACACATGGGTGCCCGCCGTCAGCGCCAGCGTCCACGGAAAGCACCAGCCATTGCAGTGAAACATCGGCAGGGTCCACAGATAGACAGCCCCCCGCGAGAGCCCGGCATGCACCGTGTTGGCATAGGCCATGAGCGCGGCCCCGCGATGGTGATAGACAACGCCCTTTGGGTTGCCGGTCGTGCCGGACGTATAATTCAGCGCAATCGCGTCCCATTCGTCATCCGGCATGGACCAGGCGAAGCCGGCATCCCCCGATGCCACGAATGCTTCATAGTCCACACTGCCGATGCGCTCGCCCTTCGGATAGGGTGCATCCTCGCCAAATTCGGGATCGTCATAGTCGATCACCAGCGGCTTGACCTGCGCCAGCGCCAGCGCCTCGCTCATCACGCCGGAAAACTCCCGGTCGACAATGACCACCCTGCTCTCCGCATGGTCGAGCTGGAAGGCGATGATCGCCGCATCAAGCCGCGTGTTGAGCGAATGCAGCACCGCCTTCGTCATCGGCACGCCGTGATGCGCCTCCAGCATGGGCGGCGTGTTGGACAGCATGACGGAAACCGTGTCGCCCTTGCCGATGCCGTGGCGGGCAAGCGCTGAGGCAAGCTTCAGCGAACGCTCCCAGAATGTCGCGTAGGTCACCCGCTGGCCGCCATGGATGATCGCGACTTCATTCGGAAAGACCTTCGCGGCGCGTTCCAGAAGCACAAGCGGTGTCAGGGGCTGAAAATTGGCGGGATTCCTGTCGAGATCCCGATCAAAAGCGTTCCCGGTCACAGATATCCTCCCGCAATTTTTTGCTTATTAAGCACAGGCTTCCGATGCCGTCACCACCCCATTAGGTCGGACAGGCCGTCATGGATGAGCTTCAGGGAAACGATCAGCACCATCACATACATGAAGGGATAGAAGACGGCAGGCTTCATGCGCTTGACCACCCACACGCCGGCAAGGGTGGCAAGCGGCGCGAGCGGAATCAGGATCAGCGATGCCGTCAGGTTCGAGCGGTCGAACTGACCGAGTGCGAAATAGGGAATGAGTTTCACCGCGTTGACGATGGCGAAGAACACAACGCTCGTCCCCGTGTAGACGCGCGGATCGTGCCCGAGCGGCAGCGCATAGACCTGATAGGGCGGCCCGCCCGCATGGGCAACAAAGCTGGTGAAACCCGCAACGCCTCCCCAGAACGCACCGCGTGGACGGCTCTGGTTGGCAATGTGCGCACGCCCTGCCACCTTCTCGAAAACCCACCGCAGGAAAAAGGCGAGTGTGACGAGGCCGACGATCAGACGCACATGCCCCTCCGTCACAACCGCCGCCGTCGCCCAGCCGATGGCGATACCCAGAAACGCACCGGGCAGCATGATCGAGAGCGTTCTGCGATCCATGAACCCGCGCCAGGCCCAAAGCGAAACCACATCCATGACGATCAGGATCGGCAGCAGGATGGCAGCGGCCTGCACCGGCGAGACGACAAGCGAAAGCATTGGCACGCCAAGCAGGGCCATGGCCCCGCCGAAACCGCCCTTTGAAAGCCCCACGAGAATGACGGCGGGAACCGCTGCGAAATAGAATGCCGGATCGGAAAGAAGTGCGGTCATGAAACTCGTCTGCGCCCCGATTGTCGGGCCCGACTCTCATAACCTCCCTGCCCGGATTTGGCGAGACTCGCCGGAAATGCGTCAATTTTCCTTGTCGTTCACCCCGCTCGTCGTCTATGCCGCATTCAAACCAAATTGACGGGCAAGAAACGGTTCAGACCGGTTTAGCGCGGACCTGCGTACAACAGTCAGACGGAGCCTTTTCGCCACGCGGGCAAATCACGAACAGGCTTGAGGAGTTGCCACATGACCAATCGCTGCCGCCTCGTATTGATCGCACCGCCGCCCGAAACGGCTGCCAATGACGAAGCGCATCTGGAGGCCGCACTTTCGGCGGGAGACGTCGCCTCGCTGATCATCCCCGATTACGGACAGGACGAAGTCAGCTTCCAGGCCCGCGCCGAGCGTCTCACCCCCATCGCGCAGGCGCGCAATGTCGCGGTGATGATCGCCGGCGCGCCGCGCATCGCCGCCCGCGTCAAGGCCGATGGTATCCATTTCGAGGGTTCGCTCGAAGAACTCACCGACGTGATCGAGAAATATCAGGACCGCATGATGATCGGGGTCGGCGGCGTGAAGACCCGCGACGACGCCCTTCAATGCGGAGAGTTGCAGCCCGACTATCTGTTCTTCGGCCGCTTTGGCTACGATAACAAACCCGAACCTCATCCCCGCAATCTGACCCTCGGCACCTGGTGGTCCGAGATGGTCGAAATTCCCTGCATCGTGATGGGCGGCAACACCATTGGCTCTGTCGAGCCGGTCGCGGCAAGCGGTTCGGATTTCACCGCGCTCTGCGCCGCAGTGTTTGCCGATGAGACCGATCCCGCGGCAGCCGTGACCGAAGCCAATTCCATCCTCGACAGGGCCGCACAGCAAGTTGAGGGAGCCTGATCATGCGCCCACGTTTCCTTCCTGCCTTGCTCCTTGCTGCCGCATTTTGCGGGCTCGCGGGAAACGCGCGCGCTGCCGGCAATGTCGAGCCGGAAACGGCAGGCTCCGGCGCCCCTCAGGCAAGCGAGCGCATGTCCGATCGCCTGCAGCCGCCGGGCGACCGTCCTCTTTCAGCCCCCACGGTCGACCAGGTGGACCCGGATCGTTTCGGCAAACTGCCGGACGCCGCCTATGGTGCATTCCAGCGCGGCTACTATATCACCGCGCACAATCTCGCGCTGCCGCGTGCGGAAGCCGGCGATGCCGCCGCGCAAACCCTTGTGGCCGAGATCTATGCGCGTGGCCTCGGCATGCCCCGCAGCGCCACCAAAGCGGCAGAATGGTATTCGAAAGCCGCACAGCAGGGCGTTCCTGAAGCCCAGTTCCAGTATGCGCTTATGCTGCTCGACGGAAACTTCGTTGAGAAGGATGCGGACCGGGCGTTCGAGCTCATGCAGATTGCGGCGGACAAGGGCAACCGGCTCGCCCAGTTCAATCTCGCCCAGATGATTCTCGACCGGCAATCCAGCTTCGAAAGCCAGAAACGTGCGGTGAGCTATTACGAAAAGGCTGCCAACGCCGGTCTCGCCGACGCGCAATACGCCATGGCCCAGGTTTATGCCAACGGCTTTGGCGGCCGGCAGGCAGATGACAAAGTCGCCCGCAGCTGGCTCGAGAGATCGGCAATGCAGAACTTCGACACGGCACAGCTGGACCTCGGCACCTGGCTGGTGGAAGGGCGCGGCGGCGCGCGCAATACGCAGGCAGGCTTCGGCTGGCTCAAGCGCGCGGCTGAAGGCGGCAATGTCGCGGCACAAAACCGGCTCGCAAAGCTCTACCGTGCCGGTGTCGGGGTTGAGGCAAACGTCATCGAGGGCGCGGCCTGGTATGTCTCCGCCCGCCGGGCTGGCCTCATCGACCCCGAGAACGAGGATTTCCTTGCCGGCCTCACGCCGGAAGAAATGAAAGATGCGATCCAGCGCGCAAATCGGCTTCGCTGAGATTTTCCTGGATCACAATCCGGCGCGCGGCTTGCCTTGAACCCCGTTTTATGGTCTTGGAAGCGCCGAATTGCGCGTGACTGCGCACTTGAGACCCGCAGGACGATCATATGAAAATCAACGGCAACGAAATCCGCCCCGGCAACGTCATCGAACACAATGGCGGCCTCTGGGTCGCAGTGAAGACCAACGCTGTGAAACCCGGCAAGGGTGGTGCCTATAACCAGGTCGAACTGAAGAACCTGATCGACGGCACCAAGCTGAACGAACGCTTCCGCGCGGCCGAGACGGTCGAGCGTGTGCGCCTCGAGCAGAAGGACTTCAGCTTCCTCTACGAACAGGAAGATGCACTGGTGTTCATGGATTCCGAAACCTACGAACAGCTTGAACTGCAGAAAGATTTCGTCGGCGACCGCGCCGCGTTCCTGCAGGATGGCATGACCGTGACCGTGGAGCTCTATGAAGAAAAGCCCATCGGCATTTCCCTGCCTGATCAGGTCACGCTCACGATCGCCGAAGCCGATCCCGTGGTGAAAGGCCAGACGGCGGCCTCCTCCTACAAGCCGGCCGTGCTTGAGAATGGCGTGCGCGTCATGGTCCCGCCTTTCATCGAGGCCGGCGAGAAGATCGTGGTCGACACCAACGAAATCACCTATCTGCGCCGCGGCGAATAACGTCCGCCCGACGCGCTTACCGAAACTTCAAGTCACAAAGGCTCTTCCCCCATGGCCCGTTCGGCGATCATCAATGTCATGGTTCAGGCTGCCATGAAGGCAGGCCGCTCCCTCGCACGCGACTTCGGCGAGGTGCAGAACCTGCAGGTTTCGCTGAAAGGCCCCGGTGACTATGTGAGCCAGGCCGACCGCAAGGCCGAGGAAATCATCCACGCCGAGCTGGCGCGTGCCCGTCCGGGCTATTCCTTCCTCATGGAGGAGAGCGGCACGGTCGAGGGTGACGACCCGCAGCACCGCTGGATTGTCGATCCGCTCGACGGCACGACGAACTTCCTGCACGGCATCCCGATCTTCTCGATCTCGATTGCCCTGGAGCGTCAGGGGCAGATCGTTGCCGGTGTGATCTACAATCCCGCCATGGACGAGCTATACACTGCCGAACGCGGTGGCGGCGCTTTCCTGAACGACCGCCGCCTGCGCGTTGCGGCCCGCAGCAGGCTGTCCGACGCGGTTGTCGGCACGGGCATCCCGCATCTGGGACGCGGCCATCATGGCACCGCCCTTCTCGACCTGCGCAACGTCATGGGCGAGACGGCCGGCATCCGCCGGCTTGGTTCGGCGGCGCTGGATCTCGCCTATGTCGCCGCGGGACGCATGGACGGCTTCTGGGAAGACACGCTCTCCCCCTGGGACATTGCAGCGGGCATCATCCTCGTGCGCGAAGCCGGCGGGTTCGTCAGCGATAAAAAGGGCGGCGACAAAATGTTCGACACCGGCCAGATCGTCGCCGGCAATGAAGCCATTCACCGCGCCCTGCTCAAGACCCTGGCCAGGCCCGCTCCCCAGAAGAGCTGACGGACACACACGCGCAAGCATATCCGCAGCCCTCACCCTGAGCGTGCCGACGAGCGAGGGCACCTGGCACTGCCTGCGCGATTTGGCGGGCTCGTTGCGGTCACCTTTCCGCTTTCAGGATGGCAATCGCCTGGCAAAAGCTGATCCCGGCATCACATGATGCTGTGCGCGACTTTCAATTTCGTCATATTTGCGATTAGAATCCTGCGCGATACAGGAATCAGTAGTGGTTCTGCACCGCAATGGATACGAGGAGCTGATGGCCTTGCTGAAATCGCGTGAGGACGCCGAACCATCCGTTGGGCTCGATTACGACCCGCACACGCTCTCGAGCCCGCAGGTCTTCCTCTATTCCATGCTGGTTTTTCTGGCGATAGCGGGCTTCGTGGCCGCCATCCTCTACCGGCAGATCGCTTCCGCCTTTCAGACCAACCCCGGCCTGAACGGCCTGATCCTCGGCGTTCTCCTGATCGGCATTCTGCTTGCCTTCATGCAGGTCACGCGCCTGTTTCGGGAAGTGCGGTGGGTGAACTCCTTCCGCGCGGGTTCAGAAGCATCGGATCCCGTTCTGCTCGCACCGATGAAAGCGCTTTTGAGCCGCGCCTCCTCCATGGCGCTGTCGACCAGCTCCATGCGCTCCATCCTCGATTCCATCGCAACACGCCTTGATGAAAGCCGCGACATCTCGCGCTACCTGATCGGCCTTCTGGTCTTTCTCGGCCTGCTCGGCACCTTCTGGGGGCTTTTGCAGACCATCGGCTCCATCGGCGACACCATCCAGTCGCTCGACCCCGCCTCAGGCAATGCCAACGACGTTCTGGATGCTTTGAAATCCGGCCTTTCCGCACCGCTGGAAGGCATGGGAACGGCGTTCTCCTCCTCGCTCTTCGGCCTCTCCGGCTCACTGATCCTGGGCTTTCTCGACCTGCAGGCTGGCCGCGCCCAGAACCGATTTTACACAGAGCTTGAAAACTGGCTCTCCTCCGTCACGGATCTGGGTTCGGACCTTTCCGAAGGCCGCAACGGCGCTTCCGAGGAGATGCAGCAGCTTGCCGACAAGCTGCGCGCCGCCCAGGAAGAAGGCACGTCCAGCCCCCGTCTGACCGCCTCCATGGCCAACCTCGCCGAAGGCATATCCGGCCTCGTCAAGAACATGCGCCAGGAACAGCAGATGATGCGCGACTGGGTGGAAGCCCAGGCCGATGAACAGAAAGCCATGCGCGCCACGCTCGAAAAGCTGTCTGCTGCACTGAAAAAGCGGGAAGGCTGACATGGCGCTTGCCCGCGCACGCCGCACAGACCGGCGGGTCGATTACTGGCCGGGTTTCGTGGATGCCATGGCGACGCTCCTGCTCGCCATCATGTTCCTGCTCTCCGTCTTCGTTCTGGCGCAGTATTTCCTCAGCCAGGAAATCACCGGCAAGGATGCCGTGCTCGACCGGCTGAATGCGCAGATCAACGAGTTGACGCAGCTTCTGGCCCTCGAGCAGGCCAACAGCCAGGATGCCGAAGACACCATCGCCAATCTGCGCGCTTCGCTCGAGGACATTCGCGCCGACCGCTCGCGGCTGGAACAGATTCTGGCAAGCGGCAGCGGCCAGAGCGAGCAGGCCGAAGCCCGGATCGGTGAACTTTCCGGCGCCCTTGATGAAGAACGTCAGGTCAGCCAGCGCGCGCTCTCGCAGGTAGAGCTTCTGAACCAGCAGATTTCAGCGCTGCGCAAACAGATCGGCGCGCTGGAAGCCGCCCTTGAGGTTTCTGAAGAGCGCGACCGCGAATCCCGCACCAAGATCGCCGATCTCGGGCGCCGCCTCAACGTGGCGCTGGCCCAGCGCGTTCAGGAACTGAACCGCTATCGCTCCGACTTCTTCGGCCGTCTGCGCGAAATCCTCTCCGACCGCGAAAACATCCGCATCGTTGGTGACCGTTTCGTGTTCCAGTCGGAAGTTCTGTTCCCCTCCGGCGCCACCGAGATCAATCCCAATGGCCGCGAGGAAATGCGCAAGCTGGCAGACGCCATTCTCGAGCTGCAGAAAGAGATCCCGCCCGAAATCAACTGGGTTCTGCGCGTCGACGGCCATACGGATGACGTGCCGCTTTCCGGCACCGGACGCTTCCGCGACAACTGGGAGCTTTCAACCGCGCGCGCCACGGCCGTCGTCAAGTTCCTGATCGAAAACGGCGTGCCGGCGAACCGGCTCGTTGCCGCCGGCTTCGGCGAATATCAGCCGCTCGACACCGAAGACACCGCCGAGGCCCGTGCCCGCAACCGCCGCATCGAGCTGAAGCTTACCGAGCGTTGATCTTTCCTTCCGCAGGGCTGTCCCTGCTCTCCTTCCATGCGTATGAGGAACTTCATGTCCTTCCAGAAACTCGATGACCTTGGCCACAGGCTGGAAGCGCTCGGCCATGCGCTGGCAATTCTCGGTGCGGATGAGGCAACGCATATGGCGCCCGGCGGTGGCGAAGCCCGCGCCGAGGCCATGTCCACCCTCGCCGGCATGGCGCACCGCCAGGCCACCGCACCCGAAATCGCCGACTGGATCGAGGCGGCCGGGCAGGAAGACCTGAATGCCGATCAAAAGACGGCAGTCGCGGAATTCCGCCGCCATTACGTCAACCTCACCTGCCTGCCATCCGACTTCGTGGAGCGCCAGACACGCACCCGCATGCGCTGCGAGCAGCTCTGGCGCGAGGCCCGGCCGAAGGGCGACTGGGCCGGTTTCCTGCCGGCTCTCGAAGGCGTTATCGAGTTGGCGAGGGAAGAGGCTGCGCGTCGCTCCGACGTGCTCGACCTCGACCCGTATGATGCGCTGATGGAGCAGTTCGACCCCGGCAACAGAACGGCGGAAATCGCTCCCGTTTTCGAGAATTTGAAGGCATTTCTCGTCGATTTCGTCCCAAACGCGCTGGAAATTCAGAAAAAGAAGCAGGTGAAGAATCCGCTGCGCCCGCTGTCGGGAAACTACCCGGTCGAGCGGCAGCGCGAGCTTGGACTGGCGATGATGGCGGCTGTCGGTTTCGACCTGACACGCGGCAGCCTCTCTGTCTCGCACCACCCGTTCTGCGGCGGCGTTCCGACCGATGTGCGCATCACCACGCGCTATCGCACCGACGAGTTTCTCTCTTCGCTGATGGGCATCCTGCATGAAACCGGCCACGCGCTCTATGAGCAGAACCTGCCGCACGAATGGGCGCACTGGCCGCTCGGCAGGGCGCGGGGCATGGCGATGCACGAAAGCCAGAGCCTGTTTGTCGAAAAACAGATCGGCCGCAACCCGGCTTTCTGGGAATGGGCGCTGCCGGTGGTGGAGAAGCATCTCGGCGAAAAATGGTCGAAAGACGAGATCCTCGCCCATGTGCACCATGTCGAGCGCGGGCTGATCCGTGTCGACGCGGATGAAGTGACCTATCCGCTGCATGTCATCCTGCGCTTCGAACTGGAACAGGATCTGATCGCCGGCAGGCTCGAAGCCCGCGATCTGCCGGAAGCCTGGGACGAAAAGATGAAAGCCTATCTTGGCCTGTCAACCATCGACACACCGCAGGACGGGCCGATGCAGGATGTCCACTGGCCCTCCGCCGCCTTCGGTTATTTCCCCTCCTACACGCTCGGCGCCATGATCGCCGCACAGCAGTGGTCGGCGATCGAGAAGGACATTCCAGATGTGAACGAGCAGTTCGCGCGCGGCCAGTTCGAGGCGGTGAACGCGTGGCGCCGCGAAAAGATCTGGTCGCAGGCCTCCCGGCTCTCCACGCCGGACCTGATCGAACAGGCGACCGGCGAGCCGCTCAACGCGGCGCATTTCACAAGGCATCTGGAACAGCGCTACGGCGCATAGGCACCGGCGCTGCGCTCAATCGCACTTGCTCATCCCACCAAAGCAGCCGACACTCGCCATCGGCTGCTTTGGGAGGAGACATGGCTGATCAATTCGATGCGATCGTCGTCGGCGCCGGCCTCGCCGGACTGGTGGCGGCAGCCGAACTGGCGGACGCCGGCAAGCGCGTTGCACTGCTTGAACAGGAAGGCGAAAACGGGCTCGGCGGCCAGGCCTTCTGGTCGCTGGGCGGGCTCTTCTTCGTCGATAGTCCCGAGCAGCGGCGGATGCGCATCGCCGATAGCCGCGAACTCGCCCTGCAAGACTGGATGGGCTCGGCGCAGTTCGACCGTGAAGAAGATTTCTGGCCCCGCAGGGTGGCCGAAGCCTATATCGACTTCGCCGCCGGCGAGATGCGTCCATGGCTCCGTGCCATGGGCATGCGATGGTTCCCAGTGGTGGGCTGGGCGGAACGTGGCGGCAGCCTCGCCGATGGCCACGGCAATTCGGTGCCGCGCTTCCACATCACGTGGGGAACCGGCCCCGGCGTGGTGGAGCCTTTCGCCAGGCGGGTTCTGGCCCATGCCAAAGCCGGCCGCATTGCAATGAAATTTCGCCATCAGGCAAGCCGCCTTGTGCGCCGGAAGGGCGCGATTTCCGGCGTGGCGGGCGAAATCCTCGAACCTTCGACGGTGGAGCGCGGTCAAAAGTCAGGACGCGACATCGTCGGCGATTTCGAATTCACTGCCGATGCCGTGATCGTCGCCTCCGGCGGCATTGGCGGCAATCTGGACCTGGTGCGCAGAAACTGGCCGACGAAACGGCTCGGCCCCGCACCGAAGACAATGATCGCCGGCGTCCCGCATCATGTCGACGGCCGCATGATCGGCATTGCCCGAAAAGCGGGCGCGGCAACCATCAACACCGACCGCATGTGGCACTATACGGAAGGCGTGAAGAACTGGGCGCCGATCTGGCCCGATCACGGCATTCGCATTCTTCCAGGCCCTTCTTCGCTCTGGTTCGATGCCGAAGGCAACCGCCTTCCCGCGCCCTGCATGCCGGGTTTCGACACGCTCTCCACGCTGAAGCACATTCTTGGGACCGGCTACGACTATTCCTGGTTCGTGCTGACCCAGAAGATCATCGAGAAGGAGTTCGCTCTCTCTGGCTCCGAGCAGAATCCGGACCTGACGTCGAAGCGCTGGATCGAGGTCTTGAAAAGCCGCCGCGGCAAGGGCGCGCCACCACCGGTGGAAGCGTTCAAGAAGAAAGGCGAGGATTTCATCGTCCGCGACGATCTGAAATCACTGGTAGAAGCCATGAACACGCTCGCAGGCAAACCGCTGATCGATCATGACCGGCTCAAGGCGCAGATCGACGCGCGCGACCGCGAGATCGGCAACGCCTTTTCCAAGGACGCACAGGTGACCGCCATTCGCGGCGCGCGCGCCTATCTCGGTGACAGGCTGGTGCGCACCGCCCGACCGCACAGGATACTTGATCCTGCCAGCGGGCCGCTGATCGCGGTGCGGCTGCACATCCTCACCCGCAAGACACTGGGTGGACTGCACACCAATCTCGACAGCCAGGTGCTGGATGAGGACGGCGAGCCCATCCCCGGTCTCTACGCCGCCGGAGAGGTGGCGGGCTTCGGCGGTGGCGGCTATCACGGTTACAACGCACTGGAAGGCACCTTCCTGGGCGGCTGCATCTTTTCCGGCCGCAACGCCGGACGCCACGCCGCCGGCCGCTGAACAGGCTTGCCAGACGGTCGCTCCCGGCACACTGTCTCCCAATGGAAGAGACCGATTCCCGATCCACCGTGGAGATCGTTGCCACCGCTGTGACAGAAGCCGTGCGCACCGGGCGGCTCGTGCCCGGCCAGCGGCTGACCGAGAGTGAGTTTACCAGCCGGCTCGGCGTTTCACGCTCCTCCCTGCGCGAAGCCTTTCGCCGTCTGACTGCGGACGGGCTCCTTTCGGCTGAACCCCATCGCGGCGTTGCCGTACGGCAGCTCTCGCGCCCCGAGGTGGACAATCTGTTTCAGGTGCGTGGTGCGCTGGAAGCGCTCGCGGTGAAACTCGCCCTTCCCGCGCTTCACCGGGCACCTGCTTCCCTGATCGACATTCAGCACGGCCTGGACGCCGCCGCAGAAGCGGGCGACATGAACCGGTTCTCGGAGCTGAACGCCCGCTTTCACCGCCTGTTTCGGGAGACGGCGAACAACCCGCTTCTGAACGAGACACTGACGAGGCTTTCCAACTCACTCTATTGGCTGCAGTTCCGTATTCTGGTGGACAGGCAACAGGTGTTTGAAACCAACCGGCAGCACCAGCGTCTGACTGCATGCGTAAGGACCAATGATGCGCCCGGCGCGGAAGCAGCGATGCTCAGCCATATCGAAAACGCCAGAACCCTGATCCAGTCGCTGCCCGACGACCATTTCGCGCAGGTTTCCACCACCCGGACTGATTAAGCCGGGCAAGACTTGACGCCGAAACCAGAACATTGGATTGTCCGACAATAATATAAGACAATCGGGAGGAGATGCTCATATGAGCACGCAGCCAGTTCAGGAATACCGTCCCGTACCCCTGCCGGACTACCAGGAGCTTCCGCTTGACGAGATGCGCCGACGCGCGCAGGCCTTCTACGACGAGATCCGCACCCGGCATACGGTGCGCGACTTTTCCTCCCGGCCCGTCCCGCGCGACATCATCGAGACCTGCATCAGGGCTGCAGGAACGGCACCCAACGGCGCAAATCATCAGCCCTGGCATTTCGCCGTGATTGGCGACCCTGCCGTGAAAAAGCAGATCCGCGAAGCAGCCGAAGTCGAGGAGAAGGCGTTCTATGAAGGCCGCGCCGGCGAAGAATGGCTGCAGGCGCTGGCGCCGCTCGGCACGGATGCGAGCAAGCCGTTTCTGGAAGAGGCACCGTGGCTGATCTGCGTGTTCGGCGAGCGCCGCAGCCGCTCTGCCGATGGCGTGAAGCGCAAGAATTACTATGTGCCCGAATCGGTCAGCATCGCCACGGGTTTTCTGATCGCAGCCCTGCACCGGGCGGGGCTCGCCACGCTGACCCACACACCCAACCCGATGAGCTTCCTCAACGAGCTATGCGGCCGCGACCCGCACGACAAACCCTACATACTGATGGTGGTCGGCTATCCGAAAGAGGGGGCAACGATACCCGAACATGCGATGGAAAAGAAGCCGCTGGAGGAGATCGCCACCTTCCTCTGAGAGGTAGAAAGAACATGGGTCCTCGAAAGGAGGATGACGAGGGGCGACAAAAGGAGGTTCCTGCGCAACGGACCGGCAACGGGGCTCGTGTCGGTCTGCAAGCGCTTCAAGGCGAGACACTCCGCTCCTTCGTCATGCCCGGAATGCCCGGGCACCCATGCCCGTCCCCCGACGGGGAAGCCGACTTCACTCCTCCTGAAACGGCCCTATTCCGCAGCCTCCCCAAAGGCATTGAACTGCAGGCTTGCAAGCTGCGCATAGACGCCTCCTGCCGCCACGAGCTCGGCATGTGTGCCTTCTTCAACAATGCGCCCCCCATCCATCACGAGAATGCGGTCGGCTTTCAGAACCGTCGACAGCCGGTGCGCGATGACGAGCGTGGTGCGTCCCTTCATCAGGTGCTCCAGCGCCTGCTGCACCAGTGTCTCGCTTTGCGAGTCGAGCGCCGATGTCGCTTCGTCGAGAAGCAGGATCGGCGCATCGCGCAATATCGCGCGCGCAATGGCCATGCGCTGACGCTGGCCGCCCGACAGGGTGACACCGCGCTCGCCCACCGGTGTGTCGTACCCGTTTGCCAGTTCGCTGATGAAGTCATGTGCCAGTGCGGCTTTGGCTGCAGCCTCGACTTCGGCACGTGTGGCGTCCGGCCGGCCAAAGGCAATGTTCTCCGCCGCACTGGCGGCAAAAATGGTGACATCCTGCGGAACGATTGCCATACGGCCCCGCAGGGCCTGCGGATCGGCCTTGCGCGCGTCGACGCCGTCCACCCGGATCACGCCGGAGTCCGGATCGTAATACCGCAGGAGCAGCGAGAAGAGTGTCGTCTTGCCAGCGCCTGACGGACCGACAATGGCGACCGTTTCACCCGGCTCCACAGAAAATGCAAGACCGTGAATGGCGGACCGGTCCGGCCGGGTCGGATAGGCGAAAGACACATCCTCGAAGGCCACGGCCCCACGTGCGGGGTCGGGCAGCGCGACCGGATCGGCTGGTGCCGTGATGACCGGCTCTTCGGCCAGAAGCTCGCTCATGCGCTCGGCAGCACCGGCCGCCTGCGAAAGCTCGCCCCAGACTTCGGAAAGAGCACCCAGCGCGCCCGCCGCAAGCACCGAATAGAGCAGGAACTGTCCGAGCGTCCCCGGTGACATCGCACCCGACAGCACATCACGCGAACCGAACCACAGCACGGCCACAACCGAGCTGAAGGTCATGAAGATGGCAAAGAAGGTGAGAAAGGACCGCGCGAGGATGGAAGACCGCGCCGCCGCAAACGCCGTCTCGATTGCCCTGGAAAACTTCCCGCGCGCCACCGCTTCGCCCGTAAAGGCCTGAAGCGTCCGCATCGCACCGATCTGCTCGCCCGCATAGGCCGTGGCATCGGCCAGCGTGTCCTGCGCAAACCGCGACCGCCGGCGAACGGAGCGGCCAAAGGCCACCAGCGGCAGCACGATGACGGGGATCGCCGCCACGACGAGCAGCGAAAGCCGCGGGCTCGTGACGACCATCATGCCGACGGCCCCCAGCCCCATGATCACATTGCGCAGCGCCTGGGAGATCGTGGCGCCTACGGCGGATTTGACCTGCGTCGCATCGGCAGAAATGCGCGAGACAATCTCGCCCGACTGAACCGTGTCGAAAAAACCGGGAGACAGGCGCATCACATGGTCGAACACGTCGCGCCGGAGATCGCTGACGACACGCTCGCCAAGCGTGATGACGAAGAAATAGCGGCCCGCCGAGGCAACGGCCAGCACGGCGGCCACCACGATCAGCATGGAGAAGTAATTGGCAATGAAGATCGAATCCGATTCCGAAAAACCGTGATCGATCATGCGGCGCACGGCGAGCGGAAGCGTGAGCGTTGCAATGGCCGCGATGACGAGGAAAAATCCCGCGCAGGCAGCAAGACCGCGATAGCGTCCGACATAGGGCAGAAGGCGTCTGAGTGGCTTGAGAGACCGCCGCTTCGCTGCCTGTTGCCTCTCATCCGACGCCGTTTGTGTGCGCGCCATTGGCTTTCCCTTTTTCACACCATGCCCGAGAGCGGCAATTTGTACGCCGCTCAACTCTTGTCTTGTCGCCGGACCTGATGTATAGGCTCGCCAACCAATTCCGAAGCCGTAGCCTTCCTTGGCCGCGGCTTCAAGTTTTCAGGATGGGTGCAATTGCCGCAAGTGCGGAGTGGATTGTTACCCCGACCAAATTCAGGACAAGCCGATGAAAGCCGATATTCATCCCGACTATCACACGATCAAGGTCGTCATGACGGACGGCACCGAGTACGAGACCCGCTCCACCTGGGGCAAGGAAGGCGATACGCTTCAGCTCGACATCGACCCGTCCACGCACCCGGCCTGGACCGGCGGTCAGCAGTCGCTGATGGACCGCGGTGGCCGCGTGTCGAAATTCAAGCAGCGTTACCAGGGCCTCGGCATCTAAGCCGCCCTATCGCAGCAGATATCGCAAAAACCCGCCTCACAAGGGCGGGTTTTTTGTTGCCGTCCTGTCGATGTGCCCAAGGTCGCGCTCCGGGTCGATCACATCACGCACGCGCTGCTTGAGCGTCTTGGCGTCCGGAAAGCCGCCGTCATGCTTGCGCTCCCAGATGAGGATGCCGTTGCAGGTGACCTCGAAAACGCCGCCCGTGCCCGGACGCAGCGCCACTTCCGAAAGCTCTGTGGAAAAGGTGGAGAGCAGCTCCTGCGCGAGCCACGCGGACCGCAGGAGCCACTGGCACTGGGTGCAATAGGTAATCACGACGCGATGCTCTTTCATACCACCCCGTCCCTATAGCAATTCCAGGAAAAGTGGAGACCGGTTTTCCGTCCGGAATTGCGTGAAAACAAGCAGTCAGACCGCATTGTCGATTCCTCGAAACGCTGAAGCGGTCCAGCCATTCGCCAGCGGGCTCTGCCGGACATCCATGCCCGGCAGAAGCGCAATCAGGCCGCGCTGAGTTTTGCGAGCGTTTCGTCATCCACCTCGAAATTGGCGTAGACGTTCTGCACGTCATCGTCGTCTTCAAGGGTGGCAACCAGCTTGAGGATCGACTGCGCACGCTCTTCATCGACGGGCGTGCCGGTCTGCGGGCGCCAGATCGCCTTGACGGATTCGGCCTCGCCCAGCGAGGCTTCCAGCGCCGTCGTGACATCGCCAATGTCCTCGAAGGCACAGGTGATGACATGACCGTTCTCATCCGACTGGACATCTTCGGCGCCAGCCTCGATGGCGGCTTCCATCACGGTGTCGGCATCGCCCTTGTCGGCCGGATAGATGATCTCTCCGACGCGGTCGAACATGAACGCCACCGAGCCAGTCTCGCCGAGCGATCCGCCGGCCTTGGTGAAGGCGGCGCGAATGTTGGAGGCAGAGCGGTTGCGGTTGTCGGTCAGAGCCTCGACGATCACTGCGACGCCACCCGGGCCGTAGCCCTCATAGCGCACCTCGTCATAGTTTTCCGCATCGCCGCCTGCCGCCTTCTTGATGGCGCGCTCGATGTTGTCCTTCGGCATGGACTGGGCCTTGGCGTTCTGGATGGCCAGGCGCAGGCGCGGGTTCATCGCCGGGTCGGGCAGTCCCATCTTGGCAGCGACGGTGATTTCGCGCGCCAGTTTGGAAAACATCTTCGAGCGAACGGCATCCTGCCGGCCCTTGCGGTGCATGATGTTCTTGAATTGGGAATGACCGGCCATGGGGCTCCTTCTCACGGTCTTTTGAATGCAACGGAATAACGCCGCCTTATAGTGAAAATGCCGGCCAACGTCCAGAACCGCCGGCAGCCAAACGTGGCGCATTGCCGCGCTTTGCCGTACCATCGCCCCCTGCTCACACGGGAGATGCAGATGAATGCCTTCCGACTGACCGCAAGCTTACTGACATTTCTGCTCGCACCGCTGGCCGCCGCCTGGGCGCAAAGCGAACGGCCAAGCACCTGCCTTGCCATGGCACAGGCCGCGCCCGGCGTGATCTACGCCTCGTTTGCCACCCCCACCGCTGCAAGCGCCGAACCGGTTGACATCACCTATGCGGGACACTCCACCTACATCATCGAGACGCCCGCCGGCGTGACCATCGCCACCGATTTTTCGGGTGCCCATGGTGCCAGTCCGGTGCCGCGTGTCGTCACCATGAACAAGGCGCACGGCACGCATTTCACCCGCAATCCCGACCCGGCCATCGAGCATGTGCTGCCGGGCTGGAACCCGGAAGGCGGGCCAGCCCGGCACTCACTTCTCGTGGAAGACGTCTATATCCGCAACGTGACCACCGACATCCACCGCTATGGCACGATGGAGCCGGACGCCAACTCCATCTTCATCTTCGAGGTGGCGGGCCTGTGCATCGGGCATCTGGGCCATCTGCACCACAGGCTGGACGACAGCCACTATGCGGCAATCGGCAGGCTCGACGTCGTGATGGTGCCCGTCGACGGCGGGCTGACGCTATCGCTCGACGGGATGAGCGAGATCGCGCGCCGGCTTTCCTCGTCGGTCATCCTGCCGATGCACCGGCATTCGACGCCGCTCAGCGCCTTCACAAGCAGAATGGGCGGTGGGTTCGAACTGGATTTCCGCGAGGGACGGACGATCACCGTGGCGCTGGATAACCTGCCACGGCGACCGACCATCGTTATCCTGGACGGCGTGTAACGCGGCCTGGAGCGTGTCCGCTTTTCGTTGAATTGCAGACACTCTCCATCTTGTTTTTTGTTCGCAATTCCGAACGGAAAACCGGTTTCCACTTTTCCTGGAATTGCTCTATTCGGCCGAACCTTCCGCCAGCGCCTTTTCGCGTGTCCTCTTGCGCCGCGCCATCATGTTGAGCCCCTCCACCAGCGCCGAGAAGCCCATGGCGGCGTAGATGTAGCCCTTGGGCACATGGAAGCCCATGCCGTCTGCGATCAGCGTCATGCCGATCATCAGCAGGAAGGCGAGCGCCAGCATGACCACGGTCGGGTTGGCTGCGATGAAGCGCGACAGCGGCTCGGCAGCGATCAGCATCACGGTCACGGCCGAGATGACGGCAATGAACATGATCGCGATCTCATCCGTCATGCCGACGGCGGTGATGATGGAATCGATCGAGAACACCAGGTCGAGAAGCAGGATCTGAACGATGGCCGCCCCAGCCGTCATCGTGACCTTGCCCATCATGTTTTCCTTGCCGTCGTCGGGATCGACCGAATGGTGAATTTCCTTCGTGGCCTTCCAGACGAGGAAGAGGCCGCCGGCGATCAGGATCAGGTCGCGCCACGAGAATCCGTGGCCGAACAGTTCGAACACGGGCTCGGTGAGCTGCACGATAATGGAAATGGTGGCGAGCAGCGCCAATCGCAGGATCAGGGCCGCGCTGATGCCGATGCGCCGTGCCCGCGCCTGCTGCTCCTGCGGCAGCTTGTTCGTCAGGATGGAGATGAAGATCAGATTGTCGATGCCGAGAACGATCTCAAGCACCACCAGGGTCACAAGCGCGACCCAGGCTTCCGGATTGGAGACAAACTCGAAGTGACCGGCAAGCCATTCCATTGCAGCACCCCTCGCTGGCAATTGTTCAAAATATAGCGTTTCGCAGAGTTATGCGTGCACGCTCCAGGCGTCAACGCCAGAAGACGGGAACGGTTTCCTCAAGCCGGGGACCGAGCCGCAGCGGCGCGATCTTCTCGCAAAGCCCGGTGCGGTCGGAAATCTCCAGTGCGACACCGCAAATGGTGGCAGGGCCGGACGCCGCCTCGAAGCGCCCCTTGGGCACTTTTGCGGTGAAGCGGTTCAGCGGTTCTTCCTTGTCCATGCCAAGCGAGGAATCGTAATCGCCGCACATCCCGGCATCGGAGAGATAGCCCGTCCCGCCGTTGAGGATCTGGTGATCCGCCGTCGGCTGGTGCGTGTGCGTGCCCACGACGAGGCTCGCCCGCCCATCGACGAAGTGACCGAAACACATCTTCTCGGACGTGGCCTCGGCATGAAAATCGAGAATGACGGCATCGGCCTGCTCGCCCAGCGGACAGGCGGCCAGCACATCTTCAACGCAGGCGAAGGGATCGTCGAGCTCGGGATGCATGAAGACCCGGCCCATGATGTTGGACACCAGAACCCGCGCGCCATTGCGCGCGATGTAGACACCCGACCCCCGGCCCGGCGTGCCCTTGGGAAAATTCGCCGGCCGCAGGAAGCGCTCCTCGCGCGGGGCGAAAGTCAGCGCCTCGCGCTGGTCCCAGACATGATTGCCTGTCGTCACCACGTCGGCGCCGGCATCGAGCGTAGCCCGGAAAATCTCTTCGGTGATGCCGAAACCGCCCGCCGCGTTCTCGCCATTCACCACAACGAAATCCAGCCGGAAATCGGAAATCAGGCCGGGGAGCTTTTCCCAGACCGCCGTGCGGCCGGCACGGCCGACCATATCGCCAAGAAACAAAAATCTCATGCGCCGCTTCTAGAATAAGTCTGGCACTGGTGAAAAGCGCAAATGCCCCTACCCGCCATTGAAACGCCGCATGCCTGTTTCGGTTAGGATCTCGTAAAGAGGCTGGTCATGCGCCTCGTCGGGCACTCGCTCGACCTCCTGGCAGGCAAAAGCGATTCCGATCAGACGTGGCGCGCGGTCTTTCTCTTTCAGCCGCGCAATGGCGCGATCATAATAGCCCGCCCCATAGCCGATGCGATGGCCGCGTGCATCGAAGGCCGCGAGCGGCACCAGCATCACATCGGGATCGAGCACCGCTGCTTCTTCATCCGGGCCCATGGTTCCGAACCCCATATCGACCATCGGCACACCGGGCAGATATTCGCGGAAAACGATAGTGGTTTTGTCGAGAATGGCCGGCAGCGCAATGCGGGCACCACGCGCGGCAAGTGCGGTCATCAGCGGACGCACGTCCATCTCCGAGCGCATCGGCCAGAAGCCGGAGACCACGCCCCCCGACGAAGGCGCCAGCGCATCCGCATGGGTGGCAAGCCGCTGCCCCACATCCACGCGCCACGCGGCATCCAGCGCGTCGCGGCGCGCAAGCGCAGCGGCACGGAGTTCTTTTTTCAAATCGCGGGAAGTGCTCATGCGGAATGGTGTGTGGCGTGTCTCGACATCACGCGACGATAATCAGGCAAACCGCAGAGAGCAAAGGGAAAGAGTGGCGATCCACGGCGACCGATGGAATACACGATCCCGGGAACCTACAAAGTAGGTGGGCGCCGTGTAGCCAAGCCCACGGGCGAGACCAGGGACAGCTCCCTTAAGGATCGATAAGGCCCCGGGGAATTAGATTCCTGTCGGGAAGCGCAGACCGCAGCACCAATATAGTCTTCCGTCCCCTGCTTCGCCAGAGGCATTCGCGCACTTGCGCCAGCAAAATTCACCCAATAGGGTCGCGCTCAAATTTTGAGCTGGAACAACACCGCAAGGACTGATGCGCATGCGTTTTGAAGGCACGGCGGATTACGTCGCCGACAAGGATCTGATGGTGGCCGTGAACGCGGCAATCGCGCTGGAGCGCCCGCTTCTGGTGAAAGGCGAACCCGGCACCGGCAAGACCGAGCTTGCCAAGCAGGTGGCGGCAGCTCTCGGGCTTGATCTGATCGAATGGCATGTCAAATCCACCACACGCGCGCAGCAGGGTCTTTACGAATACGACGCCGTCTCGCGCCTGCGCGACAGCCAGCTCGGCGACGAGCGCTTCAACGACATCAAGAACTACATCAGGCGCGGAAAACTGTGGGAAGCCTTCGCGGCAGACCGCAAGACCGTGCTCCTGATCGACGAGATCGACAAGGCCGATATCGAGTTTCCCAACGACCTGTTGCAGGAACTCGATAAGATGGAGTTCTTCGTCTACGAGACCGGTGAGACAGTGCGGGCGATCCACCGCCCCATCGTCATCATCACGTCGAACAATGAGAAAGAGCTGCCCGACGCCTTTCTGCGCCGCTGCTTCTTCCACTATATCCGCTTTCCCGATGCCGAGACGCTGGCCGACATTGTCGAGGTTCACTATCCCGGCATCAAGAAGAACCTGGTTTCAGCGGCCCTCAGCCAGTTTTATGAAATCCGCGAGGTACCGGGGCTGAAGAAGAAGCCGTCCACCTCCGAGGCACTGGACTGGATCAGGCTTCTGGTTTCAGACGATGTGGCACCGGAGGACCTGCGCGGCGAAGCAAAGAACGCCCTGCCCCGTCTGCATGGGGCCCTCCTGAAAAACGAGCAGGACGTTCACCTCTTCGAGAAACTCGCCTTCATGGCGCGGCGGCAATAGGCGCAAAGCCTGCGCCTTCCTGGCCCTTGCCAGAAACGCGGCCACGGCCCGACAGTGCCGCGGAGAAGAGGGAGAACACCATGACCGACATCACCATCCGCCCGCTCGCAAAAACCGACGAAGCCGAATGGCGCCGGCTCTGGACGGACTATTTGACATTCTACAAGACGAGCGTGCCCGAAGAGGTTTATGCGACCACTTGGAAGCGGCTCTTCGATGATGGCGAATACGAACCCAATGGCCTGATCGCCGAGGTGGATGGAAAGCCTGTCGGCCTTGTCCATTACATGCTCCACCGCACCTGCTGGACGGTGGGCAACAACTGCTATCTGCAGGATCTCTACGCCGACTCCGCCGTGCGCGGAAAGGGCATCGGTCGGGCGCTGATCGAGGCTGTCTACGAAAAGGCGGACGGGGCTGGCGCTGCAAATGTCTACTGGATGACGCAGGACTTCAACGAAACCGCGCGCAAGCTCTATGACCGCATTGCTAAACTGACGCCGTTCATCAAGTACCAGCGAAAGTAAGCAATGTTCATTCCCTTCTTCCTCGAGCTGAAAGCCGCGCGCGTTCCCGTTTCGCTGCGCGAATTTCTTTCACTGCTGGAGGGGATGGAGAAGGAGCTTGTCTCCCATGATGTAGAGGCGTTCTATTATCTCGCCCGCGCCGCGCTGGTGAAGGACGAGCGGCATATCGACCGCTTCGACCAGGTGTTCTCACACGTCTTCAAGGGTGTCGAAGCGGTGTCGGGTGGCGAAGGTGTGGACCCGCAGGCGATCCCCGAGGAATGGCTGCGCAGACTGGCCGAAAAGCACCTCAGCGAAGAAGAGAAGAAGCTTGTCGAGGCCATGGGCGGATTCGAGAAGCTGATGGAGACGCTAAAGGAGCGTCTTGCCGAGCAGAAGGGCCGTCATCAGGGCGGCAGCAAGTGGATCGGCACCGCCGGCACCTCGCCCTTCGGCGCCTATGGCTACAATCCGGAAGGCGTGCGGATCGGCCAGCATGAATCGCGCCACCGCCGCGCGGTGAAGGTGTGGGACAGGCGCGAGTTCAGGAACTTCGACG
This sequence comes from Nitratireductor lacus, assembly GCF_056431025.1. Classification (NCBI taxonomy): domain Bacteria; kingdom Pseudomonadati; phylum Pseudomonadota; class Alphaproteobacteria; order Hyphomicrobiales; family Phyllobacteriaceae; genus Nitratireductor; species Nitratireductor lacus. The sequence continues at coordinate 44,484 of NZ_JBWKMB010000005.1, read as the reverse complement.
ATGCGGTGGAACTGGGCACGCGCAACATCAAGGTTGCTCTGAAGCGGCTACGCCGCTGGGTGCGCGAGGGCGCGGAAGAGGAGTTCGATCTTCCCGGCACTGTTCAGGCCACCGCCGAACACGGCTATCTGGATGTGAAAACCCGGCCGGAACGGCGCAACGCGGTGAAGCTCCTGATGTTCTTCGATGTGGGCGGCTCGATGGACGATCACATCCGCATCGTCGAGGAGCTGTTTTCAGCAGCCCGCGCCGAGTTCAGGCACATGGAATATTTCTACTTCCACAACTGCCTCTATGAAGGCGTGTGGAAGGACAACCGCCGACGCTATTCCGAAGTGACCCCCACTTTCGATGTGCTCCACAAATTCGGGCCTGACTACAAGGTGATTTTCGTCGGCGACGCCTCGATGAGCCCTTACGAGATTGCCTATCCGGGCGGCTCGGTGGAGCACTGGAACGAGGAAGCAGGCCATGTGTGGCTGAACCGCGTTCTCCAGCAATGGCCAAATGCGGCGTGGCTGAACCCGGTTCCGGAAAAGCACTGGCGCTACACGCACTCGATCCAGATGCTGCAGGAGATTTTCTCTGGTCGCATGTACCCGATGACGCTCGCCGGGCTGGAAGCGGCCACGCGGGAGCTTTCGCGCCGACACTGACAGACTACTGCGCTTCCATCAGGCCACGCCCCTGCGCCCGACCATACGCCGGCCCACGGGATGCTGCCCCTTCGCTTCGTCTCCTGTCTGAAGCGTTCCGGCGCATTCGCGCCCGAAAATCAGTTCCAGAAATTCCGCCAGCCACTGTTTCAGATGCCGGTCCCAGATGAGCCGCCCGCCCAGATGATCGCGCCCCTGCTGAGCACCCGGCATGACGAAACGATGCGCACCGCGCACCACCCAGCGCTGCATCATGGCGCGTGTGAGTTCGGCATGGAACTGAACACCCCACGCATTTTCGCCATAGCGGAAAGCCTGGTTCGGATAATGCTCGGCGGTGGCGAGAAGCGTGGCATCCTTCGGCAGCGAAAAGCCTTCGCGGTGAAACTGATAGACCATTTCGGGCCAGTGCAGGAGCTTGCGGCCCGCCTCCGTGGCGCGCAGCGGATACCAGCCGATCTCGACCAGCCCGTCATCGTGGCTCTTCACATGCCCACCCAGGTGCTTCACCAGCAACTGCGCCCCGAGACAGATGCCAAGAAAAGGTTTGTTCTCCCGCAGTGGAACGGCGAGCCAGTCGGTCTCGCGCTTTACAAAATCATCATGATCGTTGGCGCTCATCGGGCCACCGAACATCACCACGCCCGCGTGGCCTTCAAGAGTTTCAGGCAAGGTGTGGCCCAGCGGCGGGCGGCGGATATCCAGCGAGAAGCCGCTTGCCTGCAACACCTGGCCGACACGCCCCGCGCTCGAGGTTTCCTGATGCAGAACGATCAAAATCCTGCGGCTCGGGTCGATCTCCATGGCGGTCAGCTCTTGGCGTACTTCTCTTGCATTTCCTGACGCAGGATCACCCTGTCCCGGTTGTCGACGCCGATAAGCTCGGCCACGCGCCAGACAAGGTTGTCCTCCAGTTCGTGCAGCTCGCCATCGGCAAAGACAATACCCCACATCAGACCGATGAAGGCCTTGCGCGCATCCGCGTCCAGATGCCGTTTCAGGACGCTGGTGAAGGCATAAAGGTCGATCGCCTCCTGCTCGGCCTTCTCCCCGGCCCTGAGAAGTTTCTCGAGTTCCGCACCCGTCACATCGTAGGTGCTGGACAGGGTTTCCTTGAGCTTCTCGACTTCGGATGCCTCGCGGATACCATCGGCATCGAGCACGTGAAACAGGAGTGCTGCAGCAGCCACGCGCGGGTCATCTTCCGGATTCAAGGTCGATTGCCGGCTGTTGCCTGGAAGGTCTTTCAGAAAGGACAGGATACTGTCGAACATGAGCGCCTGCGGTTCGGGTCAACTGGGGGAGCGATCCGCCCCGGAGCGGCCCGGGCGAGCCCGGGGCGAATCGCCATGTCTCAGACTTAGAATAGGCGGAAGGGGCTCTGCGTCGAGCTCTCCTTGTCGTCGGGGTCTACGCCGGGATCATCGGGCAGTGGCGGTTTGGCGGGATCATCCTTCTTTGCGGACGCTGCCTTCTGCCCGTTGACTGGCGCCGTTTCCGCAGGCGGCTCGGGCTTTTCCGGCTTCGTCACCGCGTCCCCGGCGGCGTCGGTGTCACCCGGCTTCTCGTCTTTCGGCGCTTCGATCTTGACGGGCTCGGTCTCGATCACCACCGGTTCGGTTTCCGCCTCGGCCGGATCGGGCGCGTCTTCTCCACCCTTCGGTGCGGCGATGGCGGGAGCCGGCGAGAAGTCCTCCTCGCCTTCCACCACCTGTGCCAGCCGTTCCATCGGCATGCGCCACTCGAAGGCATCGAGCTTGCCGGTGACGGGCGAGATCGGCGCCCAGCGCTCGGCCACATAGCCATCGGCCACCCAGGCGGGATCGCGTGGCGCACGCAGCGCCTTTGCCAGCCACTGGCGCACGCGGCCCTGATCCCCGGTCTCGGCTTCCTCGATGTCGGCCATGAGCAGATAGACGCTTTCGCGCGGCCCGAGACGGGCGGCGGCCTCGCAGGATTCGCGTGCCAGCCTGTATTCGCCCGCATCAAGGGCGGCACGACCGACGACCAGCGCCGATTCCACATTGTTGCGCTTTAACGACTGAAGCTTTTTGGCGCGCGCCAACCTGTCCTGTGTGGAATCGCCGGGGCGCGCATGGATATACGCGTCGGCGATCTCGGGATGCGGTTCCTTTTTCCAGACGGTTTCAAGGACCTTGGACCCCTTGCGCAGCTCGTTCTGGCGGAAGAGCGCCCTGGCCGCCGTCACAGCCGCCGGCACGAAATCCGGTCGCAGCTTGTGCGCTTCCAGAGCCGTGGTGCGGGCAGCCTGCGGATCGGCGTCGAGCACGTCCATGGCCTTGGCCGTGAGCAGAACGGCACGACGGCTGGCGACGCTCTCGCGCGCATCCTTGCCGGTCGCCTTGCGGCTGTCGAGCAGCTTCAGCGCTCCGTCCCAGTCACCCTCGCCGGTCTTGCCCTCAAGTGCGGCATTCACCGCCCATTCGAGCTGCGGTGTATTCTCCACCGCACGCTCGGCATAGTGACGCGCGGCCTCGCGTTCACCCAGTCGCTCGGCTTCGAGGTAGAGCCCGCGCAGCCCCAGAAGGCGCATTTCGGGATCGTCGAGCATGGAGGTGAACTTGTCGCGCGCCGCCTGCCGGTCGCCATCGAGAAGCGCTGCCTGAGCATCGAGCAGGTGAATAAGCGGTTCCTGATCTGAAGAGATGAGCTTGGCCGCCTGCTGGCTCATGCGTCTTGCAAGGCCGCCATCGCCGGCGCCAGCGGCAATCATGCCGGTGGAGAGCGCCTGATAGCCGCGATCGCGGCGGCGCACGCGGAAATACCGGGCAACGGTGTAGGGGCTCGTCCAGATGCTGCGGATCAGCCACCAAAGGATCATCACCGCCGCGACGATGGCAACGATGGCAACCGCAGCCACCATGAGGGAAACCTCGTAGCGATAGCCCGCAAAGGTGACGACAAGATCGCCAGGGCGCTCGGCCAGCCAGGCAAAGCCCAGCCCCAGCAGGAAGACAACAACAAGGTAGAAAAGAATTCGGAACATCTGCGCTTATGCCCCCTTCAGCGCGTCGGCGAGCGCTCTGTTCAATATCTGGTCGGCGGCCTGACGGGCACGGAGCCTCTCGGCGAAATCGGCCGCAGCCTGTTTGCCAGCTTCCGGCAGCGTCTCGTATTCGGCAAGTGCCTTTTCATAATCGTTTGCGACAACCGCCGCTTCCATTCGAGCGGCAATCGCATCCGGCCCATCGCCTTCGACGCTGCCCACGGGCCGCACCACCACGAGCGAACGGGCGCTCGCCATCAGGCTGTCGATGATGCCACCCTCGCCTTCATCGGTCTGGCGCGTGACCGCGGCGACGATGCGGCTCGCCACTTCGGGCGCCTCGGCAGCAAGCGTGGCGCGGCTCGGCACGCCGCTTGCCGCATTCGCCTCAAGCGGCGCGAGCGCCTCGGCCTCGCCCTCCGGGGCAATCGTGGTGTAGGTCTCGAGTTCGCTCGCATAGGGTGTGCCACGCTCAACAGCCGATTTGAGCGTCGTCGCGGCGATGACAAGCGCCATGCGCGGCGTATCGCCCTCTTCGGCGACCTGCGCTTTCAATGCATCGAGTTCGCTTTTGAGCGTGGAAAGAACCGTTGCATTATCGGACGCTGACTGGCTGGCCGCGCGGGCCGCTTCGGATGCGCCCTGAATGCTCGTCTCCATGGCGGAAAGCCGCGAGGTCACGCCCTCCAGCGCCGCACCGGCATCACCATCAGAAGAAAGGCTCTGTGTCTGCTCTTCAAGCGCCGCGAGCCTCTGGGAGAGCGCTTCGAGCCCCGGACCTTCGCCGGCTTCGCCTGACGAGATCGTTTCACGCAGCGCCGTGATCTCGTTGCCCAGTTCGGCCAGGCGCTGCTCGGTCGCGCCGGCGCGCTCCCGGGCCTCGCTCAATGCGGTTTCAAGCGCTTCGCCATCGCCGCCGGCGGCAGGCTGTTCGTTCAACCTGCTCTCAAGCGCGCTCACCTGTTGGCGCAATGCCTCGACCCCAGGGTCGACCGCATCGCTCCCTCTCTCCGGAGCTGGCAGGATACCCGCCCACTGCAGGCCGCCGGCAAGAGCAAGCGCCACGACACCACCGACAACACCGCCGGCAAGCGCCCGACCGGCCCCGCCGCCGTTTTTGGCCGGCGCACGGGCGGAGGCCTCAGACTTCTCGGATTTCGTGGCAGAATCGTCGTTACGCGCACCGGCATCGCCCGTCTTTGCGTCACGCCCGAAGCCGGCCTCCTTCGACGCAGGTTTAGCCCTGGACCCGGTTGTGGCCGTCTCGCCTTTGGACGCGTCCGAACCGGTGGACTTTGCAGCCGCTTCAGCCTTCGCCGTCTCCGGTTTCGCTTCAGCAGGTTTTTGCGCTTCCGGCCTGGCCGTCTGTCTGCCTGTCTCGCCGGATGCGTCAGGCCTGTCTACCGCCTCCCGCTTCACCTGATCGGGATCCAGATCGATCGTCACCGGCTCCTTCTGGGATTTGGAATGACGCGTTCTCGGCGTTTTGACCATCGGGCAACTCCACTGCAAAAGGCGGTTCCTGCACTATGTGCAGTGCATATAAGTTCCTATCACACCCGGATGTGGTGAAAACAGGGGCAGCGACAAAAGAGAGCGCGTCTTTAAAGCACCCCACACAGCCTCTTCAATAAAAAGTTGTGCTGCCCGCGCAACACACGCCGAAAAGTGAAGATCTATAACTTGATAAATATAATCATATTAAATAGTGACGTGCGGGACTGCCGATCCCAGCAGCGGCCAGGCGCAGTCATTTTGCGAACAGCCGGCTGGAGATTCAACAATGGCATTACGATTCTGGATTACTTTGGCTGGGGCTGCGCTCACCAGCCAGTTGGCCAGCGCACAGGAAACGACCCATCTGGATCGACTGGTCGTTGAGGGAGATGCGCTGGGCACGGGCGGACAGAGAGGGCCGACCATCGCTCAGGACAGCACGACCGCGACGAAAAGCGATACGCCGATCCTTGAGACACCACGATCGGTCTCGGTCGTCACCGAGCAGTTGATGGCCGATCAGGGCGTCCAGAATGTTCAGGACGCCCTCACCTATAGCGCCGGCGTGTATGGCGCAGCGTTCGGCTTCGACACCCGTGGTGATTGGGCGCGCATTCGCGGTCTGGAGCCGGAAGATTACCGCGACGGGCTGAAGCGCCAGTTTGGCAGCTACAACAACACCCGTCCTCATCCTTTCATGCTCGAACGCGTCGAGGTTCTGAAAGGTCCGGCGTCGGTTCTCTACGGCCAGGGTTCGCCCGGCGGCATCGTCAACCTTGTCAGCAAGTTACCGAAGGAGGAGACCCGGCGTGAGATTTTCGCTTCCTACGGCAGTCACAATCGCAAGGAAGTCGGCATAGACTTAACGGGCAGGATCGATGAGAACGCCACTCTCCTCTATCGCATGGTCGGTGTCTGGCGAGACAGCAACACCCAGGTCGATTTCGTTCCCGACGATGTCTATGCGTTCGCCCCCTCGATCACACGGCAGCCGACCGAAGACACCAGCCTGACGCTGCTTGCCAATCTGCAGCGCAACAAATCCGCACCCACGAACCAGTTTTTCCCTTGGCAGGGAACCCTGCTTCCGGCCCCCAATGGCCCCATCCCCACGAACCGCTTTGTGGGAGAACCGGGCTGGGACCGGTACGACACGAAACAGGCGGCGATCACCGCGATCTTCGATCACCGCTTCAACGAAACCTGGAGTGTCAGCGCCCGCATGCGCTACAGCGACAGCGAGGCGCAGTATGACAGCATCTACGCTGCCTTTCCGCCCGTCATCAATCCAGACGGGCGTACGCTGAACCGTGTCGCCTATGCGAGTGACGCCAGCGCGCAGGTCTTCACGGCCGACACACATGCGAAGGCCGAGTTCGACACCGGCGCGTTCGCTCACCGTCTCACCCTCGGCCTCGACTACCAGAGGGCCACCACCGAGAACGACTATTTCTATGGGACTGGTGGACAGATCGACCTGTACGACCCTGTTTATGGAAACCTGCCTTCCGGTCTCGCCTATTTCGATTTCGATCCGGCCACAACACGCCAGACCGGTATCTACCTCAGCGATCAGATCAGGTTCGGAAACGGGTGGATCGCCTCGGCGAGCCTGCGCTACGATTCCGTGCGCGATGCCGCCGGCAACAGTGACGGTGAACTCTCGAAGGACTTCGGCCTTGTCTATGAATTCGACAACGGTCTGGCCCCCTATGTCAGCTACAGCGAATCCTTCAAGCCGGTCACCGGCACAAACTTCTACGGCGAGGCGTACAAGCCGCTGCGCGGACGCCAGTTCGAGGTCGGCCTGAAATATCAGCCACCCGGCACCCCGTCCCTGTTCACCGCGTCCGTCTTCCAGATCAATCAGGAAAACATGCTCGTTTCGGATCCCGCCAACCCGCTGAACAGGGTTCAGCTCGGCGAAGCGCGCATTCGCGGCCTGGAACTCGAAGCACGCACCAGGTGGCGTGATTTCGAACTGCTCGCCAACTACACCTATCTCGACACCCGCAGTGAAACCGGCCACAGACTGAGCGCGGTGCCCGACCACATGGCCTCGGCATGGGCAAGCTACCGGCCAATGGGAGAGTGGGAAGGCTTCAAGGCGGGCCTTGGTCTCCGCTACATCGGCAAGACCTGGGATGGCGCAGACGGCCTGAGCACCGACCCGTTTTTGCTGGCAGACGCCATGATCGGGTATGAAACCGAAGACTGGGATGTGACGCTGGCCGCGCGCAACCTGTTCGACAAGACCTATGTGTCGAGTTGCCTTGCACGAGGCGACTGCTTCTATGGAGACCGGCGTACGGTCAACCTGACAGTCGCCAGAAAATTCTAACCCCTGACAACCGGCAGCAGGGCCAGGAGCCTGTCTTCCGACGGGAAATCGGCGACAGCCACCTCCAGCCCTGCTTCCACCCTCAAAGCCTCGGCGATCCGCGAAGAAAGGCCGTAGAAGCACGCACCGTGAAAGCGATGCTGAAGAACAGGACGTTCCAGGAGACTGGAAAGCCGTGCTGCACCATTGGCCGAATAGACAAGCACATGATCGACAGGACGATCGCCAAGACGCGCCTGCACTTCATCGTCGGTCGGCGTCAACGGCAGAGTGTCGTAGATCTCGATAAGGCGTGGCCTGTGTCCGGCCTCAAGAAGCCGCGTTTCGAGCACGTCACGGCGCACCCGCCCACAAAGCACCGTCACATGGCTGGGGACTTTGAAAGCGGCATCCATGCGCGCCGCCAGCCGCCCAGCATCGCCCGCCTCGTCATCGACCACATTGAGCCCGGCAGCACGCGCTGCGTCACCCGTGCGGCGACCCACGGCAAAGACGGGTTTACCTCTCAAAGCGTCGAAGATGGATTGCGGTGCATGGCGGATGGCGTTGGGGCTGGTGACAGCCACAGCATCCACACTCCCGGTGGAAATGGTGGGGTGAAGCGGCACGGTTTCCGTGAGCGGCAGGACGAGTGGCTCGAACCCCATCTCAACGAGCCTGGCTGCCGTTTCCGAAGCGCCCGGCTCCGGGCGCGTGACCAGCACCCGCCGCATCTTACTGCCAGCTATCGAAGAACCGCGTGCCAGCCTTCTCGCGGATCTCCGCCCCCGCGTCCGCCCCAAGGCGCACGGCATCCGCTGCCAGGCCTTCAGTTGCGATCTCATGGGTCTCACGGCCATCGGGCGTGAGGATCAGGCCCGAAAAGCGCAGCCTGTCGCCCTCTATGCGGGCAAGGCCCGCGATGGGCGTGCGACACGATCCATCGAGCGCACCGAGAAAAGCGCGTTCGCAAAGCAGCGCGTCACCCGTTTCGGCATGATGGATCGCGGCGATCATCGGCCCGATGCGCGTATCACCGATGCGGCTTTCGATGCAGATCGCGCCCTGGCCCAGCGCCGGCGGAAAACGTTCGGGGTCCATCACCTCGGTCGCTATATGCGGCATGCCGAGCCGGTTGAGCCCGGCAAGCGCCAGAAGCGTGCCCTCGGCAACGCCTTCCTCCAGCTTGCGCAGACGCGTCTGCACATTGCCGCGGAACATGCCAACGTCGAGATCGGGGCGAAGACGAAGAACCAGCGCCTGACGGCGCAGCGACGAGGTGCCGAGCTTTGCGCCCCGCGGCAGATCCTCGAGCTTTGCAATGGAGCGGCCGATGAAAACGTCGCGGACATCCTCGCGCTCCAGAAAGGCAGAGATTTCCAGACCATCAGGCAGAACCGTGGGCATGTCCTTCGAGGAATGCACGGCCAGATCGATGCGGCCATCGAGCATGGCTTCCTCGATTTCCTTGGTGAAAAGCCCTTTGCCGCCGGCCTGCGAGAGCGGGCGATCCTGAATGCGGTCGCCGGAGGTGGAGATGACGACGATCTCGAACGCCTCTTCTGGCAGGCCATGCGCCGCCATGAGGCGCGCACGCACCTCTGCCGCCTGAGCGACTGCGAGCGCGCTTCCGCGCGTGCCGATCTTCACCACATCAGTTTGCATGCCGTCACGTCCGTGCTAACCCGCATCCGAACCGGATGCACCACACCCCTAACGGGGATTGGCTGCGACGGCAACATGAGCGGGTAAGTCTGAATGACGCGCATCCTTGGCATCGAGACGAGTTGCGACGAGACGGCAGCGGCCGTGATCGAAAAATCGGGCAACGACACCAAAATCCTGTCCAATGTGGTTCTGAGCCAGATTGCCGACCATGCCGCCTTTGGCGGCGTGGTGCCGGAGATCGCCGCGCGCGCCCATGTGGAAGCGCTCGACGGTGTGGTGAAAGCCGCACTCGATGAAGCCGGCCTCTCGCTTGACGAGATCGACGCCATCGCCGCGACGGCCGGACCCGGCCTTATCGGCGGGCTGATCGTCGGCCTGACCACCGCGAAGGCGATCGCGGCGGCGAGCGGCAAGAAGCTTGTTCCGGTCAATCATCTGGAAGGCCATGCGCTGACCGCCCGGCTGACCGACGGAATCGAATTTCCCTATCTGCTTCTGCTCGTCTCAGGCGGGCACACGCAGATCGTGTATGTGGAGGGCGTCGGGCGCTATCAGCGCTGGGCCTCCACCATAGACGATGCGCTGGGCGAGGCATTCGACAAGACAGCCAAGCTCCTCGGCCTGCCCTACCCCGGTGGCCCGAGCGTGGAAAAGGCGGCAGCGGATGGCGACCCGGAACGTTTCGCCTTTCCGCGTCCGCTCAAGGGCGAAGCGAGGCCTGATTTCTCCTTCTCCGGTCTCAAGACAGCGGTGAGGCGGGAAGCCACCGCGCTTGCACCGCTCAGCGAACGAGACATTGCCGACATCTGCGCCTCGTTTCAGCAGGCCGTGACCGAGACGCTGGCCGACCGGGTGGCGCGAAGTCTTGCACGCTTCCGCGAGACGCACCCCGATCTCGAAACTCCGGTCCTTGTGGTGGCAGGCGGGGTTGCGGCCAATCAGGCGATCCGCACGGCACTCAATACACGGTGCGGGAATGCCGGCTTCCAGCTCATCGCCCCGCCCCTGCGCCTGTGCGGTGACAATGCCGCGATGATCGCCTGGGCCGGTCTGGAACGGTTGGAAGCAGGCCTTGAAGAAGAGGAGACCCTCGGTTTCGCTCCGCGCCCACGCTGGCCGCTTGATCAGGCATCGGCCCCACTCTTCGGCGCGGGCAAACGGGGAGCCAAGGCATGAGAAAACCATGGATCATCGCCGTTCTGGGTGCGGGTGCGTGGGGAACGGCGCTGGGCGCGACCATGCTCACAGGCGGGCACCGCGCCAGACTGTGGGCGCGCGACGAAGCGCTGGCACAGGCGATCAATGCCGATCACATCAACGAACGCTATCTGCCCGGCTTGATGCTTGATCAGCAGCTTGTTGCAACGAGCAGCATGGAGGATGCACTCAAGAATGCCGACTGCATTCTTGCCGTGACGCCTGCACAGACCCTGCGGGTGGTTCTTGCCGATGCCGGCCCGCATGTGCCGAAGGGCATCCCCATCGTGCTATGCGCCAAGGGCATCGAACGCGAGACGGGCAGGCTCATGTCCGAAATCGCCTCCGAGATCCTGCCGGAAAACCCGGTCGCCGCCCTTTCCGGGCCGAGCTTTGCCAGCGATCTGGCGCGCGGTCTGCCGACCGCCGTGACGGTGGCGGCAAAAAATACCGATCTGGCGGTGACACTGGCAGAACAGCTCTCCGCGCCGCGCCTGCGCTGCTATTCGACCGACGATCTGACCGGCGTGGAGATCGGCGGTGCGCTGAAGAACGTTCTGGCCATCGCCGCCGGCGCCACACACGGAGCCGGGCTCGGCGCCAGCGCATCGGCAGCGCTCATCACGCGTGGTTTCGTGGAGCTGCGGCGCATCGGCGAGGCCTTCGGAGCGCGGCCCGACACGCTGATGGGGCTTTCCGGTCTCGGTGACCTGATCCTGACCTGCGGCTCGGAGCAATCGCGCAATTTTGCCTATGGAGCAGCGCTCGGTCGCGGCGAGAGCCTTGAAGGCCGGCCGCTTGCCGAAGGCGCACATACGGCGGGCATCGCCGCGCGCATCGTGCGCGAACGCGGCCTCGAAGCACCGATTATCGAAAGCGTGACAGAGCTTCTCAAAGGCAGGCTGACTGTGCAGGCTGCCATGGAAGCTCTGCTTTCACGTCCGCTAAAAAGCGAAACCTGACAAAAGGGGAAACGCATGATCTTCGCCATCATCTGCCGGGACAAACCTGGCCATCTGGAAACGCGCATGAGCACACGGCCCGAACATGTAAGCTATCTCAACGGGCTCAACGAAAACGGCGCGCTGAAATTCGCAGGGCCATTCCTTGACGATGAAGGCAAGCCCTGCGGCAGCCTTGTTGCAGTGGAGGCCGAGGACCAGGCAGCAGCGAAACTGATCGCTGCAGCGGACCCCTATGCTCTTGCGGGCCTGTTCGAATCCGTTGAAATACGGGCCTGGAACTGGGTCTTCAACAATCCGGAGAATGCGTGATGGCCTATTGGCTGTTCAAATCCGAGCCTTCCACCTGGTCGTGGGAAATGCAGAAGAAAAAAGGCGCAGAAGGCGAGCAGTGGGACGGCGTGCGCAACTATCAGGCACGCAACAACATGCGCGAGATGAAGCTCGGCGATCTCGGCTTCTTCTATCACTCGGTCAAGGAAACTTCCGTGGTTGGCATCGTGGAAGTGTGCGCGCTGGCGCATCCCGACACCACGACGGATGACCCGCGCTGGGAATGCGTGGACATTCGCGCCGTCAAGGACATCCCTCACCCGGTCACGCTGGCCGAGATCAAGGCCAATCCGAATCTTTCGGAGATGATCCTGGTCAACAATTCCAGGCTTTCCGTGCAGCCTGTGCGGCCGGACGAATGGGCCGAAATCTGCCGCATGGGCGGCCTCGACAAGGCACCCTGAGCCTTTTCCCCGTGCGGCGCATCACCTCGGACAATGCGGCGGCGTTCATCCGCGCCAACACGGCGCTGATACGCCCGCCGCATGTGCCGGAAATCGCGCTCCATCTGGCCGATGAGGCGCATGATCTGTGGCAACGCACGGAGGAGGAGCTTGCAGAGATCGGCCTGCCGCCCCCTTTCTGGGCCTTCGCATGGGCGGGTGGTCAGGGGCTTTCGCGCTACATTCTCGATCACCCCGAAACCGTGCGCGGGAAAACCGTGCTCGACTTCGCCACGGGGTCCGGGCTTGTCGCCATCGCCGCCGTGAAGGCTGGCGCGAAAGGCGTTCTGGCAGCGGACATAGACCCGTTCAGCGCACCGGCCTGTGCGCTGAACATGGCGGCAAACGATGTGACGTTTGAAACCACGCAGAACGACCTCACCGGCACTACGGGCGAGTGGGATGTGGTGCTTGCCGGCGACGTGTTCTACGACCGTGCGATGACCGACACGCTGGTGCCATGGCTCGACCGCCTGTCAGAAGCAGGCTCGACGGTCATTGTCGGCGACCCCGGCCGCAGCTACCTGCCGCGCACACGCCTCACCGAACTGGCGAGCTATATCGTACCCGTGACCCGCGCACTGGAAGACGCGGAGGTGAAGCGCACAACGGTCTGGCAATTCGCTTGACCGCATACCGGGGTGCGGGTTCAATCCACCATCCAGCACACCCGAGGAGGATAAGATGGATTTCGCCGGTCTCAACTATCTCGCCATCCTCGCCGCCGCGGTGGCGGCATTCATCTTCGGCTCCGTCTATTATGGCACGCTCGGAAAACCATGGATGAAGGCCGCACGCATCAAGCCGGAAGAAGCGAAGATGGAGCCATCGCTCTTTATCACCTCCTTCGCCGCCGAACTGATCATGGCATGGGTGCTGGCCGGCGTGATCGGCCATCTGGGCGCCGGGCAGGTGACCTTGTGGAACGGCGTTGTCTCCGGTGCTTTCATCTGGCTCGGCTTCATGGCCACGACCGTGGCTGTCAACCAGCGCTATGAAGGCTTTGGCTGGGACCTGACGCTGATCGACGCCGGCCACTGGCTGGGTGTCGCACTCATCATGGGCGGGGTCATCGGCTTCTTCGGCGTTTGATCCTTCTAAAACCATCAATATTGATGTCCTAGACATCAACACTAAAAGACTTTATATACACTCAAAGACGGAGCGCCAATGATAACCGCAGCACAGATGCGCGCCGCCCGAGCCCTGTTGGGCATCGACCAGAAGCAGCTGGCCGAGCTTTCGGGCGTTTCCCTGCCGACCATCCAGAGGATGGAGGCAAGCGAAGGCAATGTGCGTGGTGTGGTCGACACGCTTTCCAAGGTGGTCGAGGCGCTGGGGGCAGCCGGCATCGAGCTGATCGGTGACCATGCACCCAGCCACGGCACCGGACGTGGTGTACGCTTCAGAGAGCCAACCCCGGCAAAGGCGAAAACCGTCTGAGACAACGCAGTTCCAGCAAAAGTGGAAACCGGTTTTGCGTCCGGAACTGCGGGAACGATGAGAACGCAACGGCGACCGCCTGCAAGACGCCGACGGCCTACCGATGCCGATGGTATGAGGCTTTCCCATGCAGGCGAGCGCCACGCGCCCCGGTTTCACTGCTCTTTTCACCCCCAAACTGCTGACCGTGCTGCGCGAGGGCTATGGCCCTGCCGCGCTCAAGGCCGACATCGTTGCCGGCCTCACCGTCGCGATCATCGCGCTGCCGCTGTCGATGGCCATCGCCATCGCTTCCGGCGTGCCGCCGGAGCGCGGGCTTTACACCGCCATTGTGGGCGGGTTTCTGGTTTCAGCGCTTGGCGGCAGCCGTTTCCAGATCGGTGGCCCGGCGGGCGCGTTCATCGTGCTCGTTTTCGCCACGGTGCAGGTGCACGGCATTGACGGGCTGATCCTCGCCACCTTCCTCTCCGGGTTCATTCTGCTTGCCATTGGTCTCCTGAGGCTCGGCACCTTCATTAAATATGTGCCCTACCCGGTCACGGTGGGCTTCACCTCGGGCATCGCCGTCATCATCCTGACGAGCCAGCTCAAGGATTTCTTCGGCCTGGCGCTGACGGGCGCGGAGCCCGGGCCTTTCATTCCCAAACTGCAGGCGCTGGCGGAAGCCGCGCCGACGGTGAACGCCGCAGCACTTCTGCTGGCGCTTGGCTCGGTGGCGGTGATCGTCGGGCTGCGCCGCTGGCGGCCGCACTGGCCGGGCTTTCTGATCGCCGTGGTGGCGGCCACGCTTGTCGCATGGGCGCTGGGTCTGCCGGTGGAAACCATCGGCTCGCGGTTCGGCGGCATTCCGCAGATGCTGCCTGCTCCGCATTTGCCGGACCTGAGCACCGAAAAGATCATGGCGGTTCTGCCCGCCGCTTTCTCGTTTGCGCTTCTGGGCGGCATTGAGAGCCTGCTTTCGGCGGTGGTGGCCGATTCCATGACCGGCCGCCGGCACCGCTCCAACAGCGAGCTCGTGGCGCAGGGCGCAGCCAATATCGGTTCGGCGCTGTTTGGCGGTTTCTGTGTGACGGGCACCATTGCGCGCACGGCAGCCAATGTGCGGGCTGGCGCACGCGGCCCTGTTTCGGGCATGCTGCATTCGCTGTTTCTTCTGGCGTTCATGCTGGTGGCCGCGCCGCTGGCGCGCTTCATCCCGCTTTCAGCCCTTGCCGCCATTCTGGCAGTGGTGGCGTGGAACATGGCGGAGAAGCATCAGTTCGCCGCGCTGCTACGCTCCTCGTGGGGCGATGCGTTCGTGCTTCTGGTGACGTTCCTGCTGGTGGTGTTCCGCGACCTGACGGAGGGGATTCTGGTCGGCTTCGGCCTCGGCGCGCTGCTCTTTCTGCACCGCATGTCGGAAGCGGTGCGCGTGGAGCATGGCGTTTCATCGCTGACCGACCAGCCAGACAGTGGCGAAGGCCCCTATTCGGCGGCGAACGCGACGGATGACGATGTGGTTGTCTATCGCATTGCCGGCGCGTTCTTCTTCGGCGCAGCGGCTGCGGTGGGAGCGGCGCTCGACCGGATCGGCAGTCAGCCGAAAGCCTATGTCATCGACATCGGCTCGGTGAGTTTTCTCGATTCCACAGCGGCTGCAACCATTGAAGGTTTCGTGCGCAAGGCGCGCCAGCAGGGAACGAATGTCTATCTCGTGGGGGCGAGCCAGCCGGTGCGCAAATTGCTGCGCACCCATGGGATGCGGCCACCCGCACTCCGGTTCTACAGCCGGCTGGACGACGCCATCGCCGCCGCAAGGCGGGATGCGTCCGGATAGCTTACTTCGTGGGCTCTTCCAGCGAGTGTTTCATGATCAGCGGCATCTGGCTCATCGTGAAGAGGATGGTGATCGGCATGATGCCCCACACCTTGAAGGCGACCCAGGTGTCGGTGGAGAACATCCGCCACACCACCTCGTTGACCACCGCCAGAAAGATGAAAAACAGGCCCCAGCGCAGGGTGAGCTTGCGCCAGCCTTCCGCATCCAGCTTGAAGGCGGAATCGAACACATAGCCAAGCAGCGACTTGCCGAAGGCGAGACCGCCCAGAAGCACCGCGCCGAACAGCGTGTTGACGATGGTCGGCTTCATCTTGATGAAGATTTCGCTGTGCAGATAGAGTGTCAGCGCGCCGAACACGAACACCACCACGCCTGAAACGAGCGGCATTATGGGCAGGGTGCGCGTAAGGATCCACGAAACGGTGAGCGCAATGGCCGTGGCAGCCATGAAGAGCGCAGTCGCCACGAAAAGCGGCCCGCCCAGCTCCCCAAGAGCGGGAAAGCGCCCGGCCAGCCATTCGCCGCGCGAATTGGCGAAGAAGAACACCATGAGCGGCCCCAGCTCCAGCGCCAGCTTGAGGATCGGGTTGATCTCCTTGCGCCTGGGATCGGCGGGATCGCGTTCAAAGATGTGTTTCTCGCTCACGCTTACTGCACTCCTGCAATCGCTTTGGCGAAATCACTCGCCGAGAAGGGTTCGAGATCGTCGACCTGCTCGCCGACGCCGATGAAATAGACCGGCAGCTTGTGCTTGGCGGCGATGGAAACAAGGATACCGCCGCGCGCCGTGCCGTCGAGCTTGGTCATGACCAGGCCGTTCACGCCCGCAACATTGCGGAAGATTTCGACCTGATTAAGGGCGTTCTGCCCGGTGGTCGCGTCGACCGTCTGGAGGACAGTGTGCGGCGCATCGGGATCATGCTTGCCGAGCACCCGCACGATCTTCTCAAGCTCGGCCATCAGCTCGGCCTTGTTCTGCAACCGGCCGGCGGTGTCGATGATCAGCACGTCGGAGCCGGCTTCCTTCGCCTTTTCATAGGCATCATAGGCAAGGCCCGCCGCATCCGCGCCAAGTTTTGAGGAAACGACCGGCGAGCCGGTGCGCTCGCCCCAGATCTTGAGCTGTTCGATGGCAGCGGCGCGGAACGTGTCGCCAGCGCCCAGCGTGACCTTAAGCCCGCCCTCGGTGAGCTTTGCGGCGAGTTTGCCGATGGTGGTCGTCTTGCCGGTGCCGTTGACGCCGACCACGAGGATGACATGCGGCTTGTGCGACAGGTCGAGTTCGAGCGGCATGGCGACCGGCGCCAGCACCTTCTCGATTTCCTCGGCCATAACGGCCTGCACTTCCTCGCCCGACACATCCTTGCCGTAGCGGCCCGACGCCAGCGCATCGGTGACGCGCATCGCGGTCTCAAGACCGAGATCGGCGCGCAGCAGAACGTCTTCCAGGTCCTGAAGCGTGTCGTCGTCCAGCTTGCGCTTGGTGAACACGCCGGCGATGGAATCGCGCAGTTCGCGCGATGAGCGCGACAGCCCCTCGCGCAGACGCTGGAACCATGGCTTGCGCGGCTGCGGTGCTTCTGCCTCTGGAGCCTTCTCTTCCACGCGCTCGACTGCTTTGGAGACGGCGATCTTGCCTGTGGCAGCGGCTGGCGCGGATTCGGCGACGGGCGTAATATCGTCAGCGGCGCGCTGCCCCTCATCCTCACCTTCTCCCCGTTCACGGGGAGAAGGGGTCACGGGCATCGCGTCCGGTTCTTCGGCCTTCGGCTCCGGGGCTTCGTCGGCAACGGTCTCTTCCGCAACCTCAATGACAGGCTCCGCTTCCTTCTCCCCGCCAGCGGGGAGAAGGTGGTCCGAAGGATCGGATGAGGGGCGGGCGTCGTCGCTCGAGGGTGTCGGCGCGGCTTCGACGGCGGGCGTGATCTCGTCAGCGTCGCGCTGCCCCTCATCCTCACCTTCTCCCCGCTTGCGGGGAGAAGGGGTCGCGGGCGCTGCGTCCGGTTCTTCGACCTCTGGCTCTGGCTCTGGCTCTGGCTCTGGCTCTGGCTCTGGCTCTGGCTCTGGCTCTGGCTCTGGCTCTGGCTCTGGCTCTGGCTCTGGCTCTGGCTCTGGCTCT